>JALGZR010000266.1 GCA_025774805.1 bacterium
GAAGTACGGGAGCGAGGCATGAGCCGGCCCCCCGAACTGGTCGAGGCTCGCGGAGCTCGTCACGTACTGGCCGACCGCCGCGTCTACCGTGAGCCTGAGCGCCCGGATGGCTGCGAACATGGAGGCCTTGACGTAGCTCGCCTCGTTCATCGAGGGCCCCAAGTAGATCCCGGTCTCGTCCTCGTTCTTCTCCGCGAAGACCACGATGTTCTGGTCGTTGTAGCCCGGATCGAGCGCAGTGAGCAGGTTCGCGTAGGTGTCCTGCAAGACGACGAATCCCACGCCGTCGAGGACCTCGTCAGTGGCGTTCCACCGGGCGGCGAGGTAGGTCTCGAGGTCGGAGGTGTCCTGCCCCCACGCCCAGACGATCCCCTGGTAGCGCCCAGTGGCGTTGTCAAGCGCGTCCGTGAGGGTGGGGTCCTGGGACCCAGCGGGATTGTCGGTGATGGCTGCCACCGTGCAGCCCGAGTCACCGACCAGGACCTCGACCCCGAGGTCGTTCGCCACGAGGCCGTCGTTCTTGGCCAGGAGCGTCACCGCGCCGGCCACGTTCGAGCAGGAGAAGGGACACTTGGTGTCCGCGGTGATCGCGGTGGTGATCGCGTCCGCGACGTCCGTCACGGTATCGGTGGCCGCGACCGTGATCGCGTAGGAGTGGTTCACCTCGGAGCCCGCGACCACGGTGAGGGTCCCCGCGGCGGGAGTGCCGGCAATCGTGAAGTCCACCTCGCGGGGAACCCCGCTCGCGTGATCGTCGATCCCGATCGCGTCGAGCCGGGTGAGCTTGTTGATAGCCTTGAAGCCTCGGATCATGGCGGCGATCTGGGAGGCCTCGCCGAAAAGATCGTTCTCCGGGGCCCCAGAGCTCGCGATGTTCTCCTGAAGTTCCTTGGTCGTGGCGGTTCCTGAAATCATTTGACCCACGATCAGGACCCGGTGGGGTGTGTTCTGGACGACCTGATCCGCGCTCGTCAGGGAGACCGTAACCGAGGGCTGTCGAATGGTGCTTCCGCTCATGATTCCTCACCTTTTTCGGGGTCGCGCCCTTCCGGGGGCTCGATCACCTCACGCCGCGCCCGCCTCCGCGCTCGGGGCGCGACGGGGGCAACGATCTCGCAGCAGTTGTCGATCCGGGCGTCCTTCAGCCGTCGCCTCCACTGAAGGTCGAGAGGGGTCCCCTCCGAGTCCGCGGCTACGGAGACGATCTTCCCCACCGGGTGGCCCGGGAGGGCCTTGTTCACCTGGATCCGGACGGTGCTCATGCTTCGGCCCTCATGGTAGCGGCTCGTCGTCGAGGTCGATAGAGCTCGCGATCTCCTCGGTCCCGTGCTCGAAGGCCAGGGTCAGGTCGATGTCCCTGAAAGCCACGTCGATGTCGGGCCCGACCGTGTCCACGTCCGTCAAGTCCACGACCTGCTGGAAAGCGAAGGCATGGACGTAGACGGCAGAATTATAGTGGTAGAACCCGTGCGAGACAAACTGAACAGTCCCCAGGGCCTCAGCGCCCAGGCCCGAGCCGAACCGGCTGAAGAGGAGTGACTGGCAGAGGGGGCGGAAGAGGTCCTCCGCCTCATCTCGGCCCACCGCTCCGGCGACCGAGTCCGAGACTGGGACGAAGAGGAAAACTGTGAAGGGTTGGATCACCTGTTGGCGGTACTCCGCGCCCCTCCCCTGGAAGGAGACCGCGTCGGATTGATTCGCGCGGGACTTGCTCGCGAAGACGTCCCCGAGGGCCACGAAGAGCCAGAGCTCGCCGGGCTGTTTGCTCGTGTAGCCCTTGACGGCCTGCTCCACGTCCACCACGGAGGCAATCCGCGGGTTGGTCCTGGCGACGATGGTCCCAACGGGATCGGCCAGGCCGCTCGTGAAGGAGAACTTCGCGGCGCTTGGGATCTCCGTCACCTCGTAGAGAGAATTGTAGTCCCGGAGGGCGGACTCCGCGCCGAGAAGGACAGGAGACCCGGTCGCGAGCGTGGCCCCTGAGTCGGCCATGACGAACTTGATCGTCCGCCGATTGTCGACGTTGGTCCTGACGAAGGTCCCGTTGAACTCCGCCTCGTTGGCCCCAGAAATCTCCACCGTGGGGGCGATCCCGTTTGTGAGGTCGTGATCACTCGTGGTGACCAGGGTCCCCACCGTTCCGCTCCTCGTGAGGGGGTCGATGGGGATCGGGACCACCGCCCCAGAAACGTTGACCGCCTGGCCGAGCTCGAGCCCGTGGTCGTCCTCACAAGTGGCGGTGATCGTGGTTCCGCTCCTGGAGAGGGACCTCACGGACACCTCGTCCGTCAGGACCCCCGTCAACTGGGGAAGCAGGACCCTCAGCTGGGTCACGACGTCGGAGGCCTTCACAGCTTGGCCCTCTCCCTCTCGAACATTCGAGCGAAGTGCCCTCCGACCCGATCTCCAACCACCCTCACCGCGTTCCCCAAGCTGGGACGAGCGTCCATCCGGGTCGTCCCCTCCTCCACGTAGGGGGCGTAGTAGGGGGCCTCGTCCTTTTTCTGGACGACCCCGTAGCCCCACTCCATCTCGTGGGTTCCGGAGACCTTCCAACCGATCGACCGGCGGAGCCTCCCGGAGAGGTTAGCGTGGGTCTCTCCGGGGGCGGAGGCCACGTGGC
>JALGZR010000267.1 GCA_025774805.1 bacterium
TGAGGGCGAGGGATCGGGGGATCGGCGTGGCCGTCATGACGAGGCAGTCGGGATTCTTCCCCTTCTCCATCAACCGGACGCGCTGGTTCACACCGAAGCGGTGCTGTTCGTCCACGACGACGAGCCCGAGCCGCTGGAACTCGACCTCGTCCTGTATAAGGGCGTGGGTCCCTACGATGAGCTTCGCCTCTCCGGAACGGATCGTTTCCCGGATCCGGTCTTTCTCCCGGACCTCGAGGCTTCCCGTCAGGGTCTCGACTCGAACGTCCACGCCGTGAAGGAGAGCCGTCAGCTTGCGGTGGTGCTGATCGGCGAGGATCTCGGTCGGGGCCATCAGGGCCCCCTGGAAGCCGTTCTCCACCGCCCGCAGCAGGGCGAAGAGCGAGACGATTGTCTTACCGGATCCCACGTCGCCCTGGATCAAGCGGCTCATCGCCGCGGTAGATGCCATATCGTCGAAGATCTCCCGGATGACCCGCTTCTGGGCGGCCGTCAACTCGAAGGGGAGCTTCCGGTAGAGCGCGGCGACGAGATCGTTGACCGGGTGGAAGGCGATCCCGCTCGCCCTCGCCTTCCGGAACCGGTGGCGCATGGCCAGAATCAGCTGAAGATAGAGGAATTCCTCGTACACGAGCCGGCGTCTAGCCTTCTCCTGGGCTTCGAGGTTGTCGGGCGCGTGCATCTGCCCGATCGACTCCCGCCGGCCGGGGAATCGGCGCGACCGCAGCATGGATTCGGGAAAGGTCTCCTCGATCGTTGACTTCGTGCGCTCGAGAGCGATGCGAACCACCCGACGGATCGCCTTGTGATTGAGACCCTGCGTGGCGGGATAGATCGGGATCAGGCCCCCGGTCCCGTCTTCCGCACGAAGGGCCTCCCCCTGGACCACGTTCCATTCCTTCGGGTGGAACTGCAGCCGCTGATACCGGCGGACCTCGCCGTGAAGGAAGAGGAAATCGCCCCTCGAGAACTCCTTCTGCCGGAAGGGCTGGTTGAACCAGACGCACTCGATCCGGCCGGTCCGGTCCTCCACCAGAAGGGTCAGGATCGAAAGGCCGCGGCGCGTTCGCTGAAGCGACTTGGCGACCATCCGGCCGAGGATCGTCGTCCGGTCGCCTTCCTGCAGACTCGCGATCTCCTGGATGGACGAAACGTCGATGTATCGCCGGGGGAAGAAGTAGAGGACGTCTCGAACGGTCCGGAGGTTCAGTTTCTCGAAGAGCTTCGCGCGCGAGGGCCCGACCCCGGGAAGGTACTGAACGGGAGAATCCAGGGTATATTCCGCCGGCCTGCCCGACCTGGATTTCATGGCGATTGGGTGGGATCGTTCCGCGGCGAAGGGATCTCGGTTTCGGGATCTCCCGAAAGCCCGAGAAGATGCACCGCGAAGGATGCGGGTTCGAATGGCAAGAGATCGTCCAGACGCTCGCCGACGCCGACCAGCTTGACCGGGATCTCGAGCCGGTCCATGATGGAGACCACGATCCCTCCTTTCGAGGTGCCGTCCATCTTGCAGAGGACGATTCCGGTGAGCCCGAGGGCCTCGTGAAATTCCTCCGCCTGACGTCTCGCGTTCTGACCCGTTGTGGCGTCGAGGACGAGGAGGGTCTCGTGAGGTGAGGATGGAACGAGCTTCGTCGAGACATGCCGGATTTTCTTCAGCTCTTCCATCAGCGATCCCTTCGTGTGGAGCCGGCCCGCCGTGTCGCAGAGGACGACGTCGATCCCTCGGCTCCGGGCCGCCTCGATCCCGTCATAAACGACGGAGGCCGGATCCGCACCCATCTTCTGCCGCAGGACATCACAACCCAGCCGTTTCGCCCACACGACCAACTGCTCCGCGGCGCCGACCGACCAGTAGGATCACCGACGGACCGTCGACGCGGGAGGGATCGTGCAGGGAGATGTCGATCCCGTCGCGGTCCAGGATCGAACGAACCTCGGTGAGGAGGGCCTCCCGTACCCCGTTCCCACCCCGGCTGGATCGGGAGGTGACTGCCCCCATAATCCGCGCCGTGGCCTCCATACCGAAATCGGCCGTGATCAGCCGTTCCTCGAGCCGAACCAGAAGGTCGTCATCGTCCCGTGCCAGGAGGTCACGGAGGTTGAGGGAACGGATCTTATTCCAGACGCGTTTGAGCAATTACCCCATGTTTTCGACGATCGCTTCCGCGTACTCGCTGCACTTGAGGAGGGTCGCCCCCTCCATCTGACGCTCCAGGTCGTACGTGACACGCTTCTGCTGGATCGTATTCTCGATGCCCCGGATCACGCGATCGGCGGCCTCCTGCCAGCCGAGATACTCGAGCATCATGACGCCGGAGAGCATCAGCGAGCCGGGATTCACCTTGTCCTGCCCGGCGTACTTCGGCGCCGTCCCGTGCGTCGCCTCGAAGAGGGCGACATGATCGCCGATATTGGCGCCCGGCGCCATCCCGAGCCCGCCGACCTGCGCCGCCGCAGCGTCGGAAAGATAGTCTCCGTTCAGGTTCGGCATCGCCAGGACGTCGTACTCGTCGGTCCGGGTGAGGATCTGCTGGAACATCGAGTCGGCGATCCGGTCCTTGATGACGATCTTTCCCTCGGGTACCTTCCCGCCATGGACCTCCCATACGTCGTTTTCGGTCACGGTCTGCTCCCCGAATTCCTCCCGCGACAGCTCGTAACCCCAGTCCCGGAACGCCCCCTCGGTGAATTTCATGATGTTTCCTTTGTGGACGAACGTCACGCTCCTCCGTCCCCGGTCGATCGCGTACCGGATCGCCTTCCGGACGAGCTGCTTCGTTCCGGTGATGCTGATCGGCTTGATGCCGATCCCCGAGTCCTTCCGGACCTCTTTCGATAACTCCCGTTTCAGGAAGTCGATCAGCTTCTGCGCCTCCGGCGTTCCCTCGCGCCACTCGATCCCGGCGTAAACGTCCTCGGTGTTCTCCCGGAAGATCACGACGTTCATCTTTTCCGGCGCCCGGACCGGGCTCGGCACGCCCGCAAAGTAACGGACGGGCCGGACGCAGGCGTAGAGGTTGAGCGTCTGTCGCAGCGTGACGTTCAGGCTCCGGAATCCCCCGCCGACGGGCGTGGTCAGGG
>JALGZR010000133.1:0-7469 GCA_025774805.1 bacterium
GCCCTCGAGTCGCTGCGCGATCGGCTCTTCGGCGATCCGAACGAGGACGGAGGGCTGGAGCTTCTCCACACGATCGCGATGCACCTGCCGGTGAGCCTCAAGCGCAAGCTCGACTGGCTCGCGCGGCCGGGCTCTCTCGCCCGCTGGGAGAAGGTCCGTGAGACCCTCAACTCGCTCGGCAGCGCGCGCGAGCTCCGGGCGCGAACCCTGGTGCGGTACTCCGATCTGCGGCCTTCGGACCCGGGGCAGAACTGACCGATCCTGCGGTTCCGCTCGGATCGGAGTTCCCGTGGCCGCTCAGTTGCGGGATGGCCGGAAACGCACCATGAGGCGGGAGCCGCCTCGTTCGGAGAGCCCTGCGATCGGGTGGGAGGGATCGGCCGCGAATCGGTAGAGAGCCTCGAGCACCTGCTGAGCGTCGACCCCGGCGTCCGCGCATGCTCGCGCGAGCGTGGAGTCCTCGGTCTCGTGGCTCCCGCGATCCCGGGTGAGACCGTAGAAGGCGAGAATCTCCCGCACGCGCGGATGCACGGCCATCAACTCGCCGAGCGTCATCTCCGGCTCGAAGCGGATCTCCCCTCGCTCCCGCCTCCGGTCGAACTCGATCGCTCCGATCGCCGACTCGACCTGGGAGACTCTTCTCTGGAGAGGGTAGAAACGCCGGTCGTGGAGCCGCTTCATCTCTTCGACGCGGGCGCGGAGGCGGGAGATCCGTCGGATCCCGATCCAGAGGCCGATCCAGAGCCCGGCCAACATCAACCCGATGAGTCCGGTCAGCAGCAGGAGCTTCATGCCGGGCCTCCGCTCGACCCCCCGGGGCTTGTCCGGGGGGGGCCGACGACTCTATAGTCCACGGTCGCCTCGGGGGCCGGCCGGTGCCAGCCCCCGGTCCACTATAGGATCGGCCCCCCCGGAGCGACAAGCGAGCCCCAACCCACCCCGGAGCCGTCCTTGGCTGCATACCTCACCAGCCTCTGCTGCGGCAGCGGCAAGTCGCGCCTGGCGTCGTCGTTGCGGCGCTTCCGCCCTGCGACGAGGCTCCGGCCCCGCCTCCGGCGAAGGCCCTCCATCTCCTCGCCGGACACGACCATCCCCAGCCTCGCGACGAGCCTGGTGAGGAATGCAGCCTTCGCGTCGATCGAACCCGCCCCTCGAATCTCGAACCGTCCCCCCGGGGCGGGGAGGGGCCACGGATGACCGGAGGAGATCTCCACCTGCACTCCGTCCGATCGGACGGAGAGTGGACCCCGGCCCGACTCGTGCGCGAGGCGAAGCGAGCCGGGCTGTCGACGGTCGCCCTGACCGACCACGATACGATCGCGGGGCTGGAGGAGGCTCAGGCGACCGGGGAGGAGCTCTGCGTCCGGGTGATCGTCGGCGTCGAGATCTCCACGTGGCGCGGCGTCGATCTGCACCTGCTGGCCTACGGATTCGATCCGACGTCGGCGGATCTCCGGGAGGTTCTGCGACGCTGCCGGGACGGGAGACGGACCCGGGCGGAGCGAATGGTCGCGGTTCTCGCCCGGCTCGGCGCGCCGATCACGATGGGGTCGGTGGAGCGCCACGCGGGCGAGGGGGCGATCGGGCGGCCCCACGTTGCGAAGGCTCTGGTCGAGGCCGGTCACGTGAGCACCATCCGGAAGGCTTTTCTGGAGTTCCTGGGCGAGGATCGTCCGGCCTATGTCGAGAAGGTCCGTCTCGACCCGGGCGAGACGATCGCCCGCGTGCAGGCGGCCGGAGGAGTCGCGGTCGCGGCGCATCCCGGGATCTACGGGGAGCCCGAGTCCTTCGATCCCCTCGTCGAGGCCGGGCTCGATGGAGTGGAGATCCTCCATCCGCTCCACGGCCGCAAGACCCGTGCGGCGTTCGACGCGTACGCGATCGCGAACGGCCTGGCCCGCACCGGCGGGTCGGACTTCCACGGGCCGCGGGGAACCACCCCCCCGATCGGCCGGATCGCGATCGAAGAGGCCTGGATCGAAGATCTGCGGGAGAGGATCGGGAGGCGTCGCGAGCAAGCCCGGACGATTCATGAATGATCTGCCGCGATCGCGGTTCCGCAATCTCGCGACGATCTTCATGAATGGTCCGGGCTAAGCTCCGATCGTCGGCGGGCCGGCGAAGTCCGAAGGGAGGGATGAGATGGCGGAACGCGCGAACCGGTTGGAGACGAACCGGCCGGGGCCCTTCTACGTGGACAGCGAGTGCATCGACTGCGACCTCTGCCGCGAGATCGCTCCCGAGAACTTCGAGCGCGACGAGGAAGAGGGAAACTCCTTCGTCTACAAGCAACCGGAGACCGACGAGGAGCGGGAGCAGTGCGAGGAGGCCCGTGACAGCTGCCCGGTCGAGGCCATCGGGAACGACGGCGAGGAGGGCTGATCCGGGTCGCTCTTGACGGACGTTCTCTCCTCCGTAGCCTGTGGAGACGGCTCTCGCCGGGGGACGAGCCCCAAGCCCGAGGGCAGCGGACCGCATCCTCCGAGATCGAGGGCGCAGCGATCCACGTCCAAGCCTGGAGCGCCCGATGGCCGACAAGATGCGAAAGCTCCCCAAGAACGTGTCCGGTCCCTGGTACGTCGACGAAGACTGCGACGACTGCAGCCTCTGCAGCGAGATCGCGCCCGGGATCTTCTTCCGGAACGAGGACGCGGGTCAGTCCTTCGTCGGCCGGCAGCCCGAGGACGACGACGAGATCTCCCAGTGTGAAGAGGCCGCCGACAGCTGTCCCTCCGAGTGCATCGGAAGCGACGGCTGATTTCCCGCCCGTTTACTCTCCCACCACCTCCGCCGCCGGCCGCCTTGTCGGAACGTCCCGGGGCTGATACTCTCCGCCGAACTGCCGTCAACCTCGAGGAGAAGAGATGGCCCACTCCGCCGTCGCGATCATCGGGTCGGGGCCGGCCGGGCTGACCGCGGCCATCTACACGGCCCGGGCCGACTTGGAGCCGATCGTCATCGAGGGAATACAGGCCGGTGGGCAGCTCACGACGACGACCGACGTCGAGAACTTTCCCGGCTTTCCCGAGGGTGTACAAGGCCCCGATCTCATGGGGAAGTTCCGGGCGCAGGCCGAACGCTTCGGGACGAGCTTCCTCCGCGGCGACGTCACCGAGGTCGACCTCTCGAAGCGCCCGTTCCGGATCATCTACGACGAGGGGCAACTGACGTGCGACGCGCTCATCATCTCGACCGGCGCGAACGCCCGTTTGCTGGGGCTCGAAGGGGAAGAGGCGTTCATCGGACACGGCCTCTCGACGTGCGCCACCTGCGACGGGTTCTTCTATCGCGGCCAGGAGATCGCGGTCGTCGGGGGCGGCGACTCCGCTCTGGAAGAGGCCATGTTTCTGACCCGGTTTGCGGAGAGGGTGCACCTCATCCACCGCCGGGACGAGCTCCGGGCCTCCAAGATCATGCAGGGGCGTGCCCGCAAGAATGAGAAGATCGAGTTTCACTGGGACTCCGTCGTCGACCGGATCCTCGGAGACGAACAGGGACTCGTGCGCGGCGTCTCGCTCGAGAACGTGAAGTCCGGCGAGCTCTCCGAGCTCCCGATCAAGGGGCTGTTCATCGCGATCGGCCACGTCCCGAACACCTCGCTGTTCGCGGGTCAGATCGATCTCGACGAGAACGGCTACGTTCGCCTTCCCGGGCGGGGGACCCCGACGAGTGTCGAGGGCGTCTTCGCCTGCGGTGACGTCGCCGACCACACCTACCGACAGGCGATCACCGCGGCCGGGACCGGCTGCCAGGCCGCCCTCGACGCGGAGCGCTGGCTGGAGGCGCAAGCCGACGAGAACTGAACGGGCGGCGCCCGTCGTCGCTTCGCCCCCCGTTCTCGGCTCGAAGCTCCTGCCGGAGAAGGAGGAGTCATGCCCGTCTTTCTCTCCCACCGAACGGCCACGGACGAATCGATCGGGGCCGACCTCCTCGTCGTCCCGATCGCCGAATCGGCGCATGGCGTCCCCGCGCGGCTCGCCCGCCTGGGGAAGGGCGTCGCCGACGCGGTGGCGCGGGCCCTCGACCTCGGAGATTTCGAGCGGGAGGTCGGATCCGTCGTCACACTCCGCGTCTGCCGGATCGAGCGGTATCCGAGGATCCTGCTGCTCCGGCTCGGATCCGGCGAGGAGCCCGAGTCGGTCGGCGTGCGTCGTGCCTTCGCCAAGGCCTCGAAGGACCCGCTCTTCCGCCGCATCGACTCGGTCGCCGTCTGGGCCGAGCCGTCGCTCGGCTCGGGGGCGGCGCTCGCGGAGAACGTGGCCGCGGCGATCGACGGTCTGCTCGAGGGAACCTACCGGTGGACGGCCGCCACCACGAAGAAGGAATCGCCGGCGGGGCGGTACCTGTTTCTCGCCGACGGCGCCCGGTCGCTCGCCCGCGTGGACGAGGGGATCGCGCACGGACGGGCCCTCGGCGACTCGGTCCTCCTCGCGCGGGAGATCGCGAACACGCCGGCGAACCGGATGGGGCCGGCCGAGATGGCGGAGCGGGCGAAGGAGATCGCCGCCGAGGCGGGACTCGCGTGCCGCGTCCTCGCCGGGACCCGCCTCGCGCGCGAGCGGATGGAGGCCATCCGCACCGTCGGAGCGGGCTCGGCCCGGGACCCGAGACTGATCGTCCTCGAGTACGATCCCGGCGTCGACCTGGAGCCGATCGTCCTCGTGGGCAAGGGCCTCGTCTACGACACGGGCGGGCTGAGCCTCAAGCCGACCTCCAGCATGGTCGGGATGAAGTTCGACAAGTGCGGAGGCTCCGTCGTCCTCGCCGTGCTGCGGGCCGCCGCCACGCTCGATCTTCCGCTTCCGCTCGTCGGGATCGTCCCGGCGGTGGAGAACAGCGTGTCGGGTACGTCCTACCGACCGGGCGACGTCATCGGCTCGCGCAGCGGCCAGACGATCGACGTCCAAAACACCGATGCCGAGGGACGGCTCGTTCTCGCGGACGCGATCGACTACGGCATCGACAAGTACTCTCCGCGCGCCCTGATCGACATCGCCACGCTCACCGGCGCCGCCTACTACGCGCTCGGCGACCGGGCGTGCGCCGTGCTCGGCACCGACGACGGAGTCGTGGAGCGCCTGCGGGAAGCCGGTGAGCGGTCGGGGGAGCGGGTGTGGCCGCTTCCGCTTTGGGCCGGGTACCGTAAGGACGTCGACAGCCCCGTCGCCGACGTGCGGAACACCGGACCCTGGGGGGCGGGAACGATCACCGGGGCCGCCTTCCTCCAGCGCTTCACCCGAGACGTGCCCTGGGCGCACCTCGACATCGCCAGCGTGTCCTACGACCGGCGAGAGACCAAGAACGGCGCGACCGGCTTCGGGGTTCGGCTTCTCGTGGAGGCGCTCCGGCGCTGGCCGAAGCGCCGCGGGAGAGGACGATGAAGACCGGCACGATCGAATGGCACCTGGTTTCTGACGGAACGTTCCTCCTGGACGGCGGCGCGATGTTCGGCGTGGTGCCCAAGCCGCTCTGGTCGATGCGGGCCCCTGCCGACGACCGGAACCGGATCACGCTCGGGGTGCACCCGCTGCTCATCCGCGCCGGCGGAAAGACGGTCCTGGTGGACGCGGGCATCGGACGGAAGGAGAAGGGGAGGTTCCCCGACCTCTACGGCGTGGGGGACGAGACCGACATCGTGACGTCGCTCGCCGGGCACGGGATCTCTCCGGAGGACGTGGACATCGTCGTCTTCACGCACCTCCACTTCGACCACGCGGGCGGGGCGACGCGCCTCGACGAAGAGGGGAGAGTGGTTCCGGTCTTCCCGAACGCGCGCCACCTCGTGGAGCGGAACGAGCTGTTCGACGCCGAGAATCCGACGGTACGCTCCCGGGCGAGCTACATCTCCGACAACTGGGCCCCCCTCGAGAACGCGGGACTCCTGGAAGTGGTGGAGGGGGATCTCGAGATCGTGCCGGGAGTTACGCGGCGGGTGATGAAGGGGCACGTCCGCGCTCTCGTCGGGGTGCTTCTCGACTCGGACGGCGAGCGGGCCTTCTACCCGACGGACAACATGCCGACGGCCGCCCACGTTCCCCCGCCGTGGGTGATGGGCTTCGACCTCTATCCCCTCGACACCGTCGCGTTCAAGGAGTCGTTCCTGCCGCAGGCGGCCGACGAGGAGTGGACCGTCATCTTCGAGCACGATCCGGACATCGGGGCGGCGCGCATCCAGCGGAAGGACAAGGGCTGGGAGATCGAGCCCGTGCTCGATGCGCCGCCGCGGGCCCGATCGCCCGAGGCACCGGCCGGAAGCGGCCGGAAGATGGACCCGAGGGGAAGCGCCGTAGAATGAGGTGTCCCTCGTGCTCCAGCCCGGAGAACAAAGTCGTCGATTCCCGGGCGGCCCGGGACGGTGCTGCGATTCGACGCCGGCGCGAGTGCCTCGCCTGCGGAGCGCGTTTTACGACCTACGAGTACGTCGAACGCACGCAGCTTCTCGTCATCAAGAAGGACGGGTGCCGCGAGCCCTTCCTCCGAGAGAAGCTGTCGGTGGGAATCTCGAAGGCCTGCGAAAAGCGACCGATTCCTCTCGAAGAGATCGAAGGTCTGATCGATCGGGTCGAGAGCCGGGTCCAGGCCATGGGACAGAGCGAGGTCGAGAGCCGCGCGATCGGCGAGTCGGTAATGGAGGAGCTCGCCCGGCTCGACCAGATCGCCTACGTGCGGTTCGCGAGCGTGTACCGCGACTTCCGTGACGTGAATCACTTCATGGACGAGATCAAGCGGGTCCTCGAGGCCCGGCGGAAGGACGGAGAATGATCCGAGACGAGTCCATCACCGTTCGAACCCTCGACAACGGCCTGACCGTAGTGACGGAGCGCCGGGGCCTGGGCCCGGTCGTCTTCTCCGGGGTGGTCTATCGTGTGGGATCCCGCGACGAGCGGCCGGGAGTGACCGGCATCAGCCACATCCTCGAGCACATGATGTTCAAGGGAACCGAGAAGTACGGCAAGGGGGAGGTCGCGGCGATCGTCGAGCGGAACGGAGGCGACCTGAACGCATTCACGTCCGAAGACGTGACCATGTACTTCGAGGTGTTCGCCCGGGATCGCTGGAAGCTCGCACTTGAGATCGAGGCGGAGCGGATGTTGAATCTGGCGATCGACCCCGACGAGCTCGAGTCGGAGCGACAGGTCATCCTCGAGGAACGGATGATGTATCTCGACATCCCGGCGGTCGAGCTCTCCGAGGAGCTGACCGCCGCGACCTTCCGCGAGAGCCCCTACCGGTGGCCGATCATCGGTTGGGAGGCGGACATCCGGGCCGTGACGCGCGACGATCTCATGACGCACTACCGCCGCTACTACGCTCCGGCCAACGCGGCCCTCGTCGTGGTCGGCGACGTGGGGCCCGACGAGGTTCTCGCCGCGGCCGAGGAGCACTTCGGCGCCCTCACGCCCTCCGATCCGATCGAGCGGCGGATTCCCCGCGAGCCTCCCCTGCGCGCGGTGACGCGCGTCGAGGTC
>JALGZR010000133.1:7474-13055 GCA_025774805.1 bacterium
GAGGTCGCCCGTCCGGTGTCCCTGCCCCAGCTCCACCTGATGGTGCGGGCGCCGGAGATCCGCAGTCGGGAGTCGGAGGCGCTGCTCCTCCTCGCCCACGTTTTGTCGGGAACGCGGACCTCGCGACTCGATCTCGCACTGCTCGAGACGCACAAGGCCGGAGACGTCCACGCCTACTACCATCCGAAGGAGGATCCGTCGGCGTTCACGGTCACCGTGGAGGCGAACGCGGGGGTTCCGCTCGACGAGATCGAGGAGATCGTCTGGGGTGAGCTCGAGAGACTCGGCGGTGAGGAGCTCGCTCCCGACGCGCTCGACCGCACCCTCCACCAGATCGAGGCCAACCACCTCTTCTCGAACCAGGGCCCCTCGAACCGGGGCTTCGTCCTCGGGTGGCACGAGGCCCACGGCGACGTCGGCTACGCGGATCGAATCGTGGAAAACCTCCGCTCGCTCACGGCCTCCGAGATCCGCGAGACCGCCGAGCGGGTCTTCCGGCGCGATCGCTGCGGCATCGCCCGGCTCGAGCCGATGGGGGGAAACGGCTCGGCGCGCGCCGGGGTGGAGACGACGACCGCGGCATGGAGTGGTCCTCCGGGAGCCGGCCCGTCGCTGCACGGGGTGATCTGTCCCCGGCGGCGATTCCGCTCCGGGCTGACCACATCGGCCGCCGTTCGTCGCGGCGAGCTCGACAACGGGATGAGGGTGCATCTCCTGCCCGACCGGACCGATGCCGGTGTCGCCGTCTCTCTCCTGTTCGAGGCGGGATCGCGCTTCGACTCTCCCGACCGGCAGGGGCTCGCCACGCTGACCGCCGACACGATGGAGCGCGGCACGAGCGCGCTCGACTTCGTCAAGTTCACCCGGCGCTTCGAGAATCTCGGGAGCAGCTTCCACCTCACCACCGGAGCGGAGCTCGTCCACGCGAACGCGCAGTTCCTCGCCCGACATCTGGACACCGGGCTCGATCTGATCGCGGATCTCCTGCGGGACCCCGGCTTCCGCGGGAAGGACCTCGAGACGGCGCGCGCCCTCGCGCTCAGCGATCTGCACGCCCGCCGGGACGACCTCGACGACGTCGCCGAGGATCTCTTCTTTCGCGGGGTGGCGCGTGGACACCCGTACGGACACCTCCCGCACGGAACCGAAGAGGGCGTTGCGGCCGTCACCGACGACGAGGTCCGCGCCTTTCATGCGCGGACGTACCGTCCCGACCGGGCCCAACTCGCGATCGTCGGGGACTTCGACGAGGACGCCACGCGACGGCGGCTGCAGGAGCGGTTCGGGACGCTGCCCCGTCCCGACGGAACGGGGGAGACGACTCCCGAGTTTCCCTCGGCACGGATGGAGCGGTCACTCGTCGACACCCGGCCGGAGAAGGGCCAGGTGAAGATCCTCTACGGCGGACCGGGCTTTTGCGCGACCGATCCCGATCGCCTCGCGGGCATCGCGATGAATCAGATCCTCGGGGGCAGCGCGATCCGCTCCCGTCTGGGCACGGAGATCCGGGACAACCGAGGACTCGCTTACTCGGTCTACAGCCGGAATTACGAGCGTTCCGGCGGCGGGTTCTTCACCGTTCACGTGGGCACACGCCCCGAAAACGCACGCGAGGCCGTCGAGGCGATCCGCGCGGAGCTCGCGCGAGTCGCCGAAGGAGTCGCCGACGAAGAGCTCCGCGACGCCCAAGACTACCTGACCGGATCGTTTCCCCTCCGATTCACGACCTACAGCCGCCTCGCCCGATTCTGGACGCTGAGCGCCTACTACCGATGGCCCGAAGACTACCTCGACACCTACGCGGACCGCGTGCGGGCCCTGACGCCGGTGGATCTGAAGCGCGCGGCGGAGCGTCTCGTCTCCTCGACCGGGGTCCTCGCGGTCGCCGGACCGGTGGACGAGCGGCTCGAGCCGGTCGCGGGGACATCCCCGGATGGCTAGAGATGCAGGCTAGGGACGACCAACCCGACCTCTTCGACCGCGAAGAGCTTCCGGCGCCGGACGCTCCCGACCCGGGCGGCCAGATGGGCATCTTCGAGCATCTCACCGAGCTGCGCGCCGTCCTCATCCAGTCGGTCGTCGCCGCGCTCGCCGCCGCGATCCTCGCCTGGTTCTTCTCCGAGCGCGCCGTCGACGTTCTCATCAAGCCCGCGACGGAACCGGCGGGCAGCCTCGTCTTCCTCTCACCGACCGGGGCATTCATGCTCCGGCTCAAGGTCTCCCTCGCCCTAGGGCTCTTCCTCGCCGTGCCGATCATCGTCTGGCGGCTCTGGACCTTCGTCGTGCCCGGACTGCTTCAGAGGGAACGGCTCGTCCTCGTCCCGGTGATCCTCTCGTCGATCGTCCTCTTCTACGTCGGGGCCGCGTTCGCCTATCTCGTGATCCTTCCCGTCTCCATCGCCTTCCTCCTCGGCTTCGCCACCGAGAGCCTCCGTCCCTCGCTCACCGGCGAGCACTACCTCGCCTTCGTCTTCCGTCTCACCCTCGCGTTCGGCGTCGTCTTCCAGTTCCCCCTCGTCATCGCGCTCCTCTCCTGGTGGGAGATCATCGGCCCCGACTTCCTCAAGAAGTACTGGCGCTACGGCGTCGTCCTCGTCTTCGTCCTCTCCGCCATGCTCACTCCCCCGGACGTCGCCTCGCAGGTGCTCATGGCGGGGCCGGTTCTCGCGCTCTACTTCCTGTCGATGGGCATCTCGCAGCTCATCGCCAACAGCCGGCGGAGGAAGCGGGAGGGGGAGAAGGCTGAGGAACGCGAAGCCAGCGAGGGTGGCGGGTAGCGCGGCAAGAACGGTGGTCGAGACCACGACGGGCAGTGCAGGTACCGCTACCCATGGCTCCGCCTCCTTTCGACGACGCGACGGCAACACCCGCTCGCTCGCCGCGCCGGTTACGGTCAGAGTCTTACCTCGCCCCCCTCAGATACCCCAGGCTCTGGAGCCGCCGGATCTCCTCGCGGGAGAATTGCCGCCAATAGGGGATCGTCGGGGTGGGCGACGCGGCGCGCCAGGCGTCGAGGGCGCGGCGATCGGCGGCGATCGCCTCCGGGTGCTCGGCGGAGACGTCGCGGATCTCCTGGGGGTCCGTGACGAGGTCGAAGAGGCGGACGTCTTTCTCGTCAAGGTTGAAGACCGCCTTGAGGTCTCCGGTACGGACGGACCAGCGGCGGTCGCGGCGCTTCGGAGGATCGTCCTCGGTGATGAACGCAAACGTCGTGTCGCGTGGGACCGGCCGCCGTCCTGCGATTACGGGAAGAAGCGAAACTCCGTAGGACCCCGACGGCGGCTCCTCGCCGAACCACCGGCAGATCGTGACCGGGATGTCCGCGAGGAGAACCGTGCCCTCCTCGAGGCGCGGCGCGCGGCCGGGGAAGCGGGCGGCGAGGGGAAGACGCACGAGTTCCTCGTACAGGAAGTTCCCGTGCCCGTAGTTCAGCTCCTCTCGTTCGTCGAGCATCTCGCCGTGGTCGGCGGTGATCAGCACGGCGTCGTCCGCGTCGAGGGCGGCGAGCAGACGGGCCACGAGCGTATCGACCGTGCGGATCTCCCCGTCGTAGGCGAGGGTGCGCGGGTCGAAGCCCGCCTCCGGACGGTTCGTGCCCGGCCGGGGATCGTACGGGGCGTGGGGCGAGAGGAGGTGGACCCAGAGGAACCGGTCGCCCCCTCTCTCGGAGCGGGTCCACCGGACGGCGGCGTCCACCACGGCGTCGTCGTCCCCCTCGAACGTCTCCCACCGGTGGAAGCCGCGCTCGATGCCCTCCATCCGGGGAATCAAGTTGCCGAAGAACGCGCTCGCCACGCCCGCGTCCCCGAGGACCTCGGCCACGGTCTCCGTCCCCTCGGCCAGCGGCATGTGCCAGTAGACCATCCCGTGGTGGTTCGGCCGCAGACCGGTGGCGATAGTCCCAATCGCCGGCATCGTCCACGACGAGACCGAGCGGCAGTCGAGGAACACGACCGACGACGCCGCGAACCGGTCGAGCGCGGGACTCGTGCCCCGCGGATAGCCGTAGGCGCCGAGGTGATCGGCGCGCAGCGTGTCGATCGTGACGAGGACGAGCGTGCGCCCGGGCGGGGCCGTTTCGCAGCCGGCGACGAGAAGGAGAGAGCCCGCGAGAAGCGCCGCCCTCAATCCACGTACCCCAGCGAGCGGAGCGCCTCGCGGGTGGCGGCGTCCGCGCCGCCCGTCTCCTCGTCGACGGTCCGCGGCCGGCCCACGGGACGACGCTTCAGGTCGAGCCCGAGATCCCCGAAGAGCACGTCCCAGAATGGCTCGGTGCCGTAGAGGTCGTTCCGCTCGCCCGGGTCCCGCACGAGGTCGTACCCCTCCTTCCGCCGCTGCCGCGGATACCAGACGAGCTTGTGCTCCTCGGTCCGAATCGCGTAGAGCGACGACGCCTTCTCCCGCGAGGGGTGCGACTCCGCGACGAAGAGAGCGTCCTCCCCCGCGGGAGGGGAATCGCGCAGCAGGTCGCGACCCTCCATCTCCGGCGGCACGTCGATTCCGGTGAGACCGAGCAGCGTCGGTGCGACGTCCCTCGTCCGCGCCCCTTCCTTCACGAGGCCGGGGCGTCTCCCCGTCGCGCCCGCGAGCAGAAGGGGAACGCGCAGCGACGTCTCGTACAGAAGCAGATCGTGGCCGAGGTAGCGGTTGTGCTCGAAGAGCCCCTCCCCGTGGTCGGCGGTCACGAGCAGGACGTCTTCGCGCGCGCTCTCGGGGACTCCCCGCGCTTGCTCTCGCGCGCGTACCAATCCCCCGACGCATCGATCGACGAAGGAGACCTCCGCGGCGTAGAGCGCCGCCTGGTGGCGGATGTCGCGCAAATCGACGTCGGCCTCCGCATCGTGGAAGATCTGCTGCACCGGCTCGGCCGTCCGGTGATAGGGACCGTCGTAGTCCCCGTCGTGAAGGCGGTCGAACGGATCGGGCGGAAGGTAGGGAAGGTGGGGGTCGAAGTAGTGCACCCACAGGAAGGAGCCGGTGCCTCCCCGCTCCGCGAGCCAGTCGACGGCCGCCTCGGTCGTGCGGGCGCCCTCCCCCGATCCCGGGTAACGGTCCGGCTCGACCACCTCGTACTCGTCGAAACCCCGATCGAGCCCGAATTCCGGACCGAGGACGATCCGACTCGAAACGACGGCTCCGGTCCGGTAGCCGCTCGCCTTCAGGATCTCCGCGACGGAGGTCACTCCCTCCGGCAGGCGCATCCGGTTCTTGAGGAGCCCGTGGGATCGGGGTGAGCGCCCGGTCAGGATCGTCGCGTGAGAGGGCGTCGTCAGCGGAATGCCGGTCACGGCATCGAACCAGTGCAGGCTCCGGCGAGCCAGACGGTCGAGGTGGGGCGTTCGGACGTCCGCGCTCCCGCCGCATCCCAGATGATCGGCTCGGAACGTGTCGAGGGTCACGAGGACGATTGCGGGAGGTGCCTCCCGCGCTCCCGGCCCCCCGCAGCCGGCTCCCCGTCCGAGAAGCGCGGCCGCCGCCATCGCCGCGACGGCCCACCGGGTCGCGCGATCGCGCGCGCGCCCTCTCCGGCTCATTCGATGTATCCCAGGGAGCGGATCCTCTCCTCGAGATCCCGCGTCAT
>JALGZR010000268.1 GCA_025774805.1 bacterium
GTGGTTCGATCTCGTCGACGTCGACGTCGAGGCGCAGGAGATACTGATTAAACCGTTCGAACCGACGAGGGGGACGGTAGCGCGGAGAACCGGAAAACCGCGGAAGAGGCGGAAAGTCAGGGGGAGGAGACGATGAGCGAGCGGGTGCTCCACGTCTACCGAACGACCGAAATGGCGGAGTACGTGGTCGAGGACGACCAGATCTACGAGGACGACACGGACATGCTGCGCGACGTCCTCGAGGCGGCGAAGGCGAACCTCCTCGAGTTCGTCCCGACCGAGGCCGAGTTCGTCGTCATGACCTGGAACGAGGACTCGGCGATAACCGTCCGCGCGGCGTTCCCCGAGGGGTCGGCGGAGGCGGAGGTCAAGACGACGCGGGAGGAGGCGGAGTACTGTCCCCGATGCCTCGAGCCGCAGTTCCGGACGACCTCGGGAATGGTCTGTCGGAACGGGCACGGTGGTCTCCCCGGGATCGGACGGGTGGAGCGGGCGGAGAAGCTTGAGGCGCGGCGCGAGCGGCAGACGATCCACGGGGACGTGGAGTCCAACCCGAGGTTGGAGACCACCCGAACGACCGCGCGGAGGAAACCGCGGAGGAGGAATAGCAGATGAGGATCGGGGTCCTCGGGGGGTGCGGGTTCGTCGGGAGTCACGTGGTCGACGAGCTGATCGCGGTGGATCACGAGGTGGTAGTCGTCGACGACGCCTCGTCCTGCTGGCTTGATCCGGAGGAGGAGCCGCGGTTCCTGAACCCGGGCGCGGATCGGGTGGAGTTCGCGGACTCCCCCGAGTTCGCGACGGTCGAGGTCGTCGTCGACGCTTCGCTCCGGCACCCACTGGGCCGGGAGTTGGTCCTCTACCGGGAGTGCCTCGACCGCGTCCGTCTCGGGGCGGAGGTCTGCCTCGGTGGGATCCTCTCGCGGTCGCTGCGGCGATTCGTCGTCGTCTCCTCGCTCGAGATCACCTCGGGTTCCCCTCGGGGTAAGATTCTGCGGAGTCACCTTGTGTCGTACCGCGCGGCGCTCGAGTACCTACACCGCCCGCCGATCTTCGACGTCGAGTTCGTCCACCTCCCTGATCTCTATGGGCCGCGACAGCTCCCCGAGTCCGGGGACGTCGCCGCGGCGATCTGCGGCGCGGCCCTCTCGGACTCCCCGACGTTCGCCAACTTCGCATACGTCGGAGACGCCGCGAAGCTGATCCGCGACCGGGCGACTGGTTCCTCCCACCGGGCGACCCCCGACTTCTTCGCCGCCGCGCCACCAGTAGACGGGGAGATCCTGTATAAGGCTCTGAAAGTATCCGGGGGGACGGAGGTCGCGAGCCGCGCGGCGAAGACGAACCGACCCCAATTGGTCTACCCCGGGGAGCGCACCGCGGTCTTAGATACGACCCCGCTCGCGGAGGGAATCGCACGGACGCTCGAGTTCTACCGTTGGGTCGCTGCGGAGGAGGAGGCCGGGCGGTGAGCGAGGGATATGTCGTTCTGAGGAAGAGCACGCTGGCCTACCTCCTAGAGTGCGCGAGACTCGGCGGGGGCCTCGAGAACGTCCCGGAGGAGGCCGCCCGCGACCTCGGGCTCGCGGTCGATGGAGTCGAGGTGCCGGTCGACGAGGACCGCCTCCGAGCGGTCGGACCGCTCCTCGACTTTCGCGAGCACGCCGAGCTCGTGGCCGAGGAGATCGACCTCCCGCGGGGCGGGCAGAACGCGGAGTTCTGGAAACTGGTGGTCCGGATAACCCTTTCGATCCTCCGGAACGAGGCCGAGGCCGTCCGGAGAGTGATCGCGAGCAGGAGCGGAGATGAATGAACCGAGCGGCGGATCGGAGCGGTGGAGCAGGCGTTCGCGAACATCGGGAAGACCGTCCGGCAGCTGGTCGGGTCGAACAACGCGCTGACTTTGCTCTCCTCGGCCGTCGAGAAGTTCCTCGACCGGACGCACGGGGACACCTGGGACGAGGGCATCCGGGCGGAGGCGGAGGCGCGGGCGAACCTGCTCAAGCGGCGGCACGAGATCATGCTCGACACCCACCGGCGGCGGGAGGAGCTCGAGCCGGGGGAGCGGATGAAGCTCGCGCGGGAGCTCTGGCGGATCGCGAAGGATCTCGACGTCCGCGCGCAGGACGTCGCCGGGGTCGTGGCGCTGCACCTCCAGAACAAGGACGCCGGGTCGGCGCTCGACGTGATCGAGGAGGTCCACCGGGACGGGGTGGAGGTCACGGGCGAGCTACGGGGGCTCTTCGCGCAGATGGTCAACAGGTGCCGGCAGATGGCGGAGGAGGAGGCGGACGTCGCGCTGCTGGAGCGGGCGAACCGCGTCGCGGAGTTGGCGGCGAACTGAAAACGCAGCCCGGTGGGA
>JALGZR010000269.1 GCA_025774805.1 bacterium
CGCTGCCCAGCTCGAGCACGCGCAGGCCCGACGCGACCCGCGCCGCCCCGTCCGACTCGTGCTGCGCCCGCCGCCCCCGCCGCCCGTGCCGGTCGCCCCCCAGCCGGCATCGTTGTACGCGTAGTGATAGGCTTCGCCGCCGCTCATCCCGCGCCCCGGACCTTCGCCGGAGTTGGCGTACGGACCGCCGTTCTTCAGCGAGGAGTCGCGGCTCAGCAAGACACTCCAGTTGTTGCAGGTGGAGGTGTCGTACATCCTGCTCTGGCGGCCCCGCTCCGCCGAGCCGCCCCGGCCGCCTCCCGCGCCCGGCGCGCCTCCCGAGGCCGTCGAACCCGCGGCGTCCTGGCCCTTCCCGCCCGAGACGTCCAGCGTCCCGTTGATCTGGACGATCCCCGAGACCCGGAACATGATCGGGTTCACGCCCGTCACGCGCAGCACCGACGAGCTCGAGTCTCCTTGCTGTAGACGTCGTTCGGATTCAGGTCTTGGACGGTAAACGGGTTCCCGATCTCGTCGTTCGGCTCGTCGCCGGTGTCGATAATGACCGTCTGGCCGCCGGAGACCGCCATCGGCCCGTCCGAGCCGTCGCCGAAATCGCTCAGGAATCCGACCGCCGTGCCGGGGTTCGACGCCGGGTCATAAAGCGCCGAGTTGTGCAGGCTTTCGTCCGTCGTCGTCTGGCCCTTCTCGGGGTCGATCCCGTCCAGGATCGGGTCGTACAGCAGCGTCCGCGTCGCGCTGATCGCCGGACGGTCGTAGACCAGAAACTCCGTCACGTAGCCCAGCCCGCCCGGCTCGTCGACGTCCAGACCGTCGCCCGTCACGCCGTTGTCGCCGATGAACTGCTTGCGAAAATCGATCCCCAGGATGTTCCCGGAGAAGGTGAGCCGGTAGCGCGCGTCGTCCACCAGCGTCTGGCGCGGCGTCACGCGGATGTAGATCTCCAGATCGCCCTGCGCATCCAGACCCTGGACCATTTCCACCAGGATCGGCACCTTGAAGCTGACCGGAGTCCCGAAATGCCCGGGGTCCGCGGTCTCCGCGCCGGTCAGGGCATCCTCGAAGATCTGGGTCATCTCGACGTACCGGGTCGTCACCGTGGCGGGGTCCAGCGGCTCACCCAAATACAGCTCGAACTGCCAGGGCGTGCCGTAGCTGGGCGCCCCGCCCGCTCCGGGATCCACCGCCTGATCGAGCGCGGGGCCGCCCTGCAGCAGGGTGTTGCTGTCGAGCAGCGCCTGATCTCCCGGAATGGGCTCGAGACGCGAAAGGTCGGAGCTTCCACCGGTCGTGGGATCACGCGCCAGCATCCGGATCACCCGCGGAGGATCGTTCGGCGTCGGGTCCTCGAAAAACTCGCTCGTGTCGAAGAGGAACTCCTGCGCGCGGGAGATCACGTCCCCCTCCATCGAACGGAGGGAGTCCGGTCCGGCCTTGCAGTAGACGTGGTAGTTCCCGTTCGCGCGAAGTCCCGCGTCGCCGCGGTCCGTCGCCTGCGGAAGCCGCGGGCTGAAGATGACCTCCTCGCCGTTGACCAGGTAGATCCCGATCGCCTTCGAAAAGTCCGAGCCCGCTCCGGCCTGGACGTTCTGGACCCTCAACCGCTCCGGGAAGTCCTGGACCGGATCGACCGGGGCGGAGAAGACGAATCGCAGATCGCGGTTGCGGGGAATCCCGTTCAAACCGCTCTCGAGGAACTCGATCAAACCGAACGAACCCTCGACGGTGCTTGCTTTGCCGCCGCAGCTCGGAAGAAGCGCGGCCACGAGAAGAAGGGCAAGGCAGGTGCATGTGAACTTCACGAAAAGCCTCCCTCGGCATTGCCGTCCGCCCAACCGGACGGCATTCACTACACTGTAGCTAGTCTACCCGATCCTGCGCCGTATGACAGCCAGCGGACGCGGAGATTCCGGCCCGCGCAGCGGGTCTGTCGCAACACAATCGTTGCGGGCGAGAGGCGCTGAGCGCACCCAAAAAAGGGGCCGCCACTCCCGAAGGAGTGGCGGCGCCGAGGGAAGTCAGGAACCGGGGCCCGGTCGGGGACCTTACGGTTGGGCGTATTGGTAGCTCGGTGCCCGTAGGCT
>JALGZR010000042.1 GCA_025774805.1 bacterium
CCCTGGAGGTCCGGAGGAGCAATCTGGTACAGACCCTCTACGCGGGATCGCCCCGCGGGACTTCCACCGAGGAGAGACGATCATGAGTGCGACCATGACCAAGACCGGAGAGGTGAACGTCACGTCGTTCGGACAGGGGACGTTCAAGTCGCGCGTCGCCGGCGGCCGGACGAGCGTGGGAGAGGTGCTCGAGGAGCACGGCGTCGAGGTCGAAGGGCGTCGAATCGCCGTCAACGGACATCATGCCGACGCGAGCACCACCGTTCTGGAGGGAGACCAGGTCTCGGTCGTCCCCCGAGTCCAGGGCGGGTGAACGGACGCGGCAACGCGGCGGGGGCGGCGGCGCGAGGCGGCGCCGCCGTCACCCCGTATCGGAGGGTGAGAGATGAACACGCGAACGTCGCATCGCTCGAGGAGAGAGATCGAGAGTGTGCAGCTCACGCAGTCCATTCACGACCGGCTGGAACGGCTGGCGACGTCCCGCCACGCGACGCTTCTCGATGACGCCGAGATCCCGATCCCGCCGGGGGATCCCGAGTCCATCGTGTCGGCGGTTCCCGCCGTGCGGCTCGTCCACGGGCGGCGGATCTACGAAGGGCGACGACAGAGATTTCGGTTCGGACGGGGAGGCAGCCACGCGACGATGCTCGCACGGCACCGCGCGCTGCCGGTCGATTCGGCCGGCTCGGACCGGATCGTCCGGTGGGCGACGAATCGACACGGTCGACGGGTTCCCGTCGCGTGCGCGGACCGTGCGACCCGATCGATCCATGTGCTCGTCGACCTGTCCTCGGCCTGCGTCGTCGGGCGCGAGGGGAGCCTGGACCCCGCCGATCTGCTCGTCGGCGAGCTGTTCGAGAGGCCGCTCGGCTTCCTCTTGGACGGGCGAGACGAGCCGACGGTGGGGCCCCGGGTCCGTGAGGCGGTGCGGCTGCTCCTGTCGGGGCGGACCGATCTCCTCTACGACCTGGCTCGGGGCGAGCTGTCGGTCCTCCAGCGTCTCGCCGCCACCGGACGGCTCCCGCGGGCGTTGGTGAGAAAGCTCGATACGCTGAAACGGACCACGGAACGGCGGGCGGAACGGGAGACGTCGAAGCCGGTGGATCCCCGACGCGTGGATCGTGAGATCTCTCGACTGCGCCATCTCGTCTCCCGGCGGGCCTGCTCGGCCCTCCGGTTCACCGACAGCGACATCGTCGGACTCATGAACCCCCGGCGGTTCAAGGACGGCTGGACGCTACGACCGATGATGTTCCGCTTCCGGCCGAACCGATGCCGGGGTCGTCCCTTTCTGACGTTCTGGAATCCGTCGCGATCGGAGCCGCGCGACGGAAACGGCGTCTGTCTGGGGGAGGGGATCTTCATCCTGCGGGAGATCGAGAGCGGGGGCGACGTGTACGGGCTGGTGGACGGCGTCCTCAACTTCGTCGAGACGAATCTCGTGGGCGCCATTCCTCCGAACGGACGGCGGCGGAGGCGGCTGCTGCCCGAGTTGATCGAGGCCTGGTTCTGAAGTGCCCGGGTGATTCGTGCCGATCTGGCGGCGGCCGAGGCGGCTGCCGCCCGATTCGACCGGAGCCCGGTTCCGTTTCGATCCGGCGGTCCGCCGGGGGAGGTTGTCGTGGACGCGTTTCATCGCCAGCGGGACATCTTGACGTTGGCCGATCTGGCCGGACTGGACGTCGAGATCGTGGGGGCGGGGTCGCTCGGGGGGGCGATCCTGCTCTGCCTGGGCAAAATGGGTTTCGGATTCCACAACCGGATCACGGTGACCGACTTCGATCGGTGTGAGATGCACAACCTGGCCACGCAGTGGTTCCGGCCGAGCCACGTCGCGCTCGAGGAGAGAAAGGTGGACGCGCTCGCCGAGCTGATGGCCTGGGTCTGCGATCTGGAAATCCGGACGGTCCCGGATCGGTTCACCGGAGACGAGGCGCGCCGGCTGGGTCCCGTGGTCGTCCAGTCCGTCGACACCCTCGAGGAGCGCCGCCGCATCTGGCAACGCCTGAGGAGCCGAGAGGACGTCCGGTTCCTCGTGGACGCGCGGATGGGGGCGGAGGTCCTCGAGATCCTGTGCGTCGATCTGGAGACCGACTCCCGGGAGGGCTACGAGCGCAGCCTCGACGACGAGGGGGAGCCCTACGTCGAGCCCTGCACCGGGCAGGCGATCCTCTACACGGCGCTCGGGGCGGCCGGGTTCGTCGGAAGCCTCCTGCGGGCGTACGCCCGGGGAGAGGACTTCCCGCGACGGATCGTCTTCGACTTCCGCCACTATCTCGTGAGCACGGAGAGCGCGGAGTTGTTGAGCGCCCAAGCGGGGTAGTCGGAGGAACTCCCGACGCGGTCGCGGGTTGAGGGCGGAGCGGGGCGGAACGCGACAGCCGAAAACGGCCGGTCACCTCCCCGGTGGTCGGTTATTCTCCCTGCCTCGCCGGTGCTGTTCACTCCGCCGGACCCGGCGGTGCCCACCTCTCCCCCGGAGGTCCCGTGGACCGGCTGCTCTCCCCGGCCGCGGCCGGCGCTTCGCGATCCCCGAAGTCGTGGGTGGCGGTGCCGCTCGCGTTCTTCGCGATCTACGTCATTTGGGGCTCGACGTATCTCGCGATCCGCTTCGGCGTGGAGTCGCTTCCGCCGTTCCTGATGGCCGGGGTGCGCTTCGTCGTTCCGGGTGCGGTTCTCGTTCTCTGGGCGCGCATGCGCGGGGCAACGGCCGCAACCTCCCGCCAGTGGCGTTCCGCCGGGATCGTCGGCACGTTCTTGCTGCTCGGGGGCAACGGGATCGTCACGTGGGCGGAGCAGTGGGTGCCGTCCGGACTGACCGCGCTGATCATCGCCTCGGTGCCGATCTGGATGGGGCTCATGACTTGGATGATCGAGCCCGCCGCCCGCCCGCGGGCCCAGGGGATCGCGGGGCTCCTCCTCGGTTTCGCCGGGGTGGCGATCCTCGTGGACTTCGCGGGGAGCACGGGGGGAGACGGACGGCTTCTCCCCGGGTCGCTCTCCCTCCTCCTCGCGGCGGCGTTCTGGGCGGCGGGATCCCTGGTCGCCCGCCGCATCGATCTCCCCGAGAACCTGCTCCTCTCGACCGGCATGCAGATGCTCGGAGGGAGCGCGGCGCTCCTCCTGACCGGGACCCTCCTCGGCGAATGGGGGCGGCTCGATCTCGGCGCGGTGACCGTGAAGAGCCTCCTGGCGCTCGGCTACCTCATCGTGTTCGGCTCGATCGTCGCGTTCAGCGCGTACGTCTATCTGTTGCGAGCCACGACCCCCGCGAAGGTCTCGACGTACGCCTACGTGAATCCTACGGTGGCGGTACTCCTGGGCTGGGCGCTGGCGGATGAAGCGATCACGGAACGGATGCTCGTCGCGGCCGCGATCATCGTGACTTCCGTGATCATGATCACCACCGAGAGGACGGAAAGCGGGATCCGAACGCGGTCCCCGGCGAGCCGACCGGGCGGGCGCGGTTCGGTCCGCGGCGATCGGGGGGAAAGTCGCCTCGAGCGACTACCCACCGCTCCGTTGGAGGAGCTCCACGAGGTCGGTGTCGTAGGGGTCCTCCCGGAGGGCCCGAAGAAACGCGGCCCGCGCCGCGGCATCGTCCCTCCGAAGGAGGGCGAGGATCCCACTCTTCTTCAGTAGGGCGGGATCGGTGGGCCACGTGTGGAGGGCGGCCCGGAGGAGCCCCTCCGCCTCCCGGTGGCGCCCGAGCGCGGAGAGGCAGTCGGACTCGAATCCGAAGAGGTCCGCGATCTCGTTTCCGCCGGTCCGCCGGTATTCCGCGAAGAGCTCGAGCGCACGCTCCCACTCTCGAGAGCGAAGGGCCGCCACCGCTCGCTCGAAGGGCGTGGGAGCGTACGCCGCCCCCGCGGCCGTCGTCGCCGGCAACCGGTAGAGCTCCACGCGGCGAAGGAATCTCGTCCGAAACGACCACCCCTGGACGAACTCCAGCCGGGCGAGGAGGCCCGGATACTCGGTGCGGTACTCGTCGAGGTCCCGGGGCAATCCCACCAGGAGGTGCGTGACTCCGTACTTCTCCAGGAGATCCTCCTCCGTGAGGCTCGTGAAGTACGGAACGCCGACCACGTTCGTGTCCTGAACGAGAAGCGGGGCGAGCGCGCCGAACACGACGGCCGAGTCGTCGAGAATGACCGCGAGGGCCGCCTTGGTCTCCTCGACGACGGTGCGACGATGCGCGGCCCACCACCCGAGGAGCGCTCCGTTCACGATCACCGCGAGAACGAGGAGGCCACCGCCGAGTCGGCGCCGGAGAAGATCGATGTTCGGGGGATCCCGGCGACCCGGCGTCAGAACCCGCGGGACTCCGACGGCGGCCGCTCCGAGAAGACATGCGAGACCGAGTCCCCACCCGAGATTGCGGCCGAACCGATCCCCCTGGACGAACTCGACCAGGGCCAGAAGCGGAGCGGACGGTGTCACACCCGGCGTGAGGAGGTGCTCCGTCGCGATCGACCCGTAGTGGGTCAGCGCGTCCATCACGGCGAATCCGAAGAACGCGAGCCAGAGGCCGAGGGCGAGGAACTCGGTTCCGCCCCGCGGCCCCCGAAGGGGTCACGAAATACCGGGGAGCGTGATAGGGAAGAAGCCCGTGGTAGGCCCACGCGCCCAAAAACCAGAGCGCGAAGACCGCCGACCCGTCCTCGAGGCGGCGGCGAAGGGCGGAGCGGGAACCGAGGGTCCAAAACGCGTACAAGCTGCCCAGAGCTCCGAGAACGGGCATCTGGTGAAAGACCCAGGCGGAGCTCACGGTGCGGAAGTACTCCACCACGCCGTCGAGGGGAGACTGCAGGAACGGGTACGAGCCGTGGGTCCCGACCGACTGTCGCTGGACGTGATCGAGGATCTCTTCCCGATGCGGAACGAAGAGGACGACGAGCCAGACCAGAAAGACCGCGGTTCCGCCGGCGAGGACGGGAACGACCGCCCGAAGGCTGCGGTGTCGCAGAAGGAAGAAGACCAAGAGCCCCGGGAGGAACCCGACGGCGTGGAACTTTCCGAAGAGGACGGCCGCGACTCCCATCGCGCCGGCGAGAGCCCGTCTCCCCGCGCTCCGTCCCATCGCGAGTCCGCACGCGATCACGAGGAGCAGCGCGACGCCGTTCTCCGTGGTCGGGATCCGGGAGAACATGACGTGCCAGTACGCGATCGCGCCGAGGGTTGCCGCGAGGCCCGCCGCGAGCGGTCCCGGACCCCGGCGCAAGAGCAGCACGACGACGGCCAGTCCTGCGGCTCCAAGGGCGCCGGCCAGGAGCTGCGTCGACAACCGACCCACCCCCAGAAACTGGAACGCGAGCCACGTCAGGCCCTCCATGAAGGGATAGACGTAGCGAAAGGGGCTGTCCTCGAGGTTCCAGTCGCCGAAGAGAACCGCGTTGCGGGCCGCGACCGTATTGATGGAGGGGTCCGTGAAGATCCCGCTCGACCAGGAGAGACGGGAGGCGGGATCCGCCAGGGGCCAGATCCACCGGAGCAACAACGCCACCGCGAGCGCGCCGGCGAGAACGGCGCGGCCGGAGAGAACGAAGGGGAGGCGCTCGAGGATTCTCATTCGGAACGGGCCGGAGTCGGGATCGTTCGTGACGTCAGAGAGGTTGGCGCAGAGGTTGCCGGGTCGCGATCGAGGGGTCAAGGAGTGGGGCATCCGCCTCCCCTTGCCACGCCCGGCAACGGCGCCTAGAATTGCCGTCTTCCTTTCCCTTCCGATTCCCGGATCGCGCACCACCGCAGGAGAGCCCCGTGAACCGGTACGAGTTGATTCGCTACGAGGAACGGGCCGACGGCCTCGCGGTCTGCACGCTCGATCGCCCCGAGGTTCGAAACGCTCTGAACGAGGCCATGGTGGAGGAGATCCGCTCCCTTCTCCGCAAGGCGGCCCGCGATCCGAACCTCCGCGTGCTGATCCTCGCCGGCGGGGGAGAGGGGGGGCACCTCGCCGGAGCCGACGTCCGGGAGCTCCGGGACCGCCGGGCGGCGGACGCCCTCCGGCGCATCAACAGTGCTCTGTTCCGGGAGCTGGAGCAGTTCCCGCGGCCGACGATCGCGGTTCTCCGGGGCGTGGCCGTCGGTGGGGGACTGGAGCTGGCGATGGCCTGCGACCTGCGCGTCTGCGCGGAGGACGCGAAGCTGGGGCAGCCGGAGGTCGGGATCGGAATCATTCCCGGGGCGGGTGCAACCTATCGCCTGCCGCGCCTCGTCGGTCTCGGGCGGGCCAAGGAGATCATCTTCACCGGGCGGATCTTCGACGGACGGGAGGCCTACCGCATCGGTCTCGTCGACCGGGTCGTGCCCCGCGATCGCGTGATGGCCGAGGCGGAGAGCCTGGGCAGAAAGATCGCCGACAACGGCGAGCTCGCGGTCCGGCTCGCCAAGATCGCGCTCAACGCCGCCTTCGAGACGAGCATCGATGCCGGACTGGCGCTCGAGTCGTCGCTGCAGGCGATCCTCTTCGACGACGACGAGAAGATCGAGCGGATGACGAGGTTTCTCGAGAAGAAGAAGTAACGGGGTCCGGCCGCCCGTCTCATCCGCTGATCCCTCGCCAAGAGTCCCCGGGCCGAGGGCCGCTCCCGGTCCTGGCCTGCATTCCTCACCAGACTCGCCGCCGGGCGCGGCATTGCCTCTACCGCAGCAGAGGCCTGTGAGAGACGCAGCCTACATCGCCCGGGCGCGAGGAGGCGGCGGAGTCGTCCCGTCGCTGTCCCCCTTCGGGTGCGGCTCCGGCCGCGCCCGGAGTCTCCCTGTCTATCTGATCGGCGGGTGGGGTCGCCGCCGTTTGCTTGCGCGCGACCCCGTATCCACGGTCACGGGATGATCGATCGCGCGTAGCGGAAACCCAGCCGGTCCTGCCCGATGGGTTCGTAGTTCTCGGTGCCGAAACGATCGCCGACACGCAGCCGCTCCGCGGAGTCCCCCCAGAACCCCCCTCGATACGTGCCGGAACGTCCGGGGGCCGCGGGGGGGCCCACGGGGTCGACCGACGGCTGAGCTCCCAGGTCGCACTCGAACCAGTCGTTCACGCACTCGGCGATGTTCCCGGCCAGATCGTAGATCACGTACCCGCCGATCAACTCCACTCCCGCGTGGCTCCCGACCGGGGCGTTCCAGCTACCGCAATCCCGGAACCGGGCCCGGTCGCAGTCCGGAGCCTCGTTTCCCCAGGGAAACAGGCGGCCGTCGCCTTGGCCGGCGGTGAGCTCCCACTCGGCGTCGGTGGGAAGTCGATAGCCCACGGCCCCGTATGGATCACCTCCGTTGCACCGCCACGTCGAATGGTCGTAGGCACGCGGCAGACCCTCTTGCAGGCTTTTCCAGTCGCAGAACGAGGCCGCCGCCCTGCGTTCGACGGCCCAGATCGGATGATCCTGGTTGATGCCGAAGCCGAAGTCCACGAGAACGAACCTCGTGCCGTCAAACCCGATCTCGCGCGTGCCGCCGTGCGTCGACAGCAGCATCAACCGATCGGAGCTTCCGTCGAGCGCGTCGATCAGCTCACCGTGCGGAAACGCCGAGACCGTCACGTAGCCGTTGTCGTAGGCCCACTGAGCCATGTCCAGGAACTCCTGATTCGTGACCTCGTGTTGGGCGATGAAGAAGCTCCGGGTGAGAGTCACCGGGCGGACGGAGGCGCCGCATTGCGAAACGCCGTCTCCCATGGAGAACGACCGGCCCCGCACCGGGGCCATTCCGGGAGGGGGCTCGACCCTCGAGCGCGTGTCCACCGAGACGACGTTCGAAAGCGAGGACCGGTTGCCGCTGCCGTCCAACGAGCGGAGGGCGAAGTGATACCGCGTTAGATCGGCGAGGTCCTCCGCGATGACCGTATCCCGGGCTCCCGCGGCACTCGGGGCGGGAGGACTCGCGATCGCGGTGAGCGCGTCCCACGCGCTCTCCGTGATCGCCGATCCGAACGTGGAGTATCGGATGTCGTAGGCTTCGACTCCCGCTTCGGAATTGTCGGGAGGAGCCGTCCAGGTCAGGGTCACGCTGGTCGGGGTGCTGCCCGAAACCCGCAGGTCCGAGACCGGCGATGGGGGCTCCTCGTCGACCGGAGGACGGATGACGTCGTCCTCGCCGCAGGCGGAGACGAGCAGCAACAGGACGCTCATTTCGATGGGAGCGGCCCTCACGGCTCTCTCCGGGTCGGGCACAAGATCGGCGGAAGTCGAGCGGACATGCGACCGCCTTGGAGTCGGAGTCCGCATCGAAACAACTCGTCCAAGCGATTCGACTCTCGGAGTCGGTACGGTATCATGCCGAAGACACCGCGCAAGTCACTTCGACGGCGGACAGGGGCGGCGGACGGCCTCCCTGGATCAGCCCGATAGCATCCCGGGAATTCAGCGATAGAGCGCGCGAATCGATCCCCACGAAGCCGACTTCACGGAGACCGGGATTCCCTCGAATCCCGCCATGGCGATGAGCTCCGCGTCGCAGAATCCGTCGAAGAACGTGGCCCCGGGGCAGAGGGGCGAGCCCACCGTTCCGTACAGGTAGGAGTGGGTCTGCCTCGTCGTGGGATAGCAGGTGCCGCAGGCGATCGGGCCGGTCGGCCCCGGGGCCGGCCGGTCGGTGACGACCTCGACGGGGATCGGCTCACCGGGCTCGGACGACGAGCCGAGCGTGACCAGGTGCACGAAGGGCACGCTGCAATACCCTTCCCAGACGAATTGGTTCCAGCCTTCCTCCGGTAGAAACGGCACGGTCTCGATCGCCGGTTCGATCGGACAGTTCTCCTCGTCCAGTGCGTGAATGGACGACGATCCGGTATACCCGTAACCACTCGGGGTGCTCCGCGCGAAGAACAGGTACGACTCGGTGAGATCGGTGAGATTCGGAGGCGTGTAGTGAACTCCGAAGCGCGCCTGGTCCTCGAAGCCGGACCAGACCCAAACCCACCCCGTGCACGTGTTGTGATAGGAGACCCACGGGCTCGACATGGCGGACTTCCAGGCCTCCGCACGCGCGCTCGGCGCCCGGCTCGGCACCTTCTCGAGCGCCGACCCGCCGCCGGGGACGAGGAGAACGACGGCCCCCGCCCCGCAGAGCGTCGGAGCGAGCATGCGAATCAAGGAGAGGATTCGTGGGAAGGCTCGGCTCATGGCGCACCCTCGTGCCCGGGAGGCGCCTCTCCCGCGAGAGAGGGGGAGGCCGCTCCCTCAACGTCGATCACTGTAACAGATTGTCGGGGCCAAGTCATCTCGTCCGTCCCGGCTCTCCGTCCGATCGTGCGGGAACGGCGCGATCCGGGTCGGCGACGGTGGGCGCGGGCCGGAAACCGTTGAATCGGTCGCCCCGGTTTTGTACGCTGGGAGCCTCCTTCCGGAGGACGCGACCATGCTCTGTCCCGTCCACGCGCGTCCCCGTGCCTCTCGGGCGCTTCCGTCGATTCCCCTCGCGATCGTGGGCCTTCTGGTCTGCCTTCCGCCCGCCGGCGCCACGACGATCCACGTTCCTCAGCAGCAGCCGACGATTGCCGACGGCCTCGCCGCCGCCGTTCCCGGAGACACCGTGCTGGTGGCCTGCGGGACGTATCCGGAGCACGGGCTGGAGCTCGTCACCGGCGTCGTCCTTCGAAGCGAGACCGGGCAGGCCGACTGCGTGACGATCGACGGTGAGCGCCAGGGGCGGGTCTTGACCGGCGTGACCCTGAGTCCCCAGACCCGCGTGATCGGGTTCACGATCACCGGGGGGTACGACGACAGCGGGCCGATCCACGGGGACCGGAGCTTCGGCGATCCCGAGGAGGAGTACGCGGAGGGGTTGACGAGAGACGTCGAGCTGGGGCCCTGGGAACGCGACTACGGCGGAGGGGCGGGGTCTCACCTCATCCTGTCCGACCTGACGTTCGAGAGCTGCCGATTCGTGGACAACGAGGCGCTGACCTACGGTGGGGGGGTCCGGGTCGAGGGAGGCTCACCCTTCTTCATCGACTGTGAATTCGAGGGCAACCTCGCGGGGACCCAGGGGGGCGGGCTCTTCGTCGCCGGATCGGCCGGCACCCCCGGAGGCACGAACGAGATCACCTTCATCGATTGCCTGATCACGGGGAACCGGGCCCGCAGCGGCGGCGGACTCTATGCCAGCCGAACCACGATCTCCGCGACGCGAACGCACGTGCGCGGAAACGTGGCGGAGCGGACGGGCGGCGGGATCGCCTCCGCCTTCTCCGGTCACGTTTGGATCGAGGGTCTGATCGTCGAGAACGGGACCGAGGATCCGCTTCCCTCCCGCGGGGGCGCCCTGGCCCAGTTCGGGGGACTCGCCTCGTTTCAAGGATGCACTTTCGCCCGCAACGACTCCCGGAACGCGAGCGCCGTTCTGGCCCACGATGCCGACGTGACCCTCGAGAACTGCCTCGTGGCCCTGCAGACCGAAAGCGCTCCACTCGACTGTGTCTACGGAGGCACCATCGATCTCACCTGTTGCGACCTCTTCGGAAACGCCGGCGGCGACTACGTCGGCTGCGTGGCGGACCAGTTCGCCGTCGACGGGAACATCCGGGCGAACCCCTTTTTCTGTGATGCGGCCAACGGGGACTACTCTCTCGCCATCGGATCTCCCTGCCTTCCCGACGGCAACCCGTGCGGCCTCCTGATCGGTGCGCTCGGGCCGGGCTGCGATCTGGGCGCACTGGTCCTCGTGACGACCGTCCCGCCCGGACTCTTCATTCTCGTCGACGGGGACACGATGACGGCCCCGGCCTACTTCGGGTGGGTCCCCGGGTCCCCGCACGAGATCGGCACGATCGCCCCCCAGGAGCCGGCCCCGGGGGTGCGTCACGACTTCGTCGCCTGGAGCGATGGGGGCGCGCTGATTCACACGGTGATCGCTCCCGACACCGCCCTCGTCCTCACGGCCGAGTTCACCACCGAATACCACCTGACCACGGCCTCGAGTCCCGGCGGGACGGCCCTTCCTCCCTCCGGGTGGTTCTCCGCAGACGTTCCCGTCGAGCTGACGGCGGTTCCCGACCCGGACTACGAGTTTTTCCACTGGGAGGGCTCCGGTCCGGGATCGTACACGGGACCCGAAAATCCGGTCACGATCACGATGATGGGTCCCGTCGAGGAATTCGCCCACTTCATGTTCTCCGGGGACTACCTGCTCACGATGGTCGCGGACGGAAACGGATCGGTGTCTCCACCGACCGGTCCGTATCCCGTCGGAACCGAGGTGACGATCGAGGCGGTCCCCGACTCCGGCCACCACTTCACGGGCTGGACGGGGCAGGGGCCCGGCTCCTACACGGGGCCCTGGCCGACGGCGACGGTGACGATGCTCGGTGACATCACCCAGATCGGGCACTTCGCCCCGACCCTCTACACGCTCACGATGTCGGTGCAAGGGCAGGGGACCGTGGAGCCGGGCTCGGGTCAGTACCCGGAGGGGGCGACCGTCGCACTGGCGGCCTACCCCGCTCAGGGCTGGCTGTTTCACGAGTGGATCGGTGCCGGCGACGGCTCCTACTCGGGCCCCGATTCGACTCCGACCATCGTCATGAACAGCGACATAACGGAAGTCGCCGTCTTCACCTACATCGAGTCGTATCCCCTCACGATGACCGCGGGGCCGGGGGGAAGCGTGACGCCGCCGAGTGGAGACTACCCGAACGGGGCGACGATCGAGATCACCGCGATCCCGGACCTGGGACACTCTTTCGTATACTGGACCGGAACCGGTCTCGGCTCCTATACGGGGGGAGACAATCCCGCCACCATCACGATGCTCGACGCGATCACGGAGTTCGCGACGTTTCAGCCGGAGTCCGACGTCACGCTCACGACGGTGGCGGACACGGGGGGCACGGTGACTCCGCCCTCGGGGGAGTACCCGTACGGCAGCGTGGTGACGCTGGAGGCCGTTCCCGACTCGGGATACGCCTTCGCCGCCTGGGTCGGCGAGGGTGAGGGATCCTACACGGGGAATCTGAATCCCGTCGACGTGACTCTGGTGAGCTCGATCACCGAGACGGCGCTGTTCGAGCCCACCGTCTCGGTCACGATCACGACGGATCCCGTCGGATTCCCGATGGTCGTCGACGGTGACTCTGTCCTCTCACCTCAGACCTACGACTGGGCGCGCTGGTCGAGGCACGATGTCGCGGTGGACTCGCTCGTCGCGGGACCGCCCGGAGAGCGCCACCGCTTCCTGGCCTGGAACGACGGTTACACGCATCCCGCCCGGCAGATCCGTCCGGTTGAGGACGTCGAGATCCATACGGCGTTCTACACTCTCGAGTACTTCCTGGATTTCGTCGATCCACCCGAGGGATGGTCGATTCCGGGCGATACGTGGTGGGAGCCCGGGGCGATCGTGGAAATCGAGGCGATTCCCGTTCCGGGTCACGAATTCGACCAGTGGACGGGGGAGGGCGACGGATCCTACACGGGGTCGCAGAACCCGGTCTCCGTCACTTTGAACGAGCCCCTCGTGCAGATCCCGTCCTTCCTGCCGATCGTTCCCGATCCCTTCGGTCACGAGTTCTCCATCAGCGCGAGCGACACCGATCCCTTCGTGAACACCGCGGTGCCGGCCGGGGGAACCCGCCCCCTCTACTTCTGGGCGACGTGCCTCGAGGAGGGGCTCTCGGCGCTGGAGGCCGGGGTCGTCACGGACATGCCGGTCACCGGGTTCACGACCTCACCTGACGTCTACAACGTCGGGACTGCGACCGATCTCCTCCTGGCGATCGGCGGCTGCCCGGAAGGCCCGGAGGTCGACTTCCTGATCGGTCACTGGAGCGTCGTCGACGAAGGGGGCACGTTCTGCCTGGGTCCCTCCTCGGGGGGTCTTTTCGCGTCGATTGAATGCTCCGCGAACTTCATGGTCGAGAATCCGCGTCTTCTCGGCTTCTCCTCGACCGAGGAGGGCCCCTGTCTCATCGACGACAATCCGTGCGTGGGGGGACGGACGCTCGCCTTGGAAGGGGAGATCCGATTCGAGGAACGGGAACACGCGCTGGAGCTCCGCTGGACACCGAGTGAACCGCGATCTTCGCGAGGGTGGCACGTCTACCGCTCGCTCCGCACCGGGGGACCCTACGAGCGGCTGACCCGCACCCTCGTCCCGGGCGGGGTCGTCCCCCGGTTCCTCGACGAAGCGGTCACGGGCGGCCTAGTCTATCATTACAAGCTTCTCGAGATCCGCGCGGGACGCCCCGGCTCCTCGGCGGGCCCGGCGATCGGGGAAGCGCCGGTGTGGGCTCCCGCATACACGGCGTTCACCGACGTCGGCCCGAATCCGTTCCGGGAGAGAACGACCCTCCGCTTCTCCGTTCGGGATCGGTCCCGAACCCGCCTCCGCCTGTACGACGTGAGCGGTCGTCTCGTCCGGCGTCTCGTCGACGGCGAACGAGAGAGCGGGTACCATGATGTCGTCTGGAACGGTCGGGACGATGCGGGACTTCGGGTGACCGGCGGGGTCTACTTCGCGCGACTCGAGATCGGCGGCTTCCGCGCCACTCGGAAGGTGTTGGTGCTGGGACCGAAATAGAGTCGGCGCCCTGGATCCTCCGAGATCACGATTCCGGGAGATTGCCGCGTTTCTTCAAATGCGGACCTGGTAGGTGTACAGCTCTCGATAGCGCCCGTCGCTCGCGATCAACCGGTCGTGGGTCCCACGTTCCACGATACACCCGTCCTCGAGAACGAGGATCTGATCGGCGCGCCGGATGGTACTCAGGCGGTGGGCGATCACGAGCGTGGTCCTCCCCGACATCAGACGACCGAGGCTCTCCTGGATGTACGCCTCGCTCTCGTTGTCCAGGCTCGAGGTCGCCTCGTCGAGGATGAGAATCCGGGCGTCGGCCAATACCGCGCGGGCGATCGCGACCCGCTGTCTCTGCCCGCCGGAGAGCTTCACCCCGCGCTCGCCGATGAGCGCGTCCAGACCGTCGTCGAAGCGATCCGTGAACTCCTTGACGTGGGCGGCGGCCACCGCGGCCAGAAGCTCCTCTTCGGTCGCCTCCGGGCGTGCGAACAGGATGTTCTCGCGAATGCTCCCCTCGAAGAGGAACTCGTCCTGGAGCACGACGCCCAGCCGGCGGCGGTAGGAGTCGAGCCGGACACTCGCGAGGTCGTGACCGTCGATCCGCACGACGCCGGTCGTCGGGGTCCGGAAGGAAGCGGCGAGACCCGCCGTCGTCGTCTTGCCCGAACCGGAGCTTCCGACCAGCGCGGTGACCGACCCCGCCGGAGCTTCGAAGGTGACATTCTTCAGGACGTCCTTGCCCTTCTCGTACGCGAACGAGACGTTCTCGAAGGAGAGATCTCCACGAACGTCATCCAACCGGACGTGGCGCGTCTCCTCTTCCCCCTCCGGATCCATTTCGAGGATCTCCTCCATGCGATCCAGCCCGGCGAACGCCTCCGTCATCTGCGTGCCGATGTTGCTCATCTGGATGATCGGCGTGATGAGGAAGGCGAGATACAGCGTGAACGCGACGAAGTCTCCGACCGTCATCTGGCCGTTCATGATCATCGTGCCGCCGACGCCCATGATGATGACGCTGGTCAATCCCATGAGCAGCGTCGCCATGCTCGTGACGAGGCTGGTGGCCGTGAGCGATTGCCTGACGTTGTCGAAAACCCGGGCGACACCCTTCTCGAACACCTTGCACTCGTGTTCCTCGGCGCTGAATCCCTTGACCACGCGAATGCCGCCGAGAGTCTCCGTGACCCGGCCGGTCACCTCCGCGTTGATGGCTCCGCGCCTTCGGAAGATCGGCCGGATGTGGGCGAACGCCTTCATCGAGATCAACCCGAAGACAACGAGCGGAACGAAGGCGTAGAGGGTCATCAGCGCGTTGATCCGGATGAGGAGGACGAACGCGACGACGGCGGTGAGCACCCCGCCGACGAGCTGGACGAGCCCCGTGCCGACGAGATTCCGCACGCCCTCCACGTCCGTCATGATGCGCGAGACGAGGGCACCGGACTTGTTGTCGTCGAAGAACGCGATCGGGAGGCGGATGATCTTTCTCTGCATCTGCGCGCGAAGAACGGAGATCAAGTGCTGCGCTTCCACGCTGAGAAGACGGGTCAGGAGAAACGACGTCACCGACTGGACGATCAGCGCGAGGGCGACGACGAGGAGCAGCAGCCGCAAAAGCGACGTGTCGTGCTCCACGATGACGTCGTCGATGAGGAACTTCGTCGATCCGGGAAGGACGAGGCCCGCCAGACGGTTGATGCCGACGAGGAGGAGACCCACGAAAACCAGCTTCTTCCGTGGCCAGATGATCGTGCGGACCGCGTGGCGGACGCTGGCAAGGGAGACGGGCCGGGAGCCCCGACTCTCGCCGTCGAGCGCACGGGAGCCGCGGCGGTACCGGAGCCCCTTCCCGACCTCTCGCGCGATCTTGTCCGGATTGCCGGTGACAGTCATGGCGTCCCCCGGGGCCTCCTGGCGCGACGTGAGAGCCGCAATCTAAGGGATTTCGCGGGAATCCGCGCCCCTGCGATGGGTCGCGGTCGTCTGTCCGTCCATTTGCTCCATCATATTGCTCCGAGAATGATGAGTTCGCAATCCGGATTGCAGAGATCTCGATCGGCCCTGCCCCCCGGGGCCCGCCGACATCGAAGGGGCGCGCCGCCGATCGCGGACGAGGATCCTCCGCGTCCCGGACACGACGATCGCCGAGTAATCGAGCGGATGACCCGGTTTCGCCCCGAACAAGACCGAGGATTCCGCCGGGAAGCCGTTTCTGATTGGAGGGAGGGACCGTTTCGCCGAGGACGAACAAGGTCGAGAAGCGGACCCGGTTTCCGGGTCCGACCTCCGAGAAACTCTGGATGGCCTCCGGTGAGGCGAAGACTCGTGGGGTACCCCATCCGCGGTCGGTCCCCGCCGAACGAATGGGCGGAGTCCACGCTCGACCGAGTGGCGATCGGGGGGTTATACATGTACACGGAGACCCATGCAACCCGGTATCAGGACGGAAAAAGATGCGTACGGAGCTCCTGATCGACAACGATTGGCACGCCTCCGCGTCCGGCGAGACCTTCTCCGTCGTCAATCCGGCGACCGAGGAAGTCATCGCCGAGGTGGCCAAGGGGGGCCGGGAGGACGCGGATCGGGCCGTGAAAGCCGCGCGCCGCTGCTTCGACTCGGTCGCCTGGCAGTCCATGGGTCTGCGAAAGCGGGGGCGCCTGCTCCTCCGCACGGCGGACCTGCTGGAGGCCCGGCTGGACGAGTTCGCGAAGCTCGAGACCGCCCAGAACGGCAAGACGTTCTTCGAGTCCCGCATCGAGATCGGCCTCGTCGTGAAGAGCCTGCGCTATTTCGCCGGCTGGGCCGACAAGATCCACGGTGAGAGCGTTCCCGTCGAGGGTCCCTACTTTTGTTACACGCTCAAAGAGCCCGTCGGCGTGGTGGGGGCCATCGTGCCCTGGAACTTCCCCCTCAACATCGCGAGCTGGAAGTTCGCGCCCGCCCTGGCGGTGGGATGCACGCTGGTTCTCAAGCCCGCCTCCGAGACTCCGCTCACGTCCCTCCTGTTCGGGGAGCTCCTCCTCGAGGCCGGCTTCCCGCCCGGAGCCTTCAACGTCATTACGGGCGCGGGCTCGGTCGCGGGTCGCGCGCTCGTCACGCACCCCGACGTCGACAAGATCACGTTCACGGGGTCGACCGAGGTCGGACGGGGTCTCATGAAGGACGCCGCCGAGACGAACAAGCGCGTCACCCTCGAGCTCGGGGGCAAGAGCCCGAACATCGTCTTTGCCGACGCGGACATCGACGCGGCGATCCGTGGGGCGCAGACCGGGATCTTCTACTCCAAGGGTGAGGTCTGCGCCGCCGGATCGCGCCTTCTCGTGGAGAGAAGCGTCCACGACCGTGTCGTGGAGGGCCTCGCGGCGCGCGCGCAGAAGCTCAAGATCGGCGATCCCATGGACAAGAGCACCCGGCTCGGCGCCGTCGTCTCGCGAGGTCAGCTGGAGAGCGTGATGTCGTTGATCGAGACGGGAAAGAGAGAGGGCGGCAAGCTGATCGCCGGAGGCAACGCCCGCACCGTGAACGGCAAGGGCTTCTTCGTCGAGGCGACGGTGTTCGACGCCGTCGATCCCGGAATGACGATCGCTCGCGAGGAGATCTTCGGGCCCGTTCTCTCCGTTCTCACGTTCGAGGGCTACGACGAGGCCGTGTCCCTCGCCAACGACACGATCTACGGTCTCGCCTCCGGCATCTGGACGCGAGACATCGGCAAGGCCCACCGGACGGCGCGCGCGCTTCGCGCCGGGACGGTGTGGATCAACGCTTACAACGCCTACGATCCGGCCGCCTCCTTCGGCGGAACGAAGGCCTCCGGCTTCGGCCGGGATCTCGGTCGCGAGGCCCTCGAGGGGTACCTCGACACCAAGACGATCTGGGTCGCCTTGGACTGACCCGAAGCGAGCGTGCGGCGTTGCGCGATCGCCCGGATCGGTCCGGCGTTCCGACCGGCCAAGGTCATGAACGAGAAGGACGACAGATCGATGATTCCTCTGGACTTTGAGAGACATCCCGACGACTACCACCATTGGCGACTGACGATCGATGGAAGCGTCGCCACGCTGGCGATGGACGTCGACGAGAGCCGTCCGGCGACCGGCGACTACGCCCTGAAGCTGAATTCCTACGACATCGGAGTGGACATCGAGCTCGCAGACGCGATCCAGCGGCTGCGTTTCGAGCACCCTGAAGTGCGCTGCCTCGTCGTCTCCAGCCTCAAGGAGCGGATGTTCTGCGCAGGGGCGAACATCTTCATGCTCGGCGCCTCGGATCACGGCTTCAAGGTCAACTTCTGCAAGTACACGAACGAGACCCGGCTCGCCATCGAGGACTTGAGCGAGAACAGCGGCATCGGGTCTCTCTGCGCCGTGAACGGCACCTGCGCCGGAGGGGGATACGAGCTGGCCTTGGCCTGTGACGAGATCCTCCTCGTCGACGACGGGAGCTCCACCGTCAGCCTGCCCGAGGTGCCCCTCCTCGGAGTTCTCCCGGGAACGGGGGGCCTGACTCGGGTCGTCGACAAGCGCAAGGTCCGCCGGGACCGCGCCGACTTCTTCTGCACGGTCGCGGAGGGGATCAAGGGGAGGCGGGCGCGGGAGTGGGGCCTCGTGGACGCTCTGGCGTCGCGCAGCAAGTTCGAGAACGCTGTGGCGGAGAGGGCGGAGGCCCTCGCCGCGCGCTCCGACCGCCCCGAGGGGGCGCGGGGAATCGTTCTCGAGAAGCTCGACCCCGAGGTCAGCGAGTCTTCCATCGAATACCGACACGTCACGGTGAGCCTCGACGGTGGCCAGCGAACCGCCGAGATCACGGTGCGCGCCCCCGATGGAGACGAGCCGGACGATCCCGAGGGGGTCCGGGAACGGGGCTCCCGGTACTGGCCGCTCGCGGCGTTTCGCGAGCTCGACGACGCTCTCCTCCGGCTCCGATTCAACCGGATCGAGATCGGGACCTTGGTTCTGAAGACGGAGGGAGATCCCGAGCGGGTGCTCGCCGTCGACCGGGCCCTCGACACCCACCGGGGTCACTGGCTGGTCCGCGAGATCATCCACTTCGTCAAGCGCACGCTCAAGCGGCTCGATCTCACGGCCCGGACTACGTACGCGCTCATCGAGCCGGGATCCTGCTTCGCCGGCACGCTGCTCGAGCTGGCTCTCTCGGCCGATCGCGCCTACATGCTCGACGATCCCGACGCGGAGAACCGGGTGCATCTGTCGGTCATGAACCGCGGATCCTATCCGATGTCGAACGGCCTCTCCCGCATCGGAATGCGCTTCCTCGGAGATCCCGACGGGGCGGAAGCGGTCTTCGATCACGCCGGACCGTTCGATCCGCAGGAGGCCCTGGACGCGGGACTCGTGACGTTCGCGCCCGACGACATCGACTGGGAGGACGAGGTTCGCATCGCGCTCGAGGAGCGCGCGACGCTCTCGCCCGACGCGTTGACGGGCATGGAGGCAAACCTGCGCTTCGCGGGACCGGAGACGCTGGAGACCAAGATCTTCGGCCGGCTGTCCGCGTGGCAGAATTGGATCTTTCAGCGGCCCAACGCCGTCGGCGACAGCGGCGCCCTGAAAGTGTACGGAAAGGCCGGGCGCCGGCCGGAGTTCGATTGGAGGCGGACATGAAGCAGTACGATCAGGGAAAGATCCCCAACAACGTAAACCTGTCCGAGGACCGACGACTGCAACGAGCCCTCGAGCGCTGGCAGCCCGCCTACATCGACTGGTGGAAGGACATGGGTCCGTCCGGTTTTCAGGAACACCACCTGGTCTACCTGCGGACCGCCATCGGCACCGACGCCAAGGGTTGGGCCCACTTCGAGTACGTCAAGATGCCCGACTACCGATGGGGGATCTTCCTCTCGGAAGCCGAGGCGAACCGACAGATCGGGTTCGGAGACTTCTACGGCGAAGAGGTGTGGCAGGAGCTCCCGGGCGAGTACCGGAACCCGCTCCGCCGGCTGATCGTCACCCAGGGCGACACGGAGCCCGCCTCCGTCGAGCAGCAGCGGTTCCTCGGGCAGAGCTGTCCGAGCATCTACGACATCCGGAACCTCTTCCAGGTGAACGTGGAAGAGGGGCGGCACTTGTGGGCGATGGTTTACCTTCTCCACTCATTCTTCGGACGGGACGGTCGCGACGAGGCCGAGGAGCTCCTCGAGCGCCGGAGCGGGAACGAGGACAAGCCTCGGATTCTGGGCGCGTTCAACGAGCCGGTGACGAACTGGCTCGACTTCTTCGCCTTCACGATGTTCATCGATCGCGACGGGAAGTACCAGCTCCTCGCCCTCTCCGAGAGCGCCTTCGATCCGCTGTCCCGCACGACGCGGTTCATGCTGCGTGAGGAGGCCCACCACATGTTCGTCGGGGAGACGGGCATCGCCCGGATCGTGGATCGGACGGCTCAGCTTCTCAAGGAACAGAAGGGAGTGGCGGAGGACGTTCGGAAGGCGGGAGGCATCGATCTCGAGACGATTCAGAAGACCATCAATCTCTGGTTCAGTCTCGCGCTCGATCTCTTCGGAAGCGAGATCTCCTCGAACGCGGCGACGTACTTCGCGAACGGTCTCAAGGGTCGCGTGAACGAGCGGGACTACGACGATCACGTCGCCAAGGACGACGCATACCGGCTTCAGGTCCCGCACACGGAGAACGGCGGCGCGATCCGGCTCGTCTCGGAGGAGATCCCCATCCGCAACGCCATGAACGAGGTCCTCCGCGACGACTACGTGAAGGACTGCCAGCGTGGCCTCAACAACTGGAACAGAGTACTCGCGAAGCACGGGCTGTCCGACCGACTGAAGCTCCCCAGCAAGCGGTTCCACCGGAACCAGGGAATCTACGCGGGCCTGCACTTCGACCCCGAGGGGAATCCGGTCGACGAGGCGACCTGGAACCGGCGGCGCGACGAATGGGTGCCGTCCGAAGAGGATCGCAAGTTCATCGGGAGCCTCCAGAAGACGGCGATCTTCGAGCCCGATCAGATGGGTTACTGGATCGCCCCTCCGAAGCGGGGGATCGACGGCAAGCCGGTGAACTGGGAGTACGTTCGCGTCGAGGCCTGACGGAGGCGCACATGAACCGGATCACGGTCCTCGGTGCCGGCACCATGGGCCGCGGGATCGCGCAGGTCGCGGCGACCGCCGGACACTCCGTGGTCCTTCACGACCTCGACCCCGCCGCGCTCGACGGGGCCCGCGCAAAGATCGAGAAGACCCTCGCCGGGGGCGTTGAGCGGGGGAAGCTCACGCCGGCGGAGCGGGACCGGGCCCTCGCCGGAATCGCCTACGAGGCGGACTTCGCGACGTCGCTGGCGCACGCCGACTTCGTCATCGAGGCCGTGGTCGAGAAGCTCGAGGTCAAGAAGGATCTCTTCGGCCGGGCGGAGGGCATGGTGGGGGAGGACACGGTGCTCGCGAGCAACACCTCGTCCCTCCCGATCACGAAGATTGCCGGCGACCTCGCGCGGCCCGAGCGCGTGATCGGGATGCACTTCTTCAATCCGGTGCACATCATGAGTCTGGTCGAGGTGGTCGTCGGGCGGGAGACGTCCCCGTCCGTGAAGGAGCGGACCCTCGAGCTCGTCTCCACTCTCGGCAAGGAGCCCGTCGTGGTCAACGACGCCCCCGGATTCGCGTCGAGCCGGCTGGGAATCGTGCTCGGACTCGAGGCGATGCGCATGGTCGAGCAGGGTGTCGCGTCCCCCCGGGACATCGATCGGGCGATGGAGCTCGGCTACCGGCACCCGATGGGGCCTCTCCGCCTGACCGATCTCGTCGGGCTCGACGTGCGCCTCTCGATCGCGGAGGCCCTCAGCCGCGAACTCGACGGCGACCAGTACCGGCCCCCGGAGATCCTCCGGCGTCTGGTGGCGGAGGGGAAGCTCGGGAAGAAGTCCGGCGAGGGCTTCTATCGCTGGGACGAGTAGTCGGCCCACCGCGAGGAACGAGCGAGGAACGGCCGCCCGTCAGCGGATCTTCACGACTCTCCGGACGCGATCTCCTTCGGCGGACCGGAGGAGGAGGTGGTAGACGCCGGCTGCGGCCGGACGACCATTCTCCGCTCGACCGTCCCACCACACTCGATGCGGTCCTGCCTCTCGAAGGCCGGATTCGAGGACCCGCACCCGCCGGCCGGCGATGTCCAGCACCTCGAGCCGCACCGGCCCTTCCCGGGGAAGGGCGTACTCGATCGTGGTGCTCTCCCGGAAGGGGCTCGGTCGGGGGAGGCTCATCCGGAATCGCGTCGGGTCGGCCCCCGGACTCTCCGCCCCGGTCCCGTTCCAGCTCACGCGGACGGTGGATTCCGGTCCCGAGAATCCCTGGAGCGTCAGGATGCCTTCCTCGTAGGTCCAGCCGGTCGCGCCCGTCACCCCCACGGGAGCTCCGTACCCACCCGGGTCGATCGAAAGGGACCCCGCGCCCGCGGGTTCCTCGTCTCCCGAGATCGTGAGCTGCAGCGAAGGGAGATCGAAGGTGGCGCCGCGGAGGGTGAAGCGGTCCGCGAGGAGGACTCGGATGTCGTCGACTCGGACCGCCACCCGTTCGGGAGGGATCCCGCGCGCCGGAGGGGTCCTCACGAAGCAGAGCGGATTGCCGTAGACCATCTCCTCTCCCGCTCCGTCGTAGACCTCGATGCGCACGAGGGAGGAGAGGGCGGTGTCGATCGAGAGCGTATCCGTGAACGTGTTCCCGACGACGGATCCGGAGAGGATCTCGTCCCGAAGGTAGTTCACGGTGGGGTACTCTCCGGGGGGAACCTCCCGGATCTCCGCCTGCAACAGACGGACCTGGACGTCCCCCGGGACGTTCGCGACCTCGGCCACGAGCTCGTGCTGGCCCCGGTCGGTGAAGACCACCTGGCCCATCCGAAAGCCGTCCGTCGACCGAAGGTCGAGCGTGCCCTGCCATCGGTAGGGGTCGCCGAAGTACGCGCGGCCTCGCTTCATGGCCTTCACGAAGCCCGCCTCCGAGAGCGCCTCCGTGTAGAGCCAGGTCACGAAGTTGTTCGTCGTGCTCAGGCTTCCGTCGTCCGGCCCCCACCCGATCAGGTTGTGCACTCCTCGGCCGTGAGTGTCGGATACGCCGTTCCCGGTGATCCAGATCGAGTTCCCGTTGAGGGCGTCCCACAGATCGAGGAAGTGCTCGATCTGCATCCCCCCGCGCTGACGGTACCCGACCTCGAGGAGATCCGCGCCATAGGCCCGCACGTCGATCAGCAGGTTCTTCGTGTAGAGGTGGCGCACCGCCTGCTCCTCGGGAGTCTCATCCGGGTTCCACATGTTGTAGAAGCCGGTTCCGAAGGCGTGATTGAGGGAGAGCGCTCCCCCCTGGTCGTGAATCTGGTCGACGGCGTAGTAGATCGTGTCACTCCATCCGTACCCGTCGTAGTTCACGAGCTGGAGATCGGGAGCGAATCCGTTGAGGTGGGGCTGGGCGTTGAACCGGGAGATCTCGGTGCCGACGTACTGGGTGACGCTCGGATACAGAAGCTCGTAGTAGCTCTCGATGTCTCGGGCCCGATCCAGCAAGACGTCGTCGACGAGAGCCGTGTCGGGAAGGATCCGATAGTCGTCGAAGAGAACTCGGGCGCTTGTGCCGTTCCGCGTCTCCAGTCCGATGCGAACCATTCCGAGGGTATTGTCCTCGGCCCGCAGTGTGTCCATTCCCCCCGACGAGAAGTGCTCGATGGCGTCCGAGGTGACCGGGAGGAGGTACTCGTTCCAGTTCCCCGGGGTGAACGAAATCGGAATGGAGTGGACTCCCTCCCCGTCCATCGTACCCGCCACGTACCGGAGGATCTTCACTCCGTCCGGATGGTCACTCAGCTCGACCTCCACGACGAAACGGGCATCGACGGGATCGAGGACTTCCGGGAAGAGAGCGAGTGCGAGCGACAGTCGTTTGGCCAGGGAGTACCGGTTGTTGAGCTGCATCGTGGTCTGGTCGAAGTACCCCGTCGAGAAGGACGGTCCGGGCTGTCCCCTCGTCTCCAGTACCAGACTCCGCGAGCCCTCGAAGGCGAGCGTGTCGGAGATCGATGTCTGCACGAACGCGTTCGATTGGGAATCCGTCTGCCAGTAGCGGAAGTTCGTCGGCCACGCATCGTCGACCTCCTTCCAGCGAAGCCAGCCCGGCTCCCAGACCGCGGATTCGAAGTCGTACCGGTTCATGCGACGCCAGTTCGAGAGCAGTCCGTCGTGGTCCGACCACCAGATGACGTCGACCCCGAGGCTTTCGGCCTTGGCCGTGTGCCACTCCATGCTGCCGAACTGCTCGCTCATGGAGCCGTGAATGTGGAGGGCGAGGGAGAAGGCGGACTCGGCGGGATAGCCGGAGGAGGGATCGCGGGCGGGAGTGGCCCTCACGCTCCCGGGGGGCGTCTCCTCCGCCCGTTCGGTTTCCGGATCCCCGAATCCGAAAACGGTCAGGGCGGCGGCGAGGAGCAGAGCGGACAGAGCCCGACCCGCGGAGAGGGGCATCGTGCATCTCCAGGATTTCGTGACGATTGTAGAAGGATGCGACGATCGAATGCAAGGAGCTCGGATTTCGGACGGGTCGGGGAGGGGCGCGTCTCGATGGCCGCCCGTCGTGGCACGCCCGCGCGATCGGGCTCGACGTGGGCCCCGCGATCGGGGAAGCTCTCCGCGGGGAGCTCGAAGGCGAACGGAAGGAGGCGGTCGCGCCATGTCATCGAGGAGTGCATCCGGCAGAGGCGCCGGAGCGAAGAAGACGGCCGGGAAGAGAACCACCGCGAAGAAGGCGGCCGGAAAGCGCGCGGCGAAGGGGAAGGCCGCCCGCAAGAAGCGGGTGACCGCCCGCAAGAGCCTCGCGCCCCGCAAGGAGAAGCGTGGGCTCGAGGCGACCGAGATCTCCCTCGACCTCGCGTCCGGAGACGTCGCCTCCCTCGTGGCTCAGGTCGGGAAGGCGGGCGGAGCGGCCATCGGAGCCTACCGCGAGCCCTTCTCCGGCAAGCCGATCGTGCTCGCCGCGCTGCCTCTCGCGTCCGTTCAGCCCACGCCGTTCCAGCGAGATCTCTCCCCGACCCACACGAAGCGTCTGGCCGCCAAGATCGAGGAGACGGGGTCGTTTCTCGATCCGCTGATCGTGGTGCGGGGACTCGACGGCCGGCTCTGGACCCCGAACGGTCGACACCGTCTCGCGGCGGCCAAGGTCCTCGGGCTGCGACAGATCACGGCGCTCGTCACCGCCGACGAGGAGATCGCATTCCGTATTCTCGCCCTCAATACGGAGAAGGCGCACAACCTCAAAGACCGCAGCCTCGAAGTCATTCGGATGGCCCGCGAACTGGCGGTCCGTCGCAAGCGCGCCAAGGAGTCGGATTTCTCCGCGCAATTCGAAGCCCCGGAGCTCGTGACGCTCGGAATCGTGTACGAGGAGAACGGCCGCTTCGCCGGAGGGGCGTACAGCCCCTTTCTGAAGAAGGTCGACCGTTTCTCGGATCGGACGTTGCCCGCGAGCCTCCGCCAGCGCGAGGGCTGGGCCGCCCGGCTGCTCGAGATCGACCATCGGGTTCGGGAGCTCATCGGGCAGCTCCAGGACCGGGGCTTCAAGTCCCCCTACCTGCGCAACTACGTCGTCGCCCGGATCAACCCGGTGCGCTTCCACCGCGCGAAGAAGGGGGAGACGGAGCCGCCGATGTCCATGCCGGCGGCCCTGACCCGCATGGCGGCGTCGGCGAAGGGCTTCGACCCGGACAGCGTGCGCCCCGGAGACCTGGCGCTCGTCGCCGCCCTTTCGAGCGGGGATTGAGAGCCCGGGTCGCGTCTTGACGCCGGGAAGGCGGCGGGACAACCTGGGGCGGGAGTCGACTCCACAAAACCCCTCCCAGGAAGGTCTTGCCATGTCCAAGAGAGTCGGTGTCGTTCTGTCGGGCTGCGGCGTGAACGACGGCAGTGAGATCCACGAGGCGGTTCTGACCATGCTCGCGCTGGATCGCTCCGGCGCCGAGATGGTGCTCATGGCGCCCGACAAGGAGCAGATGGACGTCGTCGACCATCGGTCCGGAGAGGCGACCGGTGAGAAGCGCAACGTCCTGGCCGAGTCGGCCCGGATCGCGCGCGGCAACATCCGGGACGTCAAAGACGTGCAGGCGAGCGAGCTCGACGCGATCATTCTGCCGGGAGGCTTCGGGGCGGCGAAGAACCTGTGTGACTTCGCGACCCAGGGGGACAAGTGCACGGTGGACGAAGGGGTGCAGAGGATCCTGCGCGATGTGCACCAGGCCGGCAAGCCGGTCGCCGCGCTCTGCATCGCTCCCGCAATCCTGGCTCGGGTCTTCGGTGAGGAGATCCAGCCCGAGATCACCATCGGCACCGACGCGCCGACCGCGGCCGCTCTCCAGTCGATGGGCGCGCGGCACCGGGACGCGAAGGTCACCGACGTGGTCATCGACGATCGGAACCGGATGATCACCACCCCCTGCTACATGCTGGCCGGTCGCATCAGCGAAGTGGCGACGGGGGTCGAAAAGGCGGTCGACGCGCTCCTCGAGATGGCCAAGGCGGGTTCTTGAGACCGATTCGCGGTCCCTTACTCCTGCTCTTCTTCCTGTCGGGCCTGACCGGCCTCGTTTACGAGGTCGTCTGGACGCGTCTCTTCTCGATCATCTTCGGCTCGACCGCTCTCGCGGTGAGCTCCGTGCTCGCCGCGTTCATGGCGGGGCTCGCCCTCGGGAGCCGGTACTTCGGCAGGCTCATCGACCGGCGCGGCGAGGAGCTTCGGATCTACGGAGCGCTGGAGATCGGGGTCGGAGTCTCCGCTCTCCTCCTGCTGCCGGGCATCGCGGCGATCGGGTGGATCTTCGTGGAGGTCTACCGGGCCTGGCACCCGTCCTTCTTCTGGATGAGTCTCATCCGGTTCGGGCTATCGTTCGCCCTTCTCGTCGTGCCCACGGCCCTCATGGGCGGAACGCTCCCGGTGCTGGTCCGCTACTGGGTCCGCGCCCGCGACGATGTCGGGCGGTCCATGGGTCACCTCTACGCGGTCAACACGCTCGGGGCGATGGCGGGTTGCTTCGCCGCTGGCTTCTGGGCGATCGCGACGTTCGGAGCGCGGGGAACGGTTTTCGTGACGGCGGCGCTCAACGTCGTGATCGGAGCGATCGCGGTCGGGCTCGGGCGGAGGAGAGAGCGGGTGGACCTGGCGGAGGCCGCGCCCGTTCCCGAGGGGCCTTCCCCGCTCGCCGCCGAGGCCGCGACCGCCGTCGGGGCCCCTTCCGCGGCCGGGGCCCGCCTCACTTCGCGTGGCGTCCGGATCGCCCTCGTGGCCATCGGTCTCTCGGGGTTTCTGGCCCTCGCCTACGAGGTCGTGTGGACCCGCGTCCTTCTCTACGTGCTCTCCGCCTCCGTTCACGCGTTCACGATCATGCTGACGACGTTCCTGGGAGGGCTCGCGCTCGGGAGCCTCCTCCTCGCGCGGAGAATCGATCGGCTGCGATCCGGCTTTCGCCTCTTCGGCGTCCTCGAGATCGGGATCGGGATCGCGGCCCTCGGCACCGTGCTTTTCCTCAGCCGCTTTCCGGCGGTCCACGACTTCCTGTTGATCCTGTTTCGCGTGCGCTCCTGGACCGGTCTGTCCGCGGTCAAGTTCGTGGAGGCCGCGCTGATCATCCTCGTCCCCACGTTGCTCATGGGGATGACGTTCCCTCTCGTCACTCGTCTCTACGCCCGGGACCTGCCGCGCCTCGGATCGCGCGTGGGCAACATCATCGCGGTCAACACGCTCGGGGCCGTCCTCGGCTCCTTCGCGGCCGGCTTCCTGCTGATTCCGCTGATCGGGACGCAGGCGACGATCGTCCTCCTCGCGGTCGGGAACGCCCTGCTCGGGGGCGTCCTCCTCGTGGCGGGAGGGGATCTCCGCGGTCCGCGCGCCGCCCTCGCCGTTCTCGCCCCCGCCGCTCTCGTCCTCGGTCTCGGCCTCCGACTCCCCGAGAACGCCTTCCTGCCGGTCTTCGGCATCAACCTGAGGGGGGGAGAGATCGCGTACTGCGAGGAGGGCATGACGGGAACCGTGACGATCCACGACTCGGGCGGGACGCGCCTTCTCTCGATCAACGGGGCCGACGTCGCCGGCACGAGCCTCATGCTCCGCACGACCCAGAAGCTGCAGGCGCACATTCCCCTTCTGCTGCACCCGGAGCCCCGGAGCGTGCTCCAGGTCGGTCTGGGAAGCGGCGAGACCGCGCGCTCGATCCTCCTCCATCCGGTCGAACGGCTCGTGGGATGCGACATCTCGCCCGAGGTCATCGAGGCCGGGGCCTACTTCGACGCGATCAATCGAAACGTGTACGAGAACCCCCGGCTCGACATCGTGATCGAGGACGCCAAGAACTTCGTGACCTACACGGAGGAGACGTACGACCTCATCATGAACGACTCGGTACACCCGATCTTTCGGGGGAGCTCGGACCTCTACGCCCGGGACTACTTCGTGAAGTGCCGGAACCGTCTCGCGGACGGCGGCATGATGTCGTCGTGGTTTCCTACCGCCCTCCTCTCGGAGAACGATCTGAAGATGCTCCTCCGGACGTTCCAGGACGTGTTCCCCCAGTGCAGCGTCTGGATGGGCACGAACTGCGTGACCCGGAACGCGCTCCTCCTCGGCTGGACGAGCGAGAAGCCCTTCGAGATCGATTTTCTGCGGGTCGCCCGCCGCATCCGGAGCGACCCGGCCGTCCAGGCGGACCTGGCCGAGGTGAACCTCCCCAACCCGTTCGCGGTGATCGACTGCTTCGTGCTCGACTCCGACGCGATTCGCGAGTACGTGCGCGAATCGCGGGTGAACACGTACGATCGCCCCTACATGGAGTTCTCCGCCCCGAAGGTGCTGGCGGCGGGGGATCGGACCCTGTGGGCGAGGAACGTGGAGGCGATGGCGGCGCGCCGATCCCCGATTCTCCCTCGACTCGTGAATCTCGGAGACGACGAGGAGACGCGGGACCGCGTCCGCGAGCGGCTTCGGAAGCGGCGCGAGGCCTCCGCGTACATCCTACGGGGACTCGTGCACGAGATCCGCCAGAGGCCGCTGGACGCGCACGCCGAGTACACGAAGGCGCTCGACATCCTGCCGCGGGATCCGATCGCCCACTTCCTGCTCGCGTCGGACGAGCGCTCGCTCGCGTCCCTGGAGGACCGGGTAGCGGCCGGGACGACGGACATCGCCGAGCTCCTCCGTCTCGCGCGGGAGTACCGAACCCGGGGCCGGGCCGCGGAGGCGGCCGAGCTCTGTCGATCCGCGCTGGAGCTCGACCCGGCGCACCCGCGCGCCCACCGGGAGCTGGCGCCGCTGCTGTACCAGCTCGGCGAAGCGGGAGAGGCGCGTCGCATCGTCGATCGCGCGATCGAGCTCGACCCGAGGTACGCTGGCTCCTATGCGATTCGCGGACGCCTGAAGGCGGACGGGGGAGACCTCTCGGGGGCGGAGGCGGATCTCCGCCGCGCCGCGGACGAGGGCGCGGCGCCGCCCTGGGCCGAGGCTCTCCTGGCGGAGATCCTCGAATCGACCGGACGGGGTGAAGACGCGTTGGCCCACTACCGCGCGGCCCTGGACCTCGATCCCGAGCGCGCCGAGACCCACAACCGCCTGGCCCTCGTCCTGATCGAGCGACCCCAGGGGACCGAGGAGGCGCTCGCCGCCGCCCGCCGGGCGGTCGAGCTCGAGCCGGAAGACGGGTACTTTCTCGACACGCTCGGTTGGATCCAGTTCTCGGCGGGCCGACCCCGGGAGGCGCGAGCGACCCTCCAGAAGGCGCTGGAGTCTCTGCCGCCCGGAGATCGCATGGCCCGGGCCGCCGTCTCGGGTCACCTCGGGCAGGTTCTCCTCGCGCTCGGTGAGGACGACGCCGCACGCGAGAAGCTCGACGCGGCCCTCGAGCTCGCGTCGGAGTTCCCCGGGGTGGAGGAAGTGCGCCGGGCCCGGGAGACATTGGAGTCGCGCTGAGCGGACGGGGACGGGAGTGCCGATGGATCTTCGCGATCGAGAGTTCTGGGTCTTCGACATGGACGGCACGTTGACCGTCCCCGCGCACGACTTCGACGCGATTCGGAAGGACCTCGAGCTCGCCGAGGGGATTCCGATCCTGGAGCAGTTGAAGAAGATGTCGCGCGAGGAGGCCGCTCCGAAGCTCGCCTGTCTCGATGCGATCGAGAAGGGGATCGCGGACGGCGCCCGCCCCCAACCGGGGGCGGAGCCGCTTCTCCGGACGCTGCGCGAGGGCGGGGCTCGCGTCGGCATCCTCACCCGGAACAGCAGGGACAATGCCTGGCGCACGCTGTCGAACTGCGGGCTCGATGCACAGTTCGAACCGGCGAGCGTGATCGGGCGGGACTGCTGCGAGCCCAAGCCGAGCGGTGACGGCGTCCGGCGACTCCTGCGCGCCTGGGAGGCCTCCCCGACCCGCGCGGTCATGGTCGGGGACTTCCTCTTCGATCTCCTGGCCGGACGGGACGCCGGCACGGCGACGGTGTACCTGGACTCGGAGGGGGCGGGGCGCTGGTCGGCCCACGCCGACGTCACGGTGACGAGCCTCGCGGAGCTGCACGGGATGATCGGCGGTCGGGTCTGAGGGCCGCTCGGTGATCACCCGCGGTCCGGCACGACGCGGAACGGCGTGACGGGCGGCCGGGCCGATCTCCCTCCTCTCAGTCCTCCAGGGCGAAGCCGATCTTGAGGGTGACCTGCCACTCGGCGACCTCTCCCTCCCCGATGGCGCCCCGTTGCTCGACGACCTCGAACCACCGCATGTTGCGCACGGTCCGGTTCGCCCGCGCGATCGCGTTCTGGATCGCGTCGTCGGAGCTCACCGTCGAGGTCCTCGTGATCTCGGTCTTCTTGAACACCTTGCCGCTCATCAGCATACCCTTTCCGTGAGGGTTCCCACCGGCCGGGCCGTGCCGCTTCGAGCCGGGTCCGAACACGGATCCGGTTCTCCGGCGGCCCGCCGCCTCCCGAGTGACCGGGGCAACCCCTAACACATCCCGCACCGGAAGTCCCGCGCCGAGCGGATCGGAGCCCGACGGTACCATCTACCTGCTCGCCGGCGCCTGCGCTAAGATCTTCCGGACGGGAAGGGGGCGACGATGGCGCTCTCCGTGGGGATCGCGGGTCTGCCGAACGTGGGCAAGTCCACGCTGCTCAATGCGCTCACTCACGCCGGCGCCGAGGCGTCCAACTACCCGTTCTGCACGATCGATCAGAACGTCGGCGTCGCGGTGGTTCCCGACCCCGACCTGAAGAAGCTCGAGGAGATTCTGGCTCCCGAGGAGACGGTTCCCACCACGGTTCGCTTCGTCGACATCGCGGGGCTCGTCGAGGGCGCCAGCCGTGGCGAAGGGCTGGGGAACCAGTTCCTCGGTCACATTCGCGACGTCGACGCCATACTGCACCTCGTCCGCTGCTTCGCGGACGAGGCCGTCGTCCACTCCCCTGGGGCGCCCGACCCTCTCCGCGACGTCGCCATCGTGGAGACCGAGTTCCTCCTCGCGGATCTGGAAGCGGCGCGGCGAGGACTCGAGCGCTGGTCGAAGACATCCAAGGGCGGTCAGGTCGGGCAGCGCGAGAAGGAGGTCTTCGCGCGGGCCGTCGAGGCGCTCGAGGGGGGGACCCCGATGAGAGCGCTGGACTGGACGGAGGAGGAGTGGGGGATTCTCTCGGAGTCGCGCTTCCTCACTGCGAAGCCGTGTCTCTATCTCGCGAACACGGGAGAGGACGATCCGGCCGGCGAGGGGCCGCTCGCGCGGGCGCTGCGAGAGGCGAAAGGGGAGGGGGCCGTCCTTCCGGTGTCCGTGCGGATCGAGGAGGAGATCTCCGAGCTCGCCCCGGAAGAGCAGATCGCGTTCCTGAACGAGCTCGGACTCGAGGACACGGCGCTGGCTCTCGTCATCACCGCGTGCTTCCGCCTGCTCGATCTGATCACGTTCTACACGATCGCCCACGACAAGCTGCGGGCCTGGCCGCTCCGGCGGGGAGGCACCGCACCGGAGGCGGCGGGGAGAGTCCACACCGACATGGAGCGGGGCTTCATCCGCGCCGAGGTCATGGCCCTACAGGACCTGCTGCGGCACGGAAGCAAGCAGGCGCTCCACGAGCACGGGCTGATCGTCACCGCAGGCCGCGATCACGTGGTGGAGGACAAGGAAGTTCTACAGTTTCACTTCAAGGCCTGATCGCGGCGGCGCGGCGTTCATGCACTCCCTCCGGATCGTGCGGCCACTTCCGTCGCGCGAGAGATGCCGGACGGAACTGCGGACCGGGATCTCGGAAGAGCCTACGAATCTCGACAAAAGCTGGTAGAATGCCCGCCGACCGGGACCGGAAGGGACCGACGGGGAAGAGCGCGTGGAGATCACGGATTTCGTCTACCACCGGCCATCCACCCTACCGGAAGCGTGCGCGCTCCTCTCCGAGCTTGGCGAAGACGCCCACGTGCTCGCCGGGGGCACGGAGGTCCTCGTCGACCTCAAGCAGCACACGTTCCGCACCCGCCATCTCGTTTCGCTCCGGGATCTCACCGAGTTGGCCGAGATCCGGGTCGACCGCGACGGCCTCCACGTGGGCGCCACGGTGACCCAGGCCCGGATCGCGCGGAGCGAAGACGTCCGGGGGGTATACCCCGCGCTGGCCGACGCCGCGTCCACGATGGCGGCGACGCAGGTCCGCAACCGCGGGACCATCGGAGGCAACTTCTGCTCGGCCGTTCCCTCGGCGGACCTTCCCCCGATCTGCATCGCCGGTTCGGCCCGGGTCCGACTCGCCGG
>JALGZR010000270.1:0-499 GCA_025774805.1 bacterium
GCTGCCGAACATCCGGATCTCGGACCGCGATCCGACGGGAACGGAGGCGCGGGCGGCGGCGCGGAGACGGATGGAGTCGTCCGACCGGATCTCGAGACCGGTCGTGTCGCTCGAGCTCGTGGCGAACGAGTCGTGCTCGTAATCCTCCCGGTAGAGCTCGGCCACGACGTCGACGAAGGCCTCCCGACCGCTCCAGCCGGCGCCGAGCGCCAGCTCGCCGTAGCTCACCACCGTCTCGCGGAACCACTGCTGGGGAACCTGGTCCAGCCGCCGGTCGATGTCGTCGAAAAGTACCCGCCGGCGGGATCCGCGGACCGCGACTCCCGTCCGCCAGCTCTCCCCGGCGCAGGACCAGCCCGCCTGCACGAGACGGAGGCGCGACCTCTCGACGGTGGACGTGTGGTCTTGAGTGAGCAGGAAGACGCCGTGCGCGCCGAGTCGCGCGCGGGCGCCCACCCCCGTCAGGTCCGCGTCGAACGGGTCCGCCCCGGTCGCCGAC
>JALGZR010000270.1:522-2296 GCA_025774805.1 bacterium
CCGATCTGCCACGAGAGCGTGGCGGCGAGCTGCGGGAAGAGGAAGACGAGATTGTCGTCGTCGAGCAGGGTCCCGGGCACGAGCACGCTGTTCGCGTACGCGCTCTCGGGAACCTCGGCCGCGGATCCGGGAGAGGCGACGAGGCAGCCGGCGAGAACGGCGGCGACGGAACGCGGGCGGAGCGGCGTCAAGGGCTCTCCGTGGTCGGGAGGCGCGTGGACCGGGAAGTCGCCGATCGCCGGAGGGACGGAACCGTGCGATTCTCGTCTGGGCTCGAGGATCCGCTCACCCCGGAACGTCGTTCCGGGATCATACCCCCACTCGCCCCCACGGAGCAGGACGCCCATGAGTGCGAAGCCCCGATTCGTCGAGGTCAGCCACGTCGTCGAGGCCGGGATGAAGACGTACCCGGGATTGCCGGAACCGGAGCGCCACGTGCTCCTCGACTACGACGACTCGCGCGAGAAGTACGACGGGCGAGCGGAGTTCCTGATCGCCTCTCTGCACCTCTGCGGCAACACGGGAACGTACGTGGACTCCCCGATCCACCGGCACCGGAACGGGATGGACCTGTCGGAGCTGCCGCTCGACCGGCTGGCGGCGCTGGAGACGGTCGTCGTCGACGCGACCGGATCGCCGGGACGCGGAATCGGCCCGGAGGCCTTTCGCGGCGTGGACGCCCGCGATCGCGCAGTCCTCGTCCGCACGGAGTGGTCGCGGCACTGGCGCACCGAGCGCTACTTCGATCCCAATCCGTTCCTGACCGGGGATGCATGCGACCGGCTCCTCGACGCGGGAGTCCGTTTCGTCGGCATCGACTCGCTCAACATCGACGACGTGGGCGACCTCGCGCGGCCCGCCCACACGAAGCTCCTGGGCGCGGGGGTCCCGGTCTGCGAGCACCTGACGAACCTGGCAGCCGTGCCGCCGCAAGGGGGCCGGCTCCATGCGGTCCCCATCGCGTGGAAGGGCGGCGCGACGTTCCCCGTCCGGGCGTACGTGATGCTCTGAAGGTCGGCCGATCACACAACTTCTTGACCTGCAATCACTTGAGTCTCCTCGGGATTTATTTCACGAAGTCGTTGACAGCCCCCCCTCGGCTCCTATATTAGAAAAACGGATCAGAAACTCCAGTATCGGGACAGGCGCCGTGATCTCGCAAACCGCCGAGTACGCGCTTCGGGCGATGGTCTGTCTGGGAACCATGCGTCAGGGACCCCGGACCGCCCAGGACATCTCGGAAGAGTCGAAGGTCCCGGTGAGCTACCTCTCCAAGATTCTCCGCAGCCTGGCTCGATCGGGTCTGGTAGGTTCGCAGCGAGGTCCGAAAGGCGGCTTCTTTCTGGCGAGGGCACCTCGTGAGATCAGCATTCTCGACGTCGTGGGGGCGGTGGATCCGTGGAAGAGGATCGAGCGCTGTCCTCTCGGGAATCCGGATCACGACGGCGCGCTGTGCTCCCTGCACACCGAGCTCGCCAAGGCCCAATCCCTGATCGAAGAGACGTTCCGCCGTCTGAGCCTGGCCGACCTGATCGAAGGAGCCAGCAACGCCGGCGGCCGCTGCGGATTCCCCGGGCGGACGCCCGACGATGCCGCGAAGTGAGGGGCACTTTCACTCCAGGGGAGCGCACTCCCCGAGCAGGAGGGATTTCGATGAGATCGTTGCACGGGTCGGTGCTTGCGATCGCCGCACTGGTGGTGGCCGGGTGCGGCGGGAACGGTGGGAGCCCAGGGGCGGGGAACGGCGGGAACGCCCAGGCCATCGCCGCCGAGA
>JALGZR010000271.1 GCA_025774805.1 bacterium
TCCAGGTCGGCCCCCGACCCCTCGGTCAACGTCACCAGATACGTCTTTCCCTCCCCGAACCCGGTCGGGTCGGGATCGGCGAGGAACAGCTCGATCGCCGACCCGGGCCGGGCGAACCCCGTCAGGACCAGGGTCGGCCCCGTGATCGTGGCCGTCTGCAGGATCGGGTAGTTGAGAAGTCCGTTCCCCCCCGAGTCGCCGTCGCCGGAGTCGTTTAGCGTCACCCCGTCGCCGGTGTCGCTGTTGTTTACGACCAGGTCGATCCCGATCGAGGTGTTCCCGTAGATCGAGTTCCTTGTAATCGTGTCGGTCGCGGCGTTCTGGTTCACCATCACCCCGGCCCCGGTGTTCCCGAAGATCACGTTCCGGTCGACCCGCGCGCCCACCGACTCCTTCAGGCGCACCCCGGCCGTCTGTTGTTCTCCAGCACGTGCGCAGCCACTCCCTTGACCTGGTCCAATCCCGCCCCCCGGTTCCCCGCGAGCAGGTTCCCCCGCACGGTCACCGCTGCAGAATTCTCCTCGAGGTAGACCCCAGCGGTGGCCGCGTCCACCTTCGCGTTCCCACGGACCTCGTTCCCCTCGAGCAGCCAACCCGACCCGGCTTTCTTCATCCCGATCCCATTGCTGTCGGAAAACCCGATCAGGTTGTTGCGGATCGTGCCATTCGTTGCTCCCTGGATCACTCGGATGTTGTCCGCCGTGTTGCCGGCCAGAGGGTCCGTGAAGCTACTCGCCGAGGCCCCCACCACGCACTCCTCCACCAGGGTGCCGCTCACGGCACCCACACGGATGTTCGCCTCGCCGTCATTGTTCCTCGAATCCCCGAACCCGAAGATCGCGATCCGGCGAACCGTGATGGTATTCGCCAACAGGTTCAACCCCATATTCCGGTTGTTGGCGTCCATCACCTCCAGTTCGGGACGGGCAAGCGTCTGCAGCGCCGATCCGTCCACCCCGACCGTCCCCCCCATCCCCAGGGTCCCCGGGTTCGCGTCCCGCACCGTCGTCCCGTCCGAGAAGCTGTACGCCCGCCCGTCGACCGTCGTGGAGCCGTCCAGCACATCGGGAAGATCGACGCTTACCGCGACCCGCCACCACGAGCCCCCGCCACCGCTCGCGTTCGTCGCCACCGCGGGAACGAACCGCATCGCGTTGGCACCGGTGATCGCGTTGGCATTCTGCAAAAACTGCCGCAGGCTCCCCTGGATCGTCCGGGCCGCCGAGCCGTCGTCGTCCGCACCGTCGCCCCCCCGCACGTTCGTCACCACGTTGAAGGAAAAGCCGAAGTTGATCCCGGTTACAACCGAGGAGAGAACCTTTTTGATCACGTGCTGGGAGGTGCCAAGCCCGGCGGGAGTCGCAGACGTCGCGTCGGACACTCCGCCCGCCCGTCCGCCGTAGCACGCCCCGCTGGTGCCCCGCTCCGTCGTCCCGCCGCTGCCGTCCGCGCACAGCGCCTCCGCGGCACCGTACGTCTGCTCCGCCCAGACGTTTGCCTGGGTAAACCCGGCCTTGATTCCTGCGGCCGGAGAGACGGTCTTCGAATCGGCCACCACCCAGTAGGTGTCCGATCCCAGGCCGGTGAAGGTGTACTGCCCGGAGCCGTCCGTGGTGGCGCTGTTCACCCACGCGTCGTCCGCCCCGGTCGGCAGGCCGTCCCCCCCGTCGCGGAACAGATGCATCGTCACACCGGGACGCCCCGAATCGCCCGACAGGTTGGCGTCCCCGTTGACATCCTCGTACACCGTACCGGTGATCGAAAACGCATTTACCGCCGCCATCCCGCCGAACTCCGAGGTTGCCCCGCCAAGCGTCGCGGTGGCGGTCAGCCACGTGCCGACGCTCACCCCCGGCGGCACCGGGATCTCGAACCGGTACCGGTTCGTCGTGTCGGTGCCCTGGAGCAGGTTGTTGATCCGCCCTGGGCCGTACGTCCCGGTCGTGGCATCCAGGTCGGCCCCCGACCCCTCGGTCAACGTCACCAGATACGTCTTTCCCTCCCCGAACCCGGTCGGGTCGGGATCGGCGAGGAACAGCTCGATCGCCGACCCGGGCCGGGCG
>JALGZR010000272.1:0-565 GCA_025774805.1 bacterium
CGTCGGGAGGGGCACTCTTCCACGTCTGGCGCGTGAATTTCCGGTGGACCATCTTTCACCTTCTCGCCTTCGTGCCGTTTGGATGCATCATTGCGCTCGTCTTTCTGCAGCTCGGCTTCCTCGGCGTTTTGCTCTTCATGTTCCCGATCCTGCTCGCCCGTTACTCGTTCAAGATCTACGCGGAGATGCGGCAGGACTTCCTCGACTTCGTGGGGACGCTCGCGAGCATCGTCGAGGAGGTGGATCCGTACACCCGCCACCACTCCCACCGTGTCTCGCGCTATGCTCGACAGATCGCGACCGAGCTCGGGCTGTCCTCGGCACGGGTGGAGACGGTGGCCACCGCGGCGCTTCTTCACGACATCGGGAAGGTGAGCTTTCGGACGATCGACATCATCGAGAGCCCCGGGAAGATGACGCAGGAGCAGCGGGACCGGATGGCACGCCACCCCGTCGTGGGGGCCGAGATCGTCTCGCGGATCCGTATGCTGAAGGATGCGGCCGCGTACGTCCGTTTCCACCACGAGCGGATCGATGGGACCGGTTACCCGGAGGGTCGCATGGG
>JALGZR010000272.1:629-2396 GCA_025774805.1 bacterium
GACGACATTCCGCTCGGGGCACGGATCCTCATGGTTGCGGACGGGCTCGACGCGATGACGTCCGATCGATCCTACCGGCGGGCGCTGCCGCTGGAGGAGGCGATCATGGAGTTTCGACGACAGAGCGGGAAGCAGTTCGATGAGGAGGTCGTAACCGCCGTGGAGCGCCTGTACAACCGCAAGGAGCTGAAAGTCCTTTATGAGCCGGAAGCCGCGCGACCCGAATACCTCCTCTGGGCAGGCGGACAGCGGTAGGTCGACCGACTACCGCTCCGCCGGCGTCGATATCGCCGGAGCCGAGAACGCGCTGAAGGACGTCTCGGAGCTGATACGGGGGACGCACGGTCCCGGGGTCCTCCGACTCAGGAGCGGGTTCGCGGGCGCGTACCGTGTCCCCGGCACCGACCGGACGCTCCTCGCCTCCATCGACGGCGTCGGAACGAAGCTCATGGTCGCGGCCCGGCTCGGGCGCTACCGCGACGTCGGCTACGATCTCGTCTCACACTGCGTGAACGATCTGCTGGTCCACGGCGGCCGGCCGCTCTTCTTCCTCGACTACTTCGGAGCGGGGCGTCTCAACCGGAGCTCGTTCCGGGAGGTCGTCGCTGGGATCGCCGAGGCATGCGGTGAGTTCGGCTGCGCGCTTCTGGGCGGGGAGACGGCCGAGATGCCCGGCCTCTACCGGGGCGAAGACTTCGATCTCGTCGGCGCGATCGTGGGAGAGGTTCGCAACGACGAGCTCGTCGATGGCTCCGCCGTCCGCCCCGGCCACGTCCTGGTCGGTCTCGGGTCGAACGGGCTACACACGAACGGGTTCTCGCTCGCGCGGAAAATCCTCGCCGAGCGCGAGAAGGACGACTTGTCGCGCCCGGTCCCGGGAACACGGACGAGCTGGGGCGAGGCGCTCCTGGCCCGCCACCGCTCCTACCTTGCGTCCGTTCGGCCGATGGTCGAGAATCACCGCATCACGGGCATGGCACACGTGACCGGCGGGGGCATTCCGGGGAACCTCGCCCGCGCCCTGCCCGACGGCACCTCGGCACGTGTTGCGGCCGGCGCCTGGGAGATCCCGCCCGTCTTCAGCGCACTCGCGGCGCTGGGTCGGGTGACCCGGGAGGGGATGTACCGCACCTTCAACATGGGGGTCGGGTTCGTCCTCGTGACACGACCCGATCACGCGGACCAGGTGATCCGCGAGCTCCGGGCCGCGGGTGAGGTCGCCTTCGTCTTGGGTGCGGTCACCCGGGGCGATGGCGGCGTCGTTATCAAGGACGACTGACCGCCACGCCGATTGACCTCTCGACGGGCCGTTCGCCATGAACCACCTCCGGAGCGGGCGATTCGTATGCTTATCGTTCTGAAGCCAGATATCACCCGTGAGGCGGAGCAGGCCATCCAGGGGCAGCTGAGACGCGCCGGGATGAACGTTTACGCCACGACGTCGAGCGGGCGCCGCGCCCTCGCCGCGATCGGCGGGGACGATCTTGATCCGGACACGATCGCTGCCATGGCGGGGGTCGAGGCTGTCCGGCGGATCGCGGTGCCGTTCAAGCTCGCGAGCCGCCAGTTTCAGGACGAGGACACCACGATCCGGGTCGGGGGGGTCGAGATCGGGGGACGGGACATCGTGCTCATGGCCGGTCCCTGCGCGGTGGAGTCGGAGCAGCAGGTGATGGAGACGGCCGAGGCCGTTTCCGCGGCTGGAGCCAGGATCCTGAGGGGGGGCGCCTTCAAACCGCGCACGTCACCGTACGCCTTTCAAGGCCT
>JALGZR010000273.1 GCA_025774805.1 bacterium
GCCCGGCACATCAGCAAGCGCGTCGGGGCCGACCTGCGCATCGCCCGCATGGGGAAGCCGGACGCCCTCGGTGTGCTGAGGGACGTCGTCCGCTGGACGGACCACCCCTTCTCGGACTTCTCGAGCCTCCCGATCACCTTTCTCCTGACGTTCGCGAAGGAGCACATCGGGGAGACGGCGGTTCTCGTGGAGTGCAACGGAGGGGACGACTGCTTCGGCTTCCCCGATCTGGGCAACGAGGCGAAGTTCGCGCTCAAGCACCGGTTTCCCGCGGTTCTCAAGCGCGCGATCGCCATCCTGCTGCGGCGGACCGCCTGCTGGAAGTGGGAGTCGCGCGGTGGGAGCCTGGCGCGCCTGGCCGCCCTGGCGGACACCCATGAGCAATCCGTCCTGAACTACTTTCTCGCGCTCGCCCCCTCCGCTTACCTCGGCCTGCGGGGCGCCCGGGAGCGGGACGAGGCGCTCGCGGCCGTCATGGAGGAGGTCTTCTCCCGGTGCGGCGAGGGGTACGACGGGCTGAGCTGGGAGGCGAAGACCACGATCCGCCAGCTGCTGCACGTCAACAGCCGCCGATGGGCGGCCAAGGCCCTCTCCGTGGGGGAGAGCCTGGGGATCCGCGTCGTCTACCCCTACATCTGGCGGGAGGTCCTCGAGGCCCAGGGAAGGGTCCCCTGGCACGCCAAGATCCGGGACGACGTGGTCAAGTGGCCCCTCAAGAGGCTCCTCGAGGAGTACATGCCCGGGCCGTTCATCTACCGGAAGAAGAGCGGCTTCGTCCCCCCCTTCGCGAGCTGGCTCACCGACGAGGAGTTCAACGGCAAGGTGCGGGAGGTTCTCCTGGACCGAGAGGCCGTCGTCGCGCAGGTCGTCCCCGCGCGGATCCTGGAGAGCCTGCTCTCCGACGCCGCGGAGGGAAGGAAGCTGAGGCACGCCATCCTCAACTTCCTGTGGGGCGCGCTCTTCACGGAGATGTGGGTCGGCGAGCACGTTCGCGGCTAGGGCGAACTTCTCCCGGAAATCGGGTCCCTATCAAGAGGTGGATTCCGGATAATCGGACCGGCGAGGAGGCACGGGCGTTTCTTGGGAGGAGTTTCCATGGTCGAGGAAATCAGGATCGAGGATCTGGACCCTCAGGCATTCGTCGCGGCGAAGGTCGACGAGATCTCTTCCGTCGTCGGGGACGGCGTCGCGGTCAACGCGCTCTCCGGGGGCGTCGACTCGTCGGCGGTCACCATGCTGGGGCACAAGGCGATCGGCGACCGGCTCAAGACCTACTTCATCGACAACGGCCTCATGCGGAAGGACGAGCCCGCGAGCGTCGTGGCGCTCTTCGCGGGCCTGGGGGTGCACGTCGAGCTGATCGACGAAAGGGAGAGCTTCTTCGAGGCGCTGCGCGGCGTGACGGATCCCGAGGAGAAGAGGGAGGCCATCACCCAGACCTTCTACAAGGACGTCTTCGGAAGGCTCGTCCGGGACAGCGGGGCGAAGTACCTGCTTCAGGGGACGATCCTCACGGACGTCGACGAGACCGTCGCAGGGATCAAGCGGCAACACAACGTCTTCGAGCAGCTGGGGATCGATCCGCAGGCGCCGAGGCCCTTGGACTCCCCGAGTCAGCCTACCGGCGGATGCCCTTCCCCGGTCCGGCCCTTGCCGCGCGGGTCATCGGCGAGATCACCCCCGAGAGGATCGATTTGGTCCGCCAGGCGACGGCGATCACCGAGGAGGAGTTCGCGAACGTGGACGCCTTCCTGAAGCTCGCCATCCTCCACGAGGACCGCGTCACGGGGATGCGCGAGGGGCAGCGGGAGTTTGGCCATCAGATCGAGGTGCGATGCTGGGACAGCGTCGACGCCCGGATCGGGGCGCCCACGCGGGTCGCCTTCGACACCCTCGAGAAGCTGGCGAGCCGGCTCGTGAGCGAGGTCCCCGGCGTCGTGAGCGTGACTTACAACCTGGCGGCAAAGCCCCCGTCGACGATGGAGCCGGTCTAGGACCGCCTGCCGGAGCTACTCGAAGACCCGGGCCACGACGAGCGCGAAGCCGGGGAGCACGTCGCCGCCGCGGAGCGTGTCGTTCTCGCCGAGCGCGACGGGTGCCCGGCCCGGTTCGTGGACGGTCACGATCTTCGTGCGCGGATCGACGACCCACACCGCGAGGGAGCCCGCCTCGAGCCACTCCGCGACCTTGTCCCGCACGTACCCCGGCCGGTCGTCGGGAGAGAGCACCTCGACGGCGAGGTCCGGCGCACCGGGGTAGTAGCCGCGCTCCGGCGTGGGCCCGCGGCCGGCGCGGACGAAAGCCACGTCGGGTGCCCGCACGGTGTCCGGATTCCGGGCGAGGAGGAAGCCGGTCTCGGCCGCGTAGATCGTCCCGAGGCCCTTCGCCCGGGCGTGCGTCAAGATCGGCCCCGTGATGTTGATCGTGACCCGACCGTGCTCGGCGCTCGGGGGGATCATCATCCGAAGCTCGCCCCGGACGAGCTCGCAGCGGCCGATGTCCTGTGCCTTGAGCAGCTCCTCGGCGGTCGTGATGTCGGGTCCCATGCGCATTTCCGATTGTACTTCGCGCCTATTGGACGGAGAGCGGTGTCAAGCGGGAATCGCGCCACTTGGCGCGCAACGGGTGGGCCCGCCGAGCCGGACTTCGTACACTGGAACGATGACCGGTCCGTCCGGGCGAGGGGACGACGGTCCGGCACAGCCTCCGGTCGACGTCCCCGAGGCGTTTCGCGAGGCCTTCGCGCGGGCGCACCGGTACGTCGCCGACTACTTCTCACGCGACAACCGTCGCCCCTCGGAGGGCACCATCGAGCTCGCCGGCGAGCGGTACGTCCTCGTGCGCGCGGCGGCCCTCTCGAAGGAGTTCTTCGAGCTCGTCGCGGGTCTCTACGCGGGCGAGGACCCCGCACGGGCCCACAACGAGGCGAGCGCCTTCCTCTTCGACATTGCCCACGCCATCGGCAGGGCCGACGCGCGCCTCTTCCACGCCAAGATGGGAGTCACGGATCCGATCGAGCGGCTCTCGGCGGGGCCGATCCACTTCGCCTACTCCGGATGGGCCTACGTCTCCATCCTTCCCGAGAGCGCGCCGAGCCCCGACGACGACTTCTTCCTCCTCTACGACCATCCCTATT
>JALGZR010000274.1 GCA_025774805.1 bacterium
CCGCGAATATCAGACTGACTCGTCGTCGAAGCGCCCAGCTCCGCTTCACCCTCCCTTGGAAGAAACAAGAACCCAATACGGACTTGACGGAGGGTCGCTCTATATCAGCAGCCTGCATCTCTCACCAGGCTCTGCTGCGGCGGCGGCGAAGCCGAGCCCGGTGAGAGATGCCGGCTAGGGAAGGACCCGCGCCGCTTCCCGCCGCAATGAGTCCGCCTCGGCCGCTCTCCCCTGGGCGGCGCGAACCTCCGCCAGATGGCGCAGGGCTTCCGCCTTCGAGTACTCCTCCCCGTCGACGAAGAGCGAGATCGCCTCCTTCAGCGCGACGGCGGCCGACTCCATCTCTCCCTTTCGGAAGAGAACCCGGCCCAGGCTGTCGAGGTAGAAGCGACGTCGCGCCGGCTCGAGCTCGATCGCGCCCCGGATCAGCGTCTCCGCGCGATCCAGACGGCTCCCCTCCTCGGCGTAGAGAAAGCCGAGGGCGTTGCGGGTCAGAGGAATCCGGTCGTTGCGGCGGAGGGACTCCTCGAACGCCTGAATCGCACCCGTCCGGTCTCCCCGCCGAAACAGGACGTCACCGTTCAGGTAGTGGTAGTGCCAGGTCCGGTCCTCGCGCACGTCGAAGAGGGAGCCGTGGACGAAGACGAGCGCCGCCGACACGACGGCGAGAGGAATCACGACCTCTCTCCGTCGCCGACGCAACCCCGTCGTGATCTGCAGCAGCCCGGCGGCGGCCCCGACGGCGAGAACGGGGAGCAGCGGGAGCCGGAAGCGGCCGACGACGAAGAACAGGAGCGGCGGGAGCGCCGCGGCGAGTCCGTAGAGGAGCAGGAGCGCGCCCCCGCGGTCGCGCCGCAGGACGAAGAGGCCGGGGATCGCCAATGCGAGCAGGACTCCGAAGCGAACGGGGAGCCACCGGAGAACGGGGTTGACCTCCTCCACGGCGTAGAAGTCGATGTTGTCGGAGATGTCCCGGTCGTTCAGAAGGTAGTAGAGCTTCCTCCCGCCCAGGCGGACCGCGTCGAGCGGGTTCTCCACGATCCACGCGACACCCCGGCCGTACCAGAAGCGGGACACCGCGGAAGGGGAAAGGTCCCTGCCGGCCGCCTCTCCCGCCCGAGAGCGCGCCGCTCGCCGGGCGGCGCCCGGCTCGTTGGGAAGCCCGGGGGACGTCGCTGAGCGACCGTCCGCTCCCGCGTGATTCCCCAGGTAGAAGTTGATGCCTCCGTTGGAGGAGACGAGCACGAAGTCGCCGCCGCGGAGATTGTGCAGCGTGGCGGGCGCGATGCCGAGCGCCGCGCCCGCCAGAAGCATCAGACCGGCCGTCCGAGCCCGCCGGTAGCGAAAGAGGAGGAACGGCAGAAGGAGCCCGATCGTCGGGCGCGCGAGCGCGGAGAGACCGAGCGCGACTCCTCCTCCGAAGTACGCCCATCGCCGCCCCCGTTCCTCCGCGCGGCGGAGCAGCAAAAGCAGAAAGAGGTTGAGAAGAAGAACGGTCGATGCGGCGAGGAGCTCGGCTCCGTAGAAGACGGCGGGAGCGTAGAGCGCCACGAAGGCGCCGGCGAGCAGGGCTCCCCACCGGCCCAGCGGCGGGCGGGCGAGACGGGCCGTCAGGGGGGCGGCGAGGGCCGAAAGAAGGAGAAGGAAGAGGCGGGCGGGGCCGGCCTCCGGCCCGAAGAGGCGCGCCGGCAGGGAGAGCAGATAGGGGAGAAGCGGGGGCTTGTAGAAGACCGCCTCTCCCCCAACGACCGGTCCCGCTCCGGCGCGACGGGGTCTCACGCCCGAGCGAGCCGGAGGTCGACGCGGCCCCTCGGGAGGACTCCCGCCCTCGCCCCTCGGAGATCAGGGCGGGGTGGGGAAGTCAGGCAAAGGCGGGTCACCGCCGCCTCCGTCGTCGTCCCCGCTCAGAGCCACCAGGAGCAGACCGCCGGCAGCGACCCCCAGGATCGGTCCGATGATCTTGGGCTTCTTGTACCAGGGCTTGGCTCCGGCCCTGCGGTCGACCCCGCTGCCCACCGTCGTCGTCGGCGGCATGGTCTCGACCTCGGACGGCGGACAGGCTTCCTGCGCTTCCGCGAACGTCTTCGTCTCGTCCGCGGGGATCATGACGGGATCCGGTCTCCACTCGGGCTTGAGAGCGATCGCTTCACAGAAGGCGACGATCGCGTCGGA
>JALGZR010000134.1 GCA_025774805.1 bacterium
GGATTCGAGATCCGCTGGTCGGCCCAGTCGGACCAGCTCTGGTCGGACGAGGAAGGTGGCGCCAACATGGATACCGACGGCATAGGCGCCATCGACAACGTGTACGTCACGTTCAACTCCTCGACCGGGGCGATCGCGGACGACTTCGAGAGCAACAGCTTTTCCGCGCTCGATTCCACCGGGTCCGGCAACGCCCAGTGGGTGCTTGCGACCGCGGCGAGCACCTACGACGGATGGCACCTCGAGCTCGATCCCCAGTACAAGAACAAGGGGAACACCTGCGACTTCTCGAACGATTGGATGTGGGCCGCCAAGCCGGCGGGGCAGGCGATCCCGGAGAACGACTTCCGGTACGTCGTCACGACTCCGGTCTTCGACGTCTCCGGGTGGATGGGAGCCGTCATCGAGTACGCCGCCTACATGTGCGCGGACGGAGCCCGGGAGGACTTCGTCGATCACGACATCCGGGTGTACAACGACAGTCTGGCACGCTGGACGGCCTGGCGCGACCACGACGGCAGCATCTGGTACTCGGGATGCGACTTCTGGAACATGAACCAGGACCGGGACGATCTGACGGAGTTCCTGGGACCGGGGGTCGACTCGCTGCAGTTCGCGTTCGAGCTGATCGACATCTCCCAGGCCGGCGAGTGGTCCTGGGGCAAGCACGGAGGCGTCCAGTACCTGGTCGACCACGTCTCGTTCGGCAGCTTCGACGGGTCGGGGTCGACCTTCGACATCGTTCGAGGCATCTTCACGGACACGTTCTCGTTGTCGGATCCGTCCCACACGCCGACCCTGGTGAACGCGGAGCAGGGCAACTGGATCGGGATCCACGCGGGCGGCCGTCTCTTCTCGGACCACGACTCGCTGGGCGTGGACGTCCAGGACATCAACGGAATCACGCGGACGAACATCCATCTCTTCTGGCGCCACGACGCTCCGGCGGGTACTCCCACCGGGCCGCGGGACTCGGAGCAGGTGTTCACGCCCTGGATGATGAAGTCCATGGACTACTCCTCTCCCGATCCCCAATCCACCACCGACGAGGGAGTCTACCGGGCCATCATCGGCGACGACACCGGCGGCAACGAGGACGTCAGCGGGGCGGGGGGTGACAGCCTCATCTGGCTGCCCGGCCTCACCGTCGAGTACTACGTCCGGGCCATCGACAACAGCGTGCCCCCGGACACGGCCACCTGGCCGGGGGCCGCCTCCGACACGACCGGCAACGCGGAGTTCTCGATCCTGCCGTTCGGCCTGACCTGCGGGCCGGGTGATGAGCGGATTCTCCTCGTGGACGACTTCCCGCGCGGCTACATCGACTGGGAGAACTCGACGAACTTCAATCCCACGGGCGGTCTGGGCTGGGGTGCGTTCGACGCCGGCGGCGCGGACTTCGAGGTGGCCGAGGTCCTGATCGAGAGGGCGCTCGCGCTCCTCTACGGCGGCTCTCCGACCGACCCGAACTGGGACAAGTACGACGTCGGGGGCTCCGGATCGGGCGAGCAGGCCGAGCCCCGCGGAGTCTCCGACTCGGATCGAGGTCTCGGTGCGTACATGGACGATCTGAACCAGCCCGTGTACGACCTGATGATCTGGACCAACGGTCGCTTCGACTCCTACGCGTTCTACGACACGACGCGCATCGAGCTGAAGACCTACCTCGAGCGCGGTGGAAACCTGTTCCTCACGGGGGACGAGATCGCGTACGCGCTCGGTCCGACTCCCGGTGTCGGGCAGGCGGCCGATTCGGTGATCCACTTCATCGACGAGTACCTCGGGATCGTGTTCGCGGCGGTCGGAGACAACCAGACCGGGGACCGCATCCTCAACGTGGTGGGGGAGCCCTCGACCTCGTTGGACGGGGTCGCACTCGGCATCTACGGCGAGTGCCCGCTCCGGCTGAACTGGGACCGCTTGACCGAGTCGACGGCCAGCGATCTCGACGTTCAGACGCTGGCCACGTATCAGAATGGCACTCCGGAGGACAACGGCCGCGCCTCGATCATCAAGGCGACCCGGACCGACTTCCCGGAGGCCGGGACCGCGGTAACGACGGGATTCGACATCTGTGCTCTGCTGAACGATCGGGCCCGAGCCTGCATCCTGGGTCGGGTCATCGTGAACGACTACGGAATGACGGTCTCGAACACACCCGACTGCGTGCGGCACGGCAACGATGCGCCGCAGATCGCGAGCGGATTCGGATTCAACCTGGCCGCGGCGTCGCCGAATCCGTTCTCGAAGTCGACCTCCATCCGGTTCAGCGTTCCGGGCCGTACGCACGTCAAGATCGACGTGTACAACATCCTCGGTCAGAGGGTGCGTACGCTCGTCAACGAGCCGCTGGAGGCGGATTCCTACGTCCGCGAGTGGGACGGCCGCGCCGATGGCGGTGAGCGGGTCTCCAGCGGGATCTACTTCTACAAGATGGTCGCCGGGGAATACGCCGCCACGAAGAAGGCGGTGCTGTTGCGGTAGGGCCGAGCGATCGTCTCGATCGAACGGGGGGGCCGATCCTTCGGGATCGGCCCTTCCTCATGAATGCCGGGGTAAGGCCATGGAACGTCTGGAGATTCTCGAGGAGGCCACCCGGATCGCGCGCGCCGCCGGCCGTCTCCTTCTCGAATTCGTCGGCGAGTCCCTCGACGTCCGGTTGAAGGGGGACGTGAATCTGGTGACGCGCGCGGATCACGCCTCCGAGGAGCTCATCGTGAGCGCGATCCGCCGGGGTTTCCCCACGCACGGCATCCTTGCGGAGGAGGGGGGGCGTGCGCCGGCCGGGGCGGCCGCGGAGCGGCTCTGGGTCGTCGACCCTCTCGACGGGACGACGAACTTCGCGCACGGTCTTCCGCTATGGAGTGTCTCGATCGGGGTCTGCGACGCCGAGGGGCCGGAGATCGGCGTGGTCTACGACCCCTCTCGGGACGAGTGCTTCACGGCGGCGCGCGGGCACGGGGCCCGGCTCGACGGCGTTGCGATTCGGGTGTCCGAAACGGGGGATCTCGGAAGAGCCCTCCTGGTCACCGGATTCCCCTACGACATTCGCACGAGCGAGATCGACAACCTGGACCACTTCACCCACTTCATGAAGCGGTGTCGGGCCGTCCGCCGACTCGGCAGCGCCGCCCTCGATCTCGCCTACATCGCCTGCGGCCGATTCGACGGGTTCTGGGAGCTGAAGCTGCACCCCTGGGACGTCGCGGCCGGGGTCCTGCTGGTGGAGGAGGCAGGGGGTCGGGTCACCCGATTCGGCGGGGAGCCCTTCGACATCCACTCGAACGAGATCGTGGCCGGTCCGGAGCCTCTGCTCGAGGCGATGCGGGGGGTACTCGCCCTCGGGCGTCGGGCGGCCCCGCCCTCGGATGAGCCACTCCAAACTCTTGAAGAATCATAAGTTACGCTGAAGTACCCTTGCGGGCTCCTCCTCCTGTTGCTAAGATCACACCGGGGCTCGGACTCCGCGCGCCGAGCTCGCCCGCCCTCCAGACCCCCACGAGGATGATCCATGGCCGGACGACTCGGTCTCCCGCGGCTCCTTCCCCTTCTGATCGCCGGTGCTGTCGGACTGCTGCCCGGGCCCGCCCTCGCCCAGTTCGGGAAGAACAAGGTCCACTACAAGGACTTCCACTGGCGGACGATCGAGACCCCCAACTTCGAGATCTACTACTACGACGGGGAGGAGGAGTCGGCGTTCCGGGCCGCCCGGATGGCCGAGCGGGCCTACAGCCGCCTCTCCCGGATTCTCGGTCACGAGGTGGAGGAGAGGATCCCGGTCATCGTCTATGCCTCTCACACCGACTTCCAGCAGACGAACATCACGCCCGGCCTCATCCCGGAGGGAACCGGCGGCATCACCGAGTTCACCAAGCGCCGGGTCTTCCTGCCCTTCACCGGCTCGTACGGGGAGTTCGACCACGTCTTGACGCACGAGCTCGTTCACGCCTTCCAGGTGGATCTCCTGTTCGGAGCGACCTCGGACGTCAATCCGTTCTCCTTCCAGCCTCCACTCTGGTTCATGGAGGGCATGGCGGAGTACCTCTCCCTCGGCGGAATCGATCCGAACACGGAGATGTGGCTCAGGTGGTCCGCCCTCGACGGCCAGTTGATCCCGCTCCAGTACATGGACCGCATCTACGACATCCGCGTCTACCGAATCGGTCAGGCCATCCTCTCCTTCCTCGGGGAGCGCTTCGGGGACGAGCGTCTCGGGGAGCTCCTCCGCAAGACCGTGTACTTCCGTTCGGTCGAGGTCGCGATCGAGAAGTGCTTCGGAATGGACCTCGAAGCGTTGAACGAAGAGTGGGAGGATCACGTTCGCCGGAAGTACTACCCGCGAATCGTGGACCTCCACCGACCCGAGGAGCACGGCCGGCGCCTTCTCCGGAAGAAGGGCTTCAACGGCGTGCACATCGCGCCGTCGCTCTCCCCGGACGGACAGCGCGTCGTCTACATCCGCGACGGCCGGTTCTCGAAGGACATCGTCCTCGCCTCCGCCATCGACGGAAAGGCGCTTTCCACCCTCGTCCGGGGGGAGCGTTCCGAGGAGTTCGAGTCCCTGCGCTACTTCTACACCTCGATCGGGTGGTCGCCCGACGGCCGGCGTCTCGCCTTCCCCTCCAAGAGCGGGGGAGAGGACGTTCTGAACATCTTCGACGTCGAGCGAAGGAAGACGGTCGAGGCCCTGAGACTCGGCTTCGACACCCTGTATTCCCCCGCGTTCCATCCCGACGGGCGACACGTCGTGTTCTCCGGAATCCGGGGCGGGAAGTCGGACCTCTTCCAGGTCGATCTGGAAACGCGCGAGCTCGAGCAACTGACCGACGATCCGTATCTGGCGCGAGATCCGCAGTGGTCGCCGGATGGAAAGAGACTCGCCTTCGTGACCGACCGGGGGCCCGACACCGATCTCGAGAGCCTGATCTTCGGGAAGCCCAAGGTCGCGATTCTGGACGCCGAGACCGGACAGATCCGTGTCCTTCCCGGCCAGGAGGGAAAGAGCATCACCCCGCAGTGGGGTCCGGACGGACGCCACCTCGCCTTCGTCTCCGATCGGGACGGGGTGTCCGACCTCTACGTCCAGGATCTGCGGACGGATCGGCTCCACCGTCTGACTCAGCTCATCACCGGCGTGACCGGAGTCATCGAGTCCAGCCCGCCGTTCTCCTGGTCGAAGAACGGGGAGCGGATCATCTTCACCACGTTCATGGGGGACGGTTGGGAGCTCTACGAGATCGCGGATCCGCTCTCGAAGATGTTCGAGGTCGAGCGGTTGGAGCCGCTCGAGCAGATCGCCCGGCGGGAGCGGGACGGGAGCATCCCGTGGGACCACCCCGATCCCGCCACCGAGGATCGCCTCCTCGCCGCCGCGGAGGCGAGCGGCGACGCGCCGGTCCCGGAGAAGACCGGGCCAACGACGGCGGCGGCCACCGGACCCGAGGCAGGGACCCCAGTCGTGCGGGCGGCCGAGCCGGCCGGGAGCTCCGAATCCCTTCCGCCGACCTCGGAGGACGGGGGCGGTCCGTCCTCGGAGCCCGCGACCACCCGGCTGGTCGACCTTCTCGGGCGGGGCTCCTCCCCGGTGCCGGTCGCCGGCCCGGGACACCTCTCCCCCGAGCGACGAGAGCCCGCCCCCGGAGTCCGCGATTCCGACCCGGCTCCGACGCCTCCCCGTATGACGCTGTCCGACGTGATCGCCGAGACGACCCATGACCTCCCCCATCCGGACTCGCTCGAGTCGAGACCGTACCGGCTCAAGTGGTCGCCCGACTTCGTGGGAGCTTCCCCGGTGTTCGCGTCCAACGTCGGTTTCGCCGGCTCGGCTCAGATCGCGATCTCCGACATCCTCTCGAATCACGTGATCCAGATCGGGGCGTCGATCTACGGGTCGTTCGACGACTCGGACCTGTTCCTCGGCTACACGAACCAGAAGAGCCGAACGAACTGGGGAGCCGCGGCCTTCCAGTTCCGGAACGACTACGGAATCTACTCGGCCCCGGACCGAACGGGGTACGAGAGCCAGATCTTCCGGGGGGTCCAGGCCTACATCTACCGTCCGTTCTCCAAGTTCAGCCGGCTGGAGTTCGCGGTCCGAGGGATGGCCGTTTCGCGGACCGTCTTCACACAGAGCTTCGTGAGCGGCTACGTGACCTCCGACGAGGTCGGCTCGGACCATCTTTACTACGGGGGGCCGGAGATCGCCCTGGTGAACGACAACGTCGTGTACGGTTACTCGGGACCACTCAACGGCCAGCGCGGGCGCCTCTCCGTGGAACAGGCCCTCGGGGACATCCAGTTCACGACGACGATCGGCGACTACCGCCGGTACTTCGCGCTCGGGCGAACGACCACCTTCGCGATTCGCGTCATCGGGGGAGCGAGCGAGGGGAACACGCCCCAGATCTTCCGGGTGGGAGGGCCGGAGACCCTGAGGGGAATCGGATACGGATCCTCCCAAGGCGAGCACCTGGGCCTGCTCAACCTCGAGTTGCGCTTTCCGCTCGTCGAGACCCTGAGGCTCGGCTGGCCGCTGCGGGTCGGGCTCGGAGGTATCAACGGGGTCTTCTTCTTCGACCTGGGCGGGGCCTGGGATGACGACGCCCGCCTGTTCCGGGGCGGCCGTCTCGACGACATCTCGTCGGGATTCGGCTTCGGCCTCCGTCTGGGGCTCGGGTACTTCTCGCTCAAGTACGACATCGCCCAGCGGCACGACTTCAAAGAGACGCTCGAAGACTCACGGAGTTACTTCTCCATCGGGGTGGACTACTAGAGATCCACAGGCCGGCTCCTCGGTCCTCGGGGACGGCCGCCGCCGGAGATCGATCGATCGGGCCGGGAAGGCCGGAACGGACGGACCGGCCGCCGGGGAAAGAGGCGAGGAGAGTGGCACGTGTCGTAAGAGCGCTGGCCGCCGTGATCATCCTCGGCGGCTGTGCCGGGGGAGGATCCGGAAGCAGCGGGCCGGCCATCGACCTGGCGAGCACGGTCCCGGCTCCCGAGACTTTCGAGGACGTCGATCTCGAGCACCTGCGCTGGGCGCTCACCGCAGAAGAGCAGCAGGTCTTCCTCGCGCTTCCCGTCCCGGAGCGTGAGGAGTTCATGCGCGTCCGCTGGGCCGCC
>JALGZR010000135.1 GCA_025774805.1 bacterium
AATCCGTCCTGGAACCAATGCGTCGTCCAGCAGAATCCATCCTCAACATCCTGTGGTCCGAGAACGACCGGCCACAAGTCGTGAGTGCTGAAACGCGCTTGTTTTGCGTCTAGATCCCCGCTCCACCTGGATCCTCCGTCGAGCTCCCCGAGCGCATGTACCGCATCGGGGGCGTTCCGCCGACCCCCGGCGCCGGTCATGGGGCGGTCCAGACGATCTTCTTGTCCCCGTCCCTCTTAGTGCGGCTGCCGCTCCCGTGCCACTCCGGCATCCCGAACGGAAGGTCGAACCGCGGGATCGCGGGCTCCTGCGCCGCGGTGAACCCCAGGCCGTACGGGGTCGGGTCCGGCTGGCCATCCTCGTCCGGAGTGACCACGCCGCTCAGGGTCGCGAGCGCCGCGTTCCACGAGGCGGAGCGCTGCTGATTGTTGTCGGCCGCGGGATGCGTCACCTTCACGACCGTCACGTTGGCCTTGCCGGGCCAATTGTCCACCGCGATCTCTGCTCCGTTCCCGATCATGACCACGACCTCGACCGGATTCTCGTCGATCAGTCGGTCCAGGAACTCGTTCCGGTACGACAGGATCGGGTTCTCCAGCAGGATGCCCTTGAGCTCGTTGTCGACCTGCCCACGAACGCTGAAGAGCGACGTGTTCAGGAACACGTAGGAGCGCGTGATCCCCAGCTTCGCGAGGAAGCCCTGCATGCGCTGTCCAGAGGAGCCCACGAAGACGCGGTGCCCAACGATCTCGTTGTGCGACGGATCCTGCCCGACGAGAACCACGCGTGCCGTTCCGTCCAACCTCCCCCGGTAGAACACGGGGCCGAAGTCGAGCCGGAACCGGTTCTTCTTCGGGTGGTTGAGGTAGTGATCGAGGGGCGCCCGGTCGAAGAAGTTCTCCCAGTCGTGCGGCGGTCCGGGATCGAAGAGGACCTCTCCCCCGGCCGCCAGCAGGGCCTGCGCCCACCGGAAGTACGGGCTCTCCGCGAGGTCGCGTACGGTCTTGATCCCGAACGCGTCGTCCAGGTGCTTTGCGTCGGCGGCCGAGACGCCCTTGAGCGCGTCCGGCGGCGCGGCGAGGATCTCGGCGGCGCCCTTCCCCCGATACGCCGCCACCACCATCTTGTCGAAGGAACCCGGCATCGTTCGCTCCTTTCCGCGACTAGTAGGCCTTCACGCTGGCCACGGGTACGTACGCTCGCCGCACGGCGACCTCGTTCCCCCCGACGTCGTACCCGCGGAACGCGAGTACGCCCTTTCCGAGGGGGAGATCGCGCACGACCTCGTCCAGGTTGATTCGGATCTCGTCGCCGGTGGTGTCGTACGAGATCAACGTCCGGTCATCCATCATCACGTCGAGGCGCGCGACGTTGCGCGACCGGACGACCGCGGCCGGCAGATAGCCCTCACCTTCGTCGAAGGTCACCTCGATGTCGTACCGCTCCAGCTTGGAGAGGACCTCCCCTGCAAAGCGCATCAAACCTTCGTTCGCTCCGAGAACGTCCTTCTCCTTCCTCATCCGGTACACCTCGTCGGGCGCGACGCCGTAGTCCTCCACGAGAACGCCTTCTTTGGGGCCCACGCGCATGGTTCGCCGCATGGACACCCGCATGTCGCAGCCGCGGGGCAGTCTCGCATACGGGGACGGCGCCTCCGGATCGTCGACGGAGTCCAAGAGCCAGCGGATCAGCCGGTGAGACCAGACGTTCGCGCCACCGGCGCCCGTGGTGTCGTGGATGCCGATGATGCGCCCGATGTTGTGGTCGGCGAATCCGGCGGCGAAGATGTCCGTGGCGCTGTAGCACAGCGCGTCGGTGATCAGCACCACGGGGCCGTCCCAGGACCTCTCCGCCTCCTCCAGATCGCCCGGCGGGGTGATGGGATAGGCGAGCGAGTACGTCGCGCCTGTCGTGAGCGACTCCCACAGCGAGGGTGTCCAGGGCTTCAGGGTCTCGTGTCCCTTGGACAGCCAGTAGTTCAGCCCGCTGATGATGAACTGAGCCTTCTGCGGCTGGATCCTTCTCGAGGTCAGGGACTGGAGCAGGCGCTCGGCCGCCACGATGTTGCCGCCCGGGTTGCCGCGGACGTCGATCACCAGGCCTTCCTCCGGCAGTTCGTTCTGCACGAGCCTGGCGAACTCCTTGACGAACGTGGCGGGCTCGTCTGTTCCGAAGCTGAAGATGCGGACATATCCGTACTTCTCCTCCGCCCCCTGGAGAGGCGCCGCGCGGAAGTTCGTGGGGAAGACGGTCTCGATTTCCCCCTTCCGGCCCGGGATCGGATCGAGGCACCCCGCCTCCTCGCGGTCGCGCGTCTTCTGCAGCAGGTCGTAGGCGAACAGAGTCGTCTTCACCCGGTGAATGTCGTAGGTCGCCGCGTCGAGACCGACCGCGAGCCCGGTCTCGATCATGCGTTCCGGATTCAGGCTGTCGGGGTCGACCCCGCGCTCGAAGGCGAGCCATGGCTGTGTCCACTCCCGGACTTCGCCGCTTCGATCCCGGTAGGTCAGGGTGACCCACTCCTCGTCGGGGGGCAGTCCCGATGCCAGCGGGCGAATCGTCAGCGCGTCGAGCCCCCGGGCGTGCCGGGCCGCTTCGTTGCAGCCTCCCTGCCTTTCTCCGTTCAGGGCGATGGCCCGCTCGATCGGGACGCCGTTCCAGTAGAGCGGCTCGACGCCAGGCACGAAGGTGCCCGCCGCGGCGCCCGCCCTCGGCCCGGCGCCCGCCACGACCTTGGAGACCACGTACTTCCTAATGTCCTTGTCCCAGAACTCCTCGATCAGGAAGGGAAGCCACGCGGTCAGGTACCGAAACGGTCTCGGCAGGCGGTAGGACGTGTGGAGGTCTTTCAGCGATCCGAACGCGCGCGTGATCTCGTTGTGGAACTCGATCTCCGGCGTGCGATCCTCCTCCGACTCGTCCTCGAGACGGTGTCTCAGGAGTCGCAGCCGCTGCACCGGATCGACCGCATGCCGGGCGCGCTTGAACGGAAGATGAACGTAGTTCTGCTCGAGGAGAACGATGGCCTGATCCACGATCCGCTTGCGCTCGTGCGGCGTCAGGCCGCCGGCCCTCTCCAGGGCTGAACGGAGGGAACGGGTCGTCTTCCGGAGCTCGGGTGCCACCGCCGCCGGATCGTCTCCCAGAAACTTCGCGTCATCGGGCAGCGGGGGGGTCTCGCCGTGGATCGTGAAGAGCCCGTTGCGCACGCGGGTCGGGATGCTATTGCAGTGGTAGAGCTTCCCGAGAAACTGATCGTCGTCCACGAAGGTGATCGGTTCGAGCCTCATGGGTCCCTCGACCCACTCCGTGTACTTGCCCTCCGCGAGGTTGAACTCCTTGACATCGGTCTCGCCGAAGTCGTCGATCATTCGCCAGTACACGCCGCCGGCGTCCAGTGCGCCTCCGAACAGACCCGCGTTGTAGGCGTTCTCCACCGCCTCCGCCCGGTCCTCGATGTGGAGAAGGGCGTCCCGGAGCTCCTCCGTCGCCGCCTCGAGGGTCAGTCCTCCCATCCACTGGGGCGGATTGTCCTGCGTGAGATACAGCTGCCGCTTGTCGGCCCCGATGCGGACGTCCTCGAGCTCGCTCGGGGGGAACCCGAAACGGTTCATGTAGCTCTTCTGTCCGAATCGAGGGGTACCGTCGATCGTGACGAGCCGGACGTCCGACTCCGTCGCCTTGATCAGGTGCATGTAGGAGTCCGCGTCCTGACCGTCGATGACGAGAAGATCGGCGAGCTTGTCCGGCGCGATCGTGCCGAGGAGCGAGTCCCACCCGAGGATCTCGGCCCCGTTCCTCGTGGCCATCGCGACAAGGTCCTCCAGCGTGAAGACCGTCTCTCCGTATTCCTCCTCGTACTCGCGGTTGGCCACCCAGGCCACCTTGAGCTCACCCAGCAGGTTCTTGCTTCCGGACGGCGCCCAGTCGCATCCGATCCCGATCAAGACCTCCGATTCCTTGGCCGCCTTGATGTCCATCGTCTCGCCGTAGAGCATGTAGTTGCTGAGCGGCGACCAGACGACCGAGCCTCCATAGCCCTTGATGACTGCGAAGTCCTCCGGCTCGAGCGCGTTGCAGTGGATTCCGCAGAAGGATTCGGCCAGCGCCCAACGCTCCGGAACACCAGGGAACTTCAGCCGGTGAAACCAGCCGCGCGCCGTGTCGTCTATGCCCTCGCTGAGGTGCTGCAGGTAGCACTTGCACTTCTCGGCTGTCAGCTTCGCGAGGTAGTCAACCTGGTCGTTCGTGTCCGGGTTCGCGACCCGGGCGCCGGCACTCTCGAGATCCGGGTGAAGCGGTTTCTCGACGTTCCGGACGATGCCCTGGAAGCACTGCTTCATGCCCTCCTTGGAATCGTAGAGCGTGATACCCTGCGAGGTCGTCGTCCCCCCCAGGAGACACCGGCACTCCGTGAAGCGCACGAGGGCGGGCATCGCGGCCGCGTCTCGGCCGAGGATCTGCGCGGGTTTGGCGATTCTCCTCTTGTACTCGTCGGAGCCTCTCCACTGGCCGTTGTTCGTGTACTTCCGCGGCGGGTCGTACCAGAGGGGCATCGCGTTGTAGCAGAGATGATTGTGGAGCTCGACCAGCCCCGGGTAGATCGTGTCCTTCGTGTCAATCCAGACCGCGCCCCCAAACTCCGGGGGAATCGGATCGGATGCCGCCCGGACGTGCTTGATCCGGTTGCCGTCGACGAAGACCGCGCCGTCGTCGATGATGCCGTCGGGTCCCATCGTGACGAGTCGCCCCTGGAGCACGTACTTCCCTGGCATGGGTAGACCTCCTTCGGACGTGGTGATGGAGTCACCTCGGAGGCCCGTGCGGGTGGTGCCTCCAGGGGAGGAGGATCTCTCCGACCATGGTAGCCGAACTCCGCGACGAAATGCCGGGCTTGGGAACGAAACCCGTCAGCCCCGGACGTGGTCTCTCGTTCTATCGAAGAGGATCCCTGGCTATCAGCTAGCGCGACCGGCTTCCAGCTAGAGGCGCCAGAGGTGAAGGTGAGGCCGTCAGTTCAACAGCGAACCGAACGTCAGCACGGACGCAACGACACTCCCGCCGAGGACCGTCTCCTGGATTCCTCACCAGGCTCGTCGCGAGGCTGGTGAGAAGTGCAGGCTAGCCGAACCCCTTTTCGTCGAGGTCCTCTTCTCCCCAGCCGAAGTGGTGCGCGATCTCGTGGAGGACGGTGATGCGAATCTCGTCCTCGAGCTCTTTGCGGGTCGTCGCCGCCCGCTCGAGGTTGCGCCGGAAGAGGTATATCGTGTTTGGAAGAGTCCCGGAGTCCTGCACGGACTGCTCGAGGAGGCTCCGTCCGAGAAAGAGACCGAGGATCTGGGGATCGAGCGGGGGGTCGGCGTCCGTGAGCAGCTCCTCCGCGGGGAAGTCCTGGACGAAGAGCGCGGTCTCGTCGAGAAGCGCTCGGGTCTTCTCGTCGAGCTCACTCACGGCGGCCTGGGCGAGCGAGAGGAACTCCTCCTCATCCATCTCCAAGGGCTCGGGGTATCCCTCGGGGTCGAGACGTCGTGCCTCCGCGAAGGCCACGAGCGCCGTGGCCTCGTCACCGGCCCGCTCGGCCAACAGGCCGCGGAGCTGGTGGACCTCCGGGATCCCGGCGTCGAGGGCGAGCGCCCTCTCCATGATCGCGCGGGCCTCTTCGAAGCGGCAGTCGCGGAAGAGAGCCCACGCGAGCGCCGAGTGAGCGTCGGCCCACCCCGTGGCCGTCTCCGCCGCGTTCTGCAGCTCGGGAATGGCCGCCTGGACTTCATCGAGATCGACGAGGCTCACGCCGAGCAGGTAGCGCAGCTCCGGGGAGTCGCTCTCCTCGTTGAGGGCTCCGAGGACACGACCGACGGCGGCCTCGGACTGACCCTCTTCGAGCAGAGACCAGATCTCGTCCCAGATCTCCTCGAGACGTTCGTCGTCCACGGTCGACTCCACCGACGGGACCCGGCCCGTCTCTCGAAAGAAGAATCCGCCGAGAGGAAAGTTCCATCTTGCCTTCGGTGCGGGGAAGGGACAAGGAAAACGGGAGGGACCGATCACGAAGCGGTCCCGCCCGCTTGACCCCGTCAAGCCGGAGAGGGAACCTCTAGCCTGCGTTTCTCACCAGGCTCGACGCGAGGTACAAGGATAGGCGTGGCTGGCGAGGAGATGGGGGGCTTTCGCCCGAGGCGGGGCCGTAGCCCCGTCGCAGGGCGGAAGCCGCGCAGTGACGAAGCCAGGCGCGGCTTTGCCGCTGCCGCAGTAGAGGCTGGTGAGATACGCAGGCTAGACGGCGAATCGGGCGAAGCCGTCCGGACGGATCGAGGTCCAGTCGGGTGCGAACCGGGGAGGAACGACGTGGCCTGGATCGAGACGATCGACGAGACGAACGCGCGCGGGAAGCTGGCGCTGATCTACGAACGAATGCGGGGTCCTCGCGGGACGAGGGTCGCGAACATCCTGAAGAGTCAGTCTCTCGACCCCCACTCGCTGGCGGCTCACCACGCGTTCTACCGCTCGGTGATGAGCGGCTCGAAGACGCTGCCTCGGGCGGATCGGGAGATGATCGCCGTGACCGTGAGCCGGATCAACGGGTGTCACTACTGAGTCGTTCACCACCGGCGCAGTCTGCGCCACTGGCTCGGGGACGAGGAGCTGGCCGACCGGATCACGGAGGATCCGGAGAGCGCGGGGCTCGACGCGCGGCGTCTCGAAATGCTCCGCTTCGCATCGAAGCTCACGCAGGCCCCCTCCACCATGACCGATGCGGACGCGCAGGGTCTACGAAGCGCCGGACACTCCGACGACGACATCCTCCGGGTTGTTCAGGTGACGGGCTACTTCGCGTTCGTCAACCGTCTGGCGGACGGCCTCGGCGTCGAGCTGGAGCCCGAGAACGACGGGGAATGAGCCCTTCGGGTTTCGCCCGGGGTGTCTCGGGGCGGCCTTCGGCTCCCCCGGACTGTCCGCTCCGTCCGCCGGCCGGCCGCGCGGGGCCCCCTTGCGGATCCGGGGGGTATGTCCCATGTTAGAAGTGTACCGCCCGGCACGGACGGACGGGTTTCCCCTTCCCCGTCGGCTGCTCTCGACCGGATCGCCGTCGTCCGACCCCACCGG
>JALGZR010000043.1 GCA_025774805.1 bacterium
CCGGATGTTCTCGAGCTGACGCGCCAGCCGCTCGTTCTCGTGTTGCAGTCGCGCCACCTGGCCCTGCTCGACCCGGTCGCTGGTCCAGTGGAGAAGCGCGACGCCTCCGCCGAGGAGACCGAGCGCCACGACGCCGGTCGCGAGCGCGATCGCCGCCACGGGCAGGGTGATCTGGCGCAGGCCGCGGTCGGGGCCGGACATGATCAGGATGGAGTATCGGAGTCGAACGCGGGAGACGAGGCCGCGAGCTCGCTCGGCAAGGCTGACGGACACGCGCTTCCTTTCGGGATGAATCGAGAACCGGGTCGCGAATCGGGACACGCTACCGGCCGTTCTGCGGGCTGTCAATCCCTCGAACCGGGCGTTGCTGGTCCATCGGCCGAATGCGGGGTCGGCTGGACGGGAAATGCACGCGGCGAAAGGGGAGCGCCCACCCCTGGGGCGCGGGGGCGGCGCGAGGGGGGGAGGCACGCCCCCGGTCGTGGGATCATTGCAGGTACGAGCGGAGCTTCTCGCGGTCCTTCCGCTGGAGGATCTTCCGGATGGCGCGCTCCTTGAGCTGACGCACCCTCTCGCGGGTGAGGCCCAGGTCCTTGCCGATGGCCTCCAGGGTCACGCCTTCCCCCGTCTCGATGCCGTAGTAGTCCCGGAGGATCTTCCGCTCCCGCGGGTCGAGCATTTCCATCGCCTCCCGGAGGTCCCGGGCGAGATCGTGATCCACGACGCGCTGATCCGGCGCCGACGCCTGATCGTCGGTCAGGAGATTCATCAGGGAGACGTCGCCGTCGTCGCCCGCCGGGGCGTCGAGCGACACCGATCGCAGGGTGTAGGTCTGGTGCTCCAGGACGTCCTCCACCGAGAGCTTGAGCTCACCGGCGACCTCCTCCGGCACCGGGCGCCGGCCGAGGGTCTGCTCGAGCGCCTGGACCGTGCGGTCGATCTTCGACGCCTTCCCCGCCCGGTTGATGGGGATGCGGACGACGCGCGTCTGCTCGCTCAGCGCCTGGAGGATCGCCTGGCGAATCCACCAGATGGCGTAGGAGATGAAGCGGAAGCCCCGGGTCTCGTCGAAGCGCTCGGCCGCCTTGATGAGACCGTAATTGCCCTCGTTGATCAGGTCGGCCAGGCTCAGCCCGCGCCCCATGTACTGACGGGCGACGCTCACCACGAAACGGAGATTCGCCTGCACGAGCTCGTCGAGGGCGGAGCGATCTCCGTCCTTGATCCGGCGGGCGAGGCGCACCTCGTCATCCGGCTTCAGGAGCTCGGTTCGCCGAATCTCCTTCAGATAGATGTCGAGGGAGCGATCATCGCTCTCGCTGTCGACCAGTGCGTTTCTCGCCACTCCGTGCTCCTCGCCCGTGTCCGCGCGTCCGGGCGGTCACGAGCCGTGCTTCGGCCGCCTACGGCTTCAGCCCGACGTACCGGGTCTGGTTGCCGCGCTTCAACAGGATGGCGACCGCCTTCTTCTCCTTGTACTTACGGACCGCGGACCGGTAATCGGACAGGTCCGTGATCTCCAAGTTCCCGATCTCCTTGAGGACGTCTCCGACCTGGATGCCGGCCTCCTCGGCCGGGCTGTCGATCTCCACCTCAACGACGACCACGCCCTCTTCGGACGGATCGTCGACCATGCGGCGCGCCTCTCGGGTGTCGACCTCGTCGACGCGCAACCCCGCCCAGACGCTCTCGTCATCGTCCCGCACCGAGGCCACGACCGCGCTCGGCTTCTCTCCGAGCACCACCTCGACCTTCTTTTCGCGACCTTCCCGGATGATGTCGAGCCGGATCTCGCTTCCGACGATCTGGTCGGCGACCAGCATCCGGAAGGAGTTCATCTCCCGGACGGGCTCCCCGTTCAGCCGCGTGATCACGTCTCCCCGCTCGAGACCGCTCCGGTCGGCGGGAGTGTCCTGAAGCACTTCGGAGATGAGGATTCCCTCGGTGTCCGGGATGTCCAGGCTCTCCGCCAGTTCCGGGGTGAGGGTCTGGGGGAGGATCCCGAGGTAGCCACGGGAGACCCTTCCCGTCCTTCTCAGCTCATCGGCGATCTTGCTGGCCATATTGATCGGAATTGCGAAACCGATGCCTTGTCCCGCCGGATTTATGGCGGTATTCACACCGACCACCTCGCCGCGGGCGTTGACCAGCGGACCTCCCGAGTTGCCGAAGTTGATCGACGCATCGGTCTGAATGAAGTTCTGATAGGCGGGCGTGCCCCCCATGATGTTCAGGTCGACCCGCCCCTTCGCGCTGATCACGCCGACCGTCAGCGTCCCCGCGAGCTGTCCGAACGGGTTCCCGACGGCGATCGCCCAGTCGCCGACCTGGACCCCGTCCGAGTCTCCGAACCGGAGAGGATGCAGGTCGCCTTCGAAGTCGTCGGGGTCGATCTTCAGCAGCGCGACGTCGGTCTCCGGATCCTGACCCACGATCGTCGCCTCGATCTCGTCCCCGTCGGGGAACGTCACCGAGACCTTGCTCGCTTTGCTGATGACGTGGTTGTTCGTCAGAATGTAACCGTCCCGATCGATCAGGAATCCGGATCCGGACCCGCTCGGCCGGCGCTGGCGCGGAGTCTCCTCCCGCCGCGGATCGTTCGGGAAGAGCTCCTCGAACATGTCCCCCCAAGGGTGGAACGTGGGCCGCCGTCCCCGTCGCTGGCCTTCCCCAATCCGGGTCGAGATGGCCACGACGCCGGGGACGACCTTGTCCGCAACGTCCACGAAAGGACTCCGCAGCAAGCCCTCCGTCGTGCCTTCGTCGTCCGAGGCGAGAGCCTGACCGGTCAGCGGGATCGGCCGCCCCGGGTCGGTCGTGATGGAATGGGACAAGATCAACCCGGCCAGGAACCCGGCGATGACGAGCGTGGCTCCGGGAGCCAATCGGGGAATGCGGATCTTCATGGGGTTCTCCTCTCGGGGCGGGAAGCCCCGGCAGGGGGGCCAGCGATTCCTCTCACTGTTTCGAAATACCCCGGGCGTGCCCAAAAGTTGCCTCGGGCCCCACCCGTTGCTACGCTGCTCTGTCCTCCGGACGGTTGCGCCCGCCGATCGCGGCTACCTCTCCGCGCACGTTCCCCGGGGGAGAGGGATCATGTCGGCCCCGGTTTACTTCATCGCGGACGCTCACCTGGGATCCTCGCCCGATCCGCGGCGCGACGAGCCTCGCCTGTCTCGTCTCATCCCGTTCCTGCACCGCGTCGGGGACCGGAGCGCCGAGCACCTCTACATCTTGGGCGATCTCTTCGACTTCTGGTTCGAGTACACCCATGTGATGCCGTGGCGGCACGCTCGGATTCTGGGGGAGATCCGCCGCCTGGTGGATCGCGGGGTACCGGTCTCCTTCCTGGGCGGGAACCACGACTGGTGGGCGGGCCCCGTGTTCAAGGAGTTCGCGGGGATGACGGTGCACCCGGACCCGATCACGGTCGTGCACCAGGGGAAGCGCCTCTTCCTCGCCCACGGGGACGGGCTCGCGTCCGGGGAAGACAGCGGGTACCTGATCCTGAAGTCCGTCATTCGCAACCGGTGGGTCGTGCGACTCCTCCATCTCGTGCACCCCGACCTCGCCTACGCTCTGGGACACCGCCTGTCGAAGTTCAGTCGGACGGTCCTCACGGCCCGCGAGTTCCGCATTGCGCCCCGCCTGAGCGAGTTCGTCGACCGAACGCTGGTCGCGGGTCATGACGCGTTCCTCATGGGTCACCTGCACGCCCGTCATGAGGAGAGGCGGCCGGCAGGGGGGAGTCTCCTCGTGCTCGGCGACTGGATGACGGTCTTCTCGGCGCTTCGATTGGAGGACGGGGAGTTCGTCTGGGAGGACTGGTCGAGTGGGGCCGGGACGGACACGCCGCCTCCCGGGGCGCCCGAGATCGGCGGCCACGGAGAGTCGGGGAGCTGAGGATCGGGCCGAACGTCGGGCCGCCTTCTCTCGCCTCGGCTACGGCGCCGCCACCTCCGACTGCATGAACCCCGGACGCCAGCCGAGGGAAACGCGATGGGTGTCCCCGAGCTCCGAGCTGTCGGAGAACGGGACGAAGGCATAGTCGACCAGGAAGTCGCCGTAGCGCACCCCGAGGCCGACGGCGCCCATCTCCTCGTCGTAGTTCAGCTTCAGACCTCCCCGGATCGCCACCACCTGGTGGACCCAGAGCTCGGCGCCGAGGTGCCCTCGCACGTCGCTGTCATTGGGAATGCGCAGATCCGAGGCGAGCAGGAGGCCGCTCAGAACGCGACGCGTGCGGTAGGCGGCGGCCAGCCTCACCCCGAACGGAAGCACGGCGTCCTCCTCCTCGAACTTGACCGGAGTCCCGAGATTCGTCGCGGTGCCGGCGAGGACGAGGCCGCGAAGCGGCGTCCGGTAGCGAACGCCGAGATCGGTCGCGAACGAGGTCGCGGAGAAGTCGTGGATCTTCGAGTAGAGCACCTTGACGGTGGCGCCCATCTCGATCGTGCGCGTGATGCGCCGGCCGTAGGTGAGGCCCCCGGTGAAGTCGTAGGCGCGGAAGTGTCCGGTGAGAACGCCGACGTCGTTCCGCTCCTCGAGCTCTCCCATGTGCAGCAACCCGACGTGAGCTCCGATGGCGTGTCCCTGCATTCCCTGGACGGCCGCGAGGTACTCGTAGCGAACGTCGGAGATCCACTCGTTGTGCGTGGAGTGGAACTCACGGCCGGGAACGGTCGAGATGCCCGCCGGATTCCAGTGGACGGCGGTGGGATCCTGGGCGACGGCGGCGTACGCCTCTCCCATCGCGGCGGCCCGGGCCCCGATCCCGATCTTGAGGAAGGCGAGGGAAGTGTCTCCCGGATCGGCGGCGTCCGCGGTCGGCGGCGTCGACGCCCCGATCAGGAAAACGCTCACGATCCCCAGGAATCGGCGGGAGAGGGACTTCACGCGGGTCGACATGCTTTCCTCGTTTCGTCAGCCGTGGGTTGGACCCGAGTCATACGGGGAGGCCGCAGAGAAGTCGGACCAGTATACGGACCGGCCGTCCGGGCTGTCAAACGCGGGTCTCCCGCCTTCTCGGCTCATGTCTTTGAAGAATCGACATTTACTGCCCCCGACCCCGGCCTGCATCTCTCACCGGGCCGGTCGCGGGCCGCTGCCGCGGCAGAGGCCGGTGAGGAACGCCGGCCGGCGTCGCGCGGAGCGGGATGCGGGAAGAGGGAGGAAGTCGAAGGGCAAGTCGAAGGGCAAGAGGGCAAAGAAAGAGTGAGGGGAGAGAGCAACGCTCTCTCCCCTCGGCGAGGGAGCCGGTGCCTTTCCTCTTCCCAGAGCCCCTGTTCTCCGGGTCGATTCAACGACACTCATCAGTCGGGCTGGCGCCAACTGGCAGCACGTGCACTCCCTCGAGAGAAGCGGCACGACACGCCCCAATATGTCGTATCCACTCTCTCAACTCCGTAGGCCCCGTTCGGGTTCCCTCGCAGCGTTCGGGTCCCTCGCTTTCCCCACCGGAGCCGGCAGTCCGGAATGGAGCCGCGGGCTCGGTGTCGTTCCTCGCCACGGAGGCGGGTGAGGCTGGGGCCCCCGCATTCAAGAACGGACGACGGCCGCCGCGTGTGACCCCCGTCGCGGCTCGGGGTCCGCACGACCCGGCGTCTCGTCCGTCGCCCGGGCATCACGAGCCTCGGCCCTCGGGAGCCTCCTCCCGATCCCGTTTCGCGAGCTGCGAGAGCTCCGGGTTGCTCCGGTCGATCTGGTAGGCCCAGTCGATGGTCGCGTATTGGTGGACTCCGCCTCCCGCTCGAATCGAGTGGACTCGGAACTTCGCGTAGTAGTCATCCCAGGTCCATACCGCGTAGGTGTGCCCCGCGATCAGCTCGACGCCGATCGGAGAGGCCGACCACCCATCGCCCGGTGCCCAGGACACGTCGTCCATGCTCTCGGTGTAGCCGAGATCCTGGATGTCGTTCGCGAACCCCGAGATGAAAGTTCCCCGAGCGTAAAGATAGTCCCCGACGAGCTCGAAGACGATGTCGGCGTCGGGAGCGGCGGCCGCCGTCACGAAGCTGTTGGGAATCTGGAAGTCGGAGAAGTCGATGGCCGACTCCAGGGGCCGGAAGTCCGCCGCGTGAACCGTGACCCCGATCCCCGCCGGGCGCGGCGTGTCGAACGCGTCCTCATAGGAGAGATCGCTCTCGTGATTGCCGTGGTCGAAGGCATCGACGGCGTAGTAGTAGGTCACTCCGTTCACGACGCCGTAATCGCGGTACTCACTCGCCTCCGGATCCGAGATCGTGGCGAGACGCGCGTACGCATCGTCCGGATCGAGGGTCCGGTAGACGCCGTACCCCGCGACGTCGTCCTCGTAGACGGGGTTCCACCGTACGTCGACCCACCCGTCCCCGGTGATCGTGTAGACACCGGTCGGAACGGCCGGAGGGCCGTCCTCGATGTATGTCACCGTGTCGTCGTCGCATCCCGCGAGCCCCAGAATCGCGATGCCGGAGAGCGCGATCATCGTGGGGAAATCGTTTCTCATGGGAATCACCAGCCTTTGTCCGATTCCCGCCGGACGTCGGGGCCTTCCTTGGAGACACGGGATCGGTTTGCAGGAGACGTGCCAGCGCTCGGCCGGGAGATCGGCCGCGGGGCCCAGATTACCCTTCGACAAGACCTTGCGCCATTCGAGCGCCGACCTTCCGGTCCGGGACTCGGCCGCCGGGCGTGTCGAACCGACCCCCCGAAAGGGCGCGACGGGGAATGGGTGTCCTCAATAGGGGACACATGGGCGGGCCGATGGCGGATCCGGCGACGCCCCTTCACTCCGCTCCCGTCTCTCCGGCCCAGACCGGCTCCCAGCGGTCCACGGTGACACCCCACCAGTCGTGGTCCGGCAGTCGGCGCCACCAGGTCGTGCCGCCGAGGACCAGGAGCGCGTCGGGAGTGGGGGCCACGAGCACGGGGGGATCGAGGACGGGAGAGGCTCGAATCGCCAGCGGGTAGGGTCCCCGAAAGGCACCGCCGGGCAGGGCGCGGACGATTCGGATCTCGCGGGCGAGCTCCGGGTGCCGGGCGTCGAGACCGTCGAGCAGGAGAACGGCGCCGTAGCGGTCCACGGTGAGCGCGTGGCCCGCGATCCTCTCCGTAACGCCGCCGGTGATCGGATCGACCCGGACGGCCTCCCCCGACTCCAGTCCGACGACGGCGTGACGCTGGGAGTCGAACCCGAGAAGGCGGCCCGACACGTCCACGGTGATGTCGGGGAGGTTCCGGCCCCCCTCGTCGCGCCGCCGGAGCGTACGTCCGGTCAGCCAGGCGAATCCTCCGTCCGGGTGAACCGCCACGGATCCCGTTTCGGGCCCCGGCGGGACGTGGCTCCAGATACCGGTCCGGCAGTCGAGGAGCGCCACCCAGCCCCCGCCGGGCCCGAACGCTCCGCGCACGAGCACCCGGCCGTCGGCGAGCGGCGCCAGGCTGAGCTCCCGCCCCGGCTCGTGACGGCGCCCGAGGGGGTAGAAGACTCTCTCGATCCGACCCGTCCCCGGGGTCGCGATCGCGAGCTCCTCCCCGAACGCGACGAGGGCCCGCCCGTCCGGGAGGGCGCACAGCCCGGCGGGGCGAATCACGTCGTGACCGGGGATCGTGACGCCGGCCGCACGGTTCCATCCGGCGAAGCCCCAGCGCGCCATCACTCTCCCGGAGGCGCCGCCGGCCGCCTCGGGAAACGCGATCGCCGTGCTCTTCTCCTCGAGAACTCCCGACCAGAGGGCGTGCAGGCGCGGCCGGGGTCGGCCGAGGGTCGTCCCGCCGCCGCTCCCCCCGGCGAGCGGCTCCCCGGATGCGCTGACGAGGGCCACTTCCACCGGACCGCCGTCCGTGACGAGCTTCGCGACCGTCGCCGCGGTCGCGCGCTCCGTCGTGAGGGAGCGCAGCCGCCCCGGCCGGTCGAGCGGCGCCCCGTTCGGGGTCTCCAGAACCAGGGCGGAGAGACGCGCCGGGGGATCGAGCTCGAGAACGGGCGGCGCGTCCCCCGGCCAGGGCACGTGCGCTCGGTCGAGCACCGCGATCCAGTCCCCGTCCGAGGAAGCGAGCGGGACGTCCCACGGATCGGAGGGCTCGCCGCTGCGGACACTCCCCCGTAGAGAGTCGTCGGCCGCCTCGACCCGAACCCGGATCGCCGCCTCGTGCTCGGCGGGTGCGATCGACGGTTCCGTGTATCCCCAGCGCTCCTCGGTCTCGCGCCGGAGCGCGCGGCTCCACCGGCTCACGGGCCGAAGTGCAGCGAGCGTCCGCGGATCGATCTCGATCTCCACGCGCGACACCTCCTGCGCCGGCTTCCACCACCGGACCGGGGACGGCGGGAGCGATCGCTTCGGAATCGCCGCGATCGTTTGCAGAGGATCGTCCACGAGCTTCATTAGCAGGCGCGCGCCGAACCACGCCTCCGGGAGCGGACTCGAATCCGCGGAGAGGCCGCGGGACCGGACCGAGGTCGCGCGGGCGTGCGCCTCGCGGGCCTCCCGGTGCAGCGCCTTCACCCGCGCGGGCGAAGGCGTCCCCTCCATCACGATCTCCCGCTCCCGCTCGCGGAGATCCCGGATCGCCGCCAAGGCCTCGGCGATCGCGGGGAGAGGGCTCGCGCCCGAGGCGAGCGCGAGCAGCGTCGAGTCCTCCGTGGCGAGCCGGGAGATCTGCCGCACCGCGCTCCTCAACTCTTCGATCTCCGCGGCGGACCAGTCGGGGATCGGCGCCCCTTCGGGAAGATCGTCCCGCAGCGCCCGGTCGGGAGCGGGGCGAAACGGATCCCAGGCGGCCCGAAGCCGGAGGAGGGCGTCGCCGGGTCGTTGGTCGTCCCGACCGCCGCGCCGCGCGTGCGCGCCGTCGAAGTGGCGGGCGGCCGGAGTCACCGGGACCGGACTCGAGACGGCGACATCGCGTCGGGACGGGTCGTATCGATTCGGCGTCGTTTGCACGACGCGGCAGTGGTACGCGATCGTCCGGTCGAGACACTCGAGCCGCAGGAGATCCGGGTCGGGCCAGGAGAACCGGAACTCGTGCGTGTCCGGAAGGTCCCGGATCTGACCGACGAGCTTCCCGTTCCGAAAGAGCTCGACGTGATCGACCGGGCCGGTGGCGAGCCCCGATCCCCGCAGTACGGGGAGATCCCCCGAAAGGTCGACGTCGAGCTCGAGCACGATGCGCTCGCCGTTCGTCGCCCAGGTGCGGCCGCGGCGGATCGCCTCCAGGATCGCCGCGCGGGTGAGCGCGGGCGCGCGCAGACCGGTCAGGGACGTCGCGCCGAGCGCCCCGCCGTGGGTGTCGCTGCAACCCAGGAACGGAACCGCCACCCCTTTGTGGAGAGCGGCCCGTCCGAGGGACTCCATGCTTCGCGAGTCGCGCATCACCTCGATCGCGGACAGCGCGACCCGCGGCTCGAAGCGCGTCGGCAGGAAGACCTCGTGGGCCGTGAGCAGGGCGCCCCGCGCCCGCGCCGCGCGGGCGAGCGCGAGAAAGTCGGCGGGCGCCTCGATCGGACCGGGAGCGGGGTAGAGGACGCAATGGTCTCCCTCGTTCCCCTGCCACTCGAACCCGGGGAACACGACGAACTCGCCCGGCGCGTGCGCCGCCTCCACGGCCCGGAGGAGCGCATCCCACGGAGATCCGTCCGGGCCCGACGCACGGGCGAGCCCCCCCGCCGTCTGCAGGTGGGGAGTGAACGCGCAGAAGTCGAGGAGGGAGACGTCGCGCGCGAAGGCCAGCCCCTCCGCGAGAGAGTGCGCGAAACTCTCGGGCGGAAGCGCTCCCGCGTGTCCCGCCCCCGGCGTGTGCAGGTGTCCCTGGAGATCCCCCCAGTAGATCCGCTCCGCCGGCGGCTCGGCGAGAACGCGGATCGGCTGGCTCTCCCCCCCGAGGCCGGCTTCCCCCTCGACCCGGATCCGGTGGAGACCGGGGCGGCCGAACTCGATCCTCCCTACGCCTTTCCCGCCGGCGCCCGCCCCGATCCGCACGCGGTCGGAGAACACGGCCGACGGATCGGTCGTCGTGACCTCGAGGCGGGCCGACCGCTCGACCCCTGCGGTCGGAACCTCCGGACCCTCGCGTCCCCACCGCTCGGCCAGCAGGACGGAGAAGCGCGTCGCCTCCCCGACGACCGCCTCCGAGGGCGCCTCGATCAGGAGGCGAGGGGCGTGGTCCTCGTACTCCGGCGCGGCGAGGCCCGGTACGGCGGCCAGCCCCACGAGCCAGGGGATCGGCCACGGAAACAGAAGGGTCTTGTCGCTCGTCACGGCAGTCCTCTTCCGGGCAGGCTTCCGGCCGGAGCAAACAGTCCGGACAGGGTGACCGTGAAGTGTACCGAAAGGTCGCCGCGGGGGCTTCCCGTCCCGCGTTGACGGCTCCCGACCTTCTTCCCTACCTTGATCCCGACCTCGCGCCCGCCCGTCCTTCGGGGAGCCATCCAGACCGTGCCCGATCGTCGCCCGTCCCTCGGTTCCCTCCTCCTCGCGCAGATCGGGCTTCCCGCCGTTCTCGGCGGGATCGCGGGATTCGTCGATCCTCTCTTTCCCCACGAGCCCGCGTACATCCGGGGCGTCGGCACGTTCTGGAGCGGAGCTTCCCTCGGCGCCGTCCTCGGGTTCTTGGTCCTACTGCCCCTCACTCTGCTGCTGGCGGGGTTGAACCGCCCGCGCCGGCCGGCGGCCCGCCTGGCGGCGACAGCGACTCTCTTCCTCCTCATCCCGGCGATCGTGGCGCTCGGGCGCAACCTCTACAAGAGGATTCCCTGGGGAGCGGGGGACGTCGCGCTCGGTCTCGCGGGGGCCGCGGGCCTGGGGCTCGCCGCAGTGGTCGTCGCCGCGCTCGCCTCGAACCTGCCCCGCCGCCGGGAGACCCGCCTTGTCTCCTGGACCGCCCGAGCCGCGATTCCCGCGCTGCTTCTCGCCCTGCCCGCCGCGGCGCGAATCGCGTCCGGTTTTCGCCCCCCGACCCCACGCACCGTCGGAGTCGACGGGGCGCCGAGCCTGCTCCTTCTCACGGTGGACACGCTGCGCGCGGACCATCTGGGAGCGATGGGGGACCCCACCGCCCGCACGCCCTGGTTCGATCGGATCTGCCGGGAGGCCGCGCTCTACTCGAACTGCGTCGCGCCCTCCCCGTGGACGCTGCCCTCGCTCGGAAGCGTTCTGACCGGAACGTATCCGGGGGAGCACCTCGTGCTGAGGGCGCTCTCCGGGATCTCCGCCGCCGTGCCCACGCTCGCGGAGTCGTGCCGGGATGCGGGCCGGCGGACCGCGGCCTTCGTCTCGAACCCCTGGCTCGGAACGGGGGGACTGGCACGGGGCTTCGACCGGTTCGACGTGGCGGAGCGTCTCGAGTGTCTCGAGGGAGCGAGGGGGACCCGGATCGTCTGGGGGCTGGCCAAGGTGGCGCTCCGGGTGGGCCGCCTGGAATCGGCCCGGCGCCTTTCCGACCAGGCGATCGCCTGGATCGAGCGGGGTCGGGGATCGTGGTTCCTCTGGGTGCACTACCTCGACCCCCACCTGCCGAACTGGCCCGAGCCGCCCTTCGATCGTCTCTTCGGCCCCGCCCCGAGACACGTGGGATCGTCGCTGACGGTCGACGACATCCGGGGCGAAACGTATCCCGGCGGCGAGGCGGGACGGCGCGAGATCGCGCGGCTCTACCGGGGAGAGGTCGCGTACACCGACCGCGAGATCGGGCGGCTGTGGAAGTTTCTCGAGGCGCGGGGCGATCTCGAGCGAACCGCGGTCGTCTTCTCGGCGGATCACGGCGAAGAGCTCTGGGATCACCGGGAATACGGTCACGGTCACGCCATGTTCGACGAGGTGGTCCGGGTGCCGCTCGTCCTGCGACCTCCCGGGGGCGAGGCGGGGACGGTTCTCGACGGGCTGGTGAGCCTCGTCGACCTCGCACCGAGCGCTCTCGGGATGTCCGGGATCCCCGCCCCGAGCGACCGGAGCTTCACCGGCCGTGATCTCCGCGCGGGGGCGGGTCCCGGAGACGTCCGGCACGGGACGGAGATCGATCCCGTCGCGGGGAGCGCGGCGGCGACGTACGGAGAGGCGACCCTCTACGGGGAGGAGCTGAAATTCCTCCGCACCCGGCGCTGGAAGCTGATCTTCCGGCCCGAGCCGTCTCCGGGGGAGGACGCCCGGGACCGCCCCGCCCGCGTCGACGCCATCCCCGACCCGAGCCGGATTCGGCTCTTCGACGTGATCGCCGACCCGGCGGAACGGGTCGATCTCGCCGTCGCCGAGCCCGCCGTGGCGGATTCCCTCTTCCGGGTTCTCCAGGACTGGATGGCCCGGGTCGGCTCCGGGGGAGCTCTCGCCGCCCGGGAACTCCCCGAGACCCTCGATCCGGCGATCCGGGACCAGCTCCGGGCCCTCGGCTACGTCCGGTAGCTCAAGCGTCCCCTTTCGGCATCCGATCCTCTGCATAGAGATGCGCCGGCCGACCGACCGGGGGAGAGTGGAGCCCGGCGCCCCCGGTCGGCCGGTCGGGTTGCGCGGATTCACGTCTCTCGGGAGGGGCCCTTGTCGGCGCGCGGGTCGCGGGTGACGGTGCGGCGATCGCTCAAGTTCCGGGTCCAGGTGGCCTCGGCGGTCGTCTTCCTGGGGCATGCCGCGGGTCTCTGCCTCCTGCTCCCTCACCTGTACGCCCGGCACCTGGAGGAGGATCTCCGAAGCCGCGCGGACACCCTCGCCCGCAGCGTCGCCTGTCTTTTCGCGGGGACCGACGAGCGCGCGTCCGCCACGAGACTGCCCGATCAATTCGTCGAGTGGCTGGCGGCCGAGTCCGGCGTCGCAGGGATCGCCCTGCTCGACGGGAGCGGCAACGTGATCGACGGGTGGCCGTCGGAGGGCGCGGCCTGGACACTCTCCGTCGAGCGGGATCTCGGGGAGGAGGGCTCGCGGCGCCGCTACCTCGGAACGGCCACGGTGCCGGAATCTCCCGGCCCGGCGAGCGAGATCGTGGTGCGGATGGCGACCGACGGGTACGTCCAGGAGCGGGGGAACGTCCGCTGGCTGTTCGCGTCGATCTTCCTCCTCACCGGGGCGATGCTCCTCGTGCTCATGAAGTACCTCGGCCGGACAGTTCTGCTGCCGATTGCGGAGATCCGCCGCGCCGCCGAGAACCTCGCGGACGGGGAAGCGGAGGTGAACGTGCCCGTCTCCGGGGACTGGGAGATCGCGGAGCTCGGCACCTTCATCCGGACTCTGGGGTTGAACCGCTCGCGCTCCCGGGTCTTCATGCCGCCCGACGTGAAGGCCCTCCAGCGACTCGTACGGAAAGAGGGAACCGCTCCCGAGGAGAGGGAATCCGAGAGCGCGCCCGCCGACGAGTAGCGGGTGCGGAGACTGAGCGGCACGGGCCGGACAACGGAGTCGTTTCCCCGTTCGGGAGGATTGCGGTGAAGAAGGGCCGGGTACTGATCGTCGAGGACGACGAGATCATCCGGGAGTTCCTCTTCGACAGCTTGAGCATCCAGGGGTTCGCGGCGACGTGCGTCACGAACGGCGAGGAGGCGCTCGACTCCCTCGCGCTCAGCGAGGCGGATCTCGTGCTCTCCGACGTCCGCATGCCGACCATGGACGGGATCTCTCTCGCGCGGCACGTGAGGGAGCGATTCCCGCACATTCCCGTGATCCTCATCACCGGGGTCCACGCCGACGAGCGGGAGAGGATATTGGAGGAGAGCGGAGCGGTGGCCTGCCTCTCGAAGCCGCTCCGGATTCAGCACCTGTGCGAGGTGCTGGAAAAGGCCCGCGCCCGCTAGCCTGCATTTCTCACCAGGCTCGTCGCGCGGCTTCGCCGCGGCCGCAGCAGAGGCTGGTGAGACATGCAGGCTAGCCCGACGACCGGCCGGTCAGTTGCCTCTCCAGAGCGGCCTGCACCTTCCCCTCGAACGCGGCGAACACGATGCGGGAGATCGTATCGTCCTCGGCCAGGAACTCCCGCACCGTGTCGATCGCGACGCGCGCCGCCGCCTCGATCGGATAGCCGAAAACGCCGCAACTGATCGCCGGGAACGCGACCGACCGCAGCCCGTGCTCCACCGCGAGACGGAGCGACTCGCGGTGGCAGGAGGCGAGCAGCTCCGGCTCCGCGCTCGTACCGCCGCGCCAGACCGGTCCGACCGTGTGGATCACGTGCCTCACCGGCAGCCCGTGGCCACCCGTGATGCGCGCCTCGCCGGTGGGACAACGGACCCCGGGGCTCACCTCCGGAATCGCGGAGCACTCCTCGAGCAACCCCGGCCCCGCGGCGGCGTGAATCGCACCGTCGACCCCCCCGCCTCCGAGCAGGGTCTCGTTGGCCGCGTTGACGATCGCGTCCACCGGGAGCCGCGTGATGTCCGCGCGCAAGACTTCGATTCGGCTCATCTTCGTTCGCTCCTCTCCGGTCCGCTCTCCCGGGCGGGACGCCCGCGCGACCCACCGTCTCGGTCCGCCGTGGAGAATCTCCGGGGCCGGGTCTATAATCCGCGGCTTCGGACCCTCGCCGGAGTTCGGGCATGTCGAGCCGTCGCCACCTCCCTCACGTTGCCGGGAAACAGAGGGCGGGCGCGGGAGTTCTCTTCGGCTGGGCTCTTCTCCTGACGATCTCGCTCCTCGCCGTCCTCGGACTCCGGGTCACCGTGCACGAGATCCGGTATCCGGAGGGAGGATACCAGAACCCGTTCACCCCACCGCTCCGGGCCCGGCTCCCACTGGCCGGCCTCGGGAATCCCGGGGATCTCGTCCAGTTCTTCATGCTCGGGAGCCCGATCGCGGGCGCGATCCGGCTCGTTCGCCGGGGGCGCTCCTCGATCCGGGCCTGGCCGGCGGTCGAATGGGTCCACGCGCCCTGACGGGACTGAGGGCTCCCGTGCCGCCCATGCGGGCGGAGGCGGCCCGGGCCGATCCGAGCACCCGCCGACCGCTTCTTCTCTCGGGCGCGCTCTTCGTCATCTACGCGTTCGGGGTCGGGGTGAAGCTCGCGCACGGGCGCTACACGATGTACGATCAGGGGACCTTCCACAGTTGGCTCGTGAACGCTTCCCAGGGACGGGGCTTCCTCTCTCCGTTCGAAGGTGGGTCGCACCACTTCCACATCCACTTCTCTCCGTTGCTCTACGCGTTCGTCCCCCCGTATCTCATCGGGCAGGAGAACACTCCGGTCGTCCTCCTCGTCGGGCTGAAGCTCGCCCTCTACGCGCTGTCCGGAGCGCTCGCATACCTCCTCGGCCGATTCCGCCTCCCGGTACGATCGGCGGCACTCCTCGCTCTCTTCTTCGCCTCCGGCCCGATCGTCCTGCACAACGTTCTCGGGGACATCCACGACGTGGACGTCGCCCTACCCCTTCTGCTCGCGGCGTGCCTCGCGTCGACGCGCGATCGACCGGGGACGGCCGTCGTCTTCCTCGGGCTCGCGTGTGGGGTGAAGGAGGAGCTGTTTCTCGTTGCGGCCCTGTTCTGTGTCTACCTCGCACTTCGGACGGGGCGCCGGAGGTGGTACGGAGGGACCGTCCTGTTCGGCGCGGCCTTCGGGCTCGTCATCGGAGTCGTCATGCCGGCGTTTCCCCCGGGTGGGATGTCCCTGACGCCGCCCCTGTTCGGGGAGCTCGCCGGGGCGCTCGGCTCGCTCGCCGGGGGAGAGGAGATCACCGGGAGCCTCGGCAGGATCTTCCGGGACGTCTTCGTTCCCCCCTTCTGGAGAAGGAAGCTCGTCGGGCTCGCGGTTCTTTCTCTCCTGTTTCTCGGCCTCCCGCTCCGGTCGCCTCGAATCCTGATCCCGGTCCTTCCGACGGTCGCCTACCTGTGGCTGAACCAGGGTCGGGACGTCGTGTTCGATTTCCGCTACCGTTACTGTGTCGTTCTGCTCCCGTTTCTTCTGACGGGATTCACGGAGACCCTGAGCCGACTCCGGCGCCCCGATCGCGTCCTGATCCCTCTGACGGTCGCCGGACTCGTGCTGGGCCTTTCGGTGCTGCCCCTCGTCTCCTGGAAGCACTTCGGCCCGCTCCGAAACGACGCGTCCTGCCGGGAGCTGGCCGCGCGCGCTCTCGAAGCGCGGCCTTCCGGACCGATTGCCGTCGACAACCTGACGTGGCAGTACCTCCCGCCCACACCCCGGGTTCGCGATTTCGGCCGCCATTCCGCCGGAGAGACCGCGCTGCTGAACCTCGAGTACGGTTACCTGAGCTTCTCCGCGGTTCCCGGAGACGCCCGTTCCGTGTTGGGCGAGGTCTCCGCCGCCGCGCGCTTTCACCTGCACCGGGACGGGGTGCTGGTTCTCTCGAGCGAGGACGCGGTCGCGTCCGAGCTGGGAATGGTCGCCGGTCCCCCTCCTCCGGCGGTGCTGGCGCGGACGGTCTGGGACCCGCCCGTACCGGGGATCGTGCGGAGAGTGCGGAGCTTCTTGCGGGGTGAGTGAGCGGGAGCGATCGCTCGGTAGAGCCCGTGTTTCTCACCGGGCTCGTCGCGGGCCCCGGCCGCGGCGAAGGTGGGGGAGATCCGCCGGTCAGCCCGTCGGCAGAAAGATCGAGAACCTCGCTCCCTTTCCGATCTCGCTTTCGACGGTGAGATCGGCGTTCATCTTCTGGGCCAGGCGCCTCGCGAAGGCGAGCCCCATGCCCATGCCCCTGTGCTCCCGGGTCTGGGAGCCGTCGCCCTGGCGGAACGACTCGAAGATGTGGGGAAGCGAGTCGGCGGGGATCCCGGGCCCGTCGTCCTCGACGTCGATCCGGACCCACTCCCGGTCGTCTCGCCTTGTCGGCTCGACGCGGATGTGAATCACCGACCCGTGGGGGGTGAACTTCACCGCGTTGTCGACGAGGCAGTCGACGATCTGGACCAAGCGGTCCCGGTCGAAGATCGAGGGGGGGATCTCCGTCGCCGTCGTGAAGCGGAGCTCGCGCAGATCGGCGGTGATTCCGGGACGGCGCTCCTCGTAATAGGTGTCGAGAGAGGCTCGCGCGTCGCCGAGCTCGGCGCGGATCTCCAACTCGTCGTCGAGGAGCTTGGAGAAGTCGAGGACGTTCAGGAGCATACCACTCAGCTTCTCCGTCTCCTCACGGACGATCCGGAGATGCTCGAACCGCCGGGACTCCTTCGGCTCCCCCGCGATCAGGCTGTCGAGATACGCGACCATGATGGTCAGCGGAGTGCGGAGCTCGTGATTCATGTTGTTGAGGAACTCCGACTTCAACCGGTCGAGCTCCTGCAGGTGCTCGTTGGCCTTCCGAAGTCGCCGGTTGCTCTCCACCATCCGGTTGTACAGGCCCGTGTTCTCGAGGGCGACGCCGAGGAGGTTGATCGAGGTCTGGAGGGTCTCCAGCTCCAAGGGGCCGAAGTCCTCGCCCCCCACGCGCTTGCCGAGCGCCAAGAGTCCCAGGAACCTCCGGCGGGCGATGACCGGCACGAAGAGGGCGAGACCGTTGCTCTCGGCGAGCTCCAGACCGGGGATGGTGCGCAGGTCCTTGAGATCGGAGACGAGCACGGGCGCCACGATTCCCCCGGGACGGGCCGTGAGCCAGCGGGTCCAGAGTGTCCCGATCGCCCGCGCGATGTTCGGATTCAGACCCTGGCCCCTCACGAGCACCGCGTCCTGCCCCGAGCTCTCGGGCAGAATCCAGAGAGCGGCCTTGGAGCAGCCGAAGTGACCCAGGATGTTGAGGAGCGCGACGTCCGCGATCTCGTAGAGGTCCATGCGGACGTTCAGCTCGTTGCTGAGCTCCTGAAGAGAGAGAAGACTGCGCTCACGGCGGGCGCCTCGATCCAGGTAGTCGCGGGCGGACATGTCGACCGGGTCGGTCGCGGGCCTTTCCTCCGCCGGACGGGGCGCCGGGATTCCCTCCTTGGAACGACGCCGACTCGGGAACAAGTCAGACTCCGAGCGACTGGCGCGCTTCCTCCTCGGAGGAGACGATCGTCAGGAACTGGGTGAGATTCAGGAGCTCCAGGACCGAACGGACCGGCTCCGAGAGCGATGCGAGGACGACGCTTCCCCCCGCGTCCTGGTATTCCTCGGTCAGGGCGAGGAGCACGCCGATTCCGCTCGAGGCGACGAAGGAGATCCCGGACAGGTTCACGACGAGTCGGCGGGTTCCCCGGCTCCGAAGCGTCCGGCAGAGGGCGACGAACGAGGGCGCGCTCTTCGCGTCGAGGCGTCCGCTCACGCGCAGCAGCCGAGTGTCTCCCCCCGCATCCTCTTCTTCGATGCGAAAATCAGATCCCATGCCGGACCTCCTCCGGGGCATTCAGGGTGATCGGGTCGAATTCCATGATCGTGACGTTTCCTTCCGGCGTGGCCGGGTGGTACTCGGCTCGACTCGTGGCCACCCGGATGATCTCGAGCCCGAGGCCGCGCTCTCGGCGACGGACCGCGGGCTCCTGGAAATCGACCGAGTGGTCGCGACGGGGCGCGAACGCGACGCCGTGATCGAGCAACACGAAACGTCCCCGCAGGCGATGCGGATTCTCGGCGAGGTCTGTCTCCTCCGCGGCATCGGAAGGACTTCCGACCCACCAAAGATCGAACGTCTCGTGCTCCCGGTAGCCGTAGCCGTGCTCGACGACGTTCGCGCAGAGTTCGTAGAGAGCGCTCTCGAGGACGTGGATCTCGCGCGAGTTGAGGTCCGTGAGCTCGGGGCAGTCCGGGAAACGGGAGAGAAGACCGTGAAGCGCCTCCTCCCGCGCCGGCAGCCGGACGTGGTATCCGTGCGCGCGGGCCTCCTCCAGCGCGGTCAGCGGGCGAACCATGGTGTCACCCGACTCCCCGATCCTCCCCGGCCCGCGGCGATCCGCGGCGGTCTCTCCCGCCGCACCGGAGTCGCCGCCGGTCGGGCGTGCGGACTCCGCGACCGTCTCCGCATCCCGCGCGATCACGAGCAGCGTCTCGTCGTCGAGGGGAGACTGGTCCCCGACCCACTCCCGGATGTCGTGGCGAACGGCGTCGAGGATGGCGGCGCCACCCCCGGCCGCGCTTCTCGCCACCGCCCTCTCCAGGCGGCCGAAGCCGAACTGTGTCCGACCCGACGGATCGAACGCCTCGTTGATTCCGTCGGTGTACTGGAGCACGGCATCCCCCGGCGCGAGCCGGACCTGCTCGTCGCGCAGCGAACGGGCCAGAGCTCCCCCGCGCAGCGCACCGATGGGAATGCCCATTGTCCGGTACCACTCCGCCTTGCCGCCGTGCTCCCGGACCACGAGGAGGGGACTGTGGCCCGCCGAGGCGAACACCAGCCGCCCGTCCTTCGGATCGAGGATGCCGTAAAACATGGTGATGAACGTTCCCGGTCGGAGCGAATCGCGCAGGTCGTTCTCGAGTCGGACCATGAGCGCGCTGGGCGACAGCGATTCGCCTCGGAACGCCCGCAACAGCGCCGCGAGCATCGACGTCACCAGACACCCCGCGAGTCCCTTTCCGGAGACGTCGGCGATGGTGAGTCCGATTCTCCCGTCCGGGAGATCGAAGACGTCGTACAGGTCCCCGCCGACCTCCGCCGCGGCGCGGTGCGCGCCCTGGATCACGAACTCGCCCCTTCGGACGTACCCCGAGGGAAGCAGTGAGGATTGGATCTCGCGGGCGAGCTCCACTTCCCGGGAGAGGCGCTCCTTCTCGACGCGCTCCTGCTGCGCGACCTGGATCCGGTTCGCCATCTCGTTCATGGTCTCGGCGAGCAGGCCGAGCTCGGTGGGGTCGTTCAGTTGCACCGGGGTCTCCAGATCGCCCCGGCCGATCCGCTCCAGACCCTCCCGCAGCGCGCCGAGCGGCCGCAGGAGCACCGACAGGAAGAGGAAGACGAGGGCGAGGCCGGCTCCCAGAAGCGCTGCGGTCAGCAGGATCTGCTTTCGCCGCGCGGCCTCGATCACCCCGTCGACGTACTCGCGGCGCATGGCCACGTACGCGGTTCCGATCGCGTTGCGGGATCCGGGCCGAAAGACGGGTGCCGCGGCGACGATGATCTCGGCGTTCCCGAGGACCCGCTCCCCTCCGACTGCCTCGATGACGTCCGCCTCGGCGACCAGGTCGGCGGGCAGCTCGTGGGGCTCTCCGATACGCCGGGCATCGGCGTGCCCGCGGATCGCGCCCTCGAGATCGACGACCGTGGAGAACGCCAGCTCTCCGCGGTGCTTCTGGAGCTCCGACAGAATGGGGGTGAGGGTGAGCTCGGGAAACTCGCTCAGAAGCGCGCCCGCGCTCATGAGCGCGAGATTCCGAGCCTCGAGAACGAGTCGGGCCCGCAGCTCGTGCGTCAGCGCGGTGCGGGTGTTCCGCTCACCGAAGCCTCCGACGGCGACGACGGTTCCCGCGGTCAGAAGCGCGGCGACCCCGGATACGATCCACCGCAGGCGGATCAGCCGGCGTCGGCCGGGAGCTCGGCCGTCGGACGGGGTCGTCCCGGTTCCTTTCATCTCCCTCCCTCTACGATCCCGAGCCGAGGATCTCCTGGGTGCGGGCGCGCTGCTCACGGGCGCGGGCCAGGTAACCCAGGGTCCTCTCGTCCTGGGGGTCGACCTCGAGCGCCTTTTCCCAGAGGCGGATGGCGTCGTCCAGGCCACCCCGGGAGAACGTCTCGAGACCGCGCAGCAGGTACTCGCGCTTCAGGTAGTCGGCAACGTTCTGGTAGTCGGGATCCGCGAGCCAGACGAGCTCCCAGTAGCGCAGCGCGTCCGCCCCCCGGTTCTCCTGCATCGCCTCCATGCCCCTCCGGTAGAGGTCCTCGATCTCCTTGCGCTTCTTGCGGGACAGTTGGGGAGGCTTCGGAACGGGGGGCCCGGGGACGGTCGGCTTCGGCGCGGACGCCAGTCCCGCCCCCGACTTCGACGCGTCGGCCCGGGCGCGAGCCGCGGCCGCGGCGGCGGCCGCCTGCTGCTGTTCCGCCCGGTGCAGGCGTGCGATCAGCCCGGCCAGCTCGGGCGCGTTCGCGTCCAGGGCCTGCACGCGACCCAGCGCCTCTTCGGCATCGGGGAGCAGTCCCCTCTCGATCGAGCGGCGGGCCTGCGCGAGAAACGAGGAGACACGCAGCGCGATGGCGCTCTCCGTGCGCGCGAGCATCGCCCGCGCTTCCGCGTCGCCGGGAACGAGCTCGAGGATGTCCCGCAGGCGGCTTCGCGCCATCAGGAGATCGTCCCCGGCGAACGCGTCGAGCGCCTCGGCGAAGAGCTCCCCCACGAGCGTGGTCCGCTCGGCCCGACGATCGCTCTCCTCCCGGCAGCGGGCGAGATCCGCCGCCGCCTCCGGGTGCCCGGGCGCGAGTCCGAGGACCCGCCCGTAGAGGATCGCCGCTCCCGCGTAGTCCTCGTCGCCCTCCACGAGACGGGCCTTCGCGTGGAGCCCTCGCACCTGGAGCTCTGCTGCCCGGGGATCCTCGGGCGCCACCGCCGCCAGCGCCGCCGCCGCGTCGAGCGCCTCGTCGATCCGCTCCTCCACGAGAAGCCGCTCGGTGCGGGCGACGAGCTCTTCGGCCTGCTCCTCCTGGCGGCGACGGAAGCTCTCGGCGAGACGGCGACGGAACGCCTCCTCCTCCGCCTGCGCCGCCGCGAGACGAGCCTCCTCGACCGTCGGCCCGAACGCGAACGAGGCGCCGAAGCGATGGACGGGGTCGAGCTCGTTGTCCTCGAACACGTAGTCGAACGCGACCCCGTGCCACCGGAGACCGGCACCGGCGGTGAGGCTCTCACCGTTCCAGCCCCCGCGCAGAGCGATCACCGGGTGGGGACGCGCCTCGATGCCCGCGTGGAGATTCGCGTCGGAGTCCTTCGTCTTCTCGATGTCGAGGGCGCCGAGAACCGTTCCGAACCGGTGCACGGGATGCTCGTAGGCGAGCCCCGCGCGCAGGGCGGAGGGGTCGGCGACGCTCTCCCGGTCGAGCTTGAGCGAGGGCTCGAGGACGTTGCGCAGGGCGATCCCGACGGAGATCCGGCGCGCCCAGACCTCCTCGCGGCCCAGCGCGATCGCCGGCCGCGCCTGCACCCCGAGATCGAGACCGACACCCATACCGTCGTACCCGGCGATGCTCTGACGCTGCAACTTGACCGAGCCGCCGAGCGTCCACGCGTCCGCCACACTCCGGCCGTAGGCGACGGTGAGCTCGGTCTCCGAGTCGTCGAACTCGCCGAGGAGGACGTTCCGATCGTCCCGACGCTCGATCTCGTCGACCGCGAAGCGACGGAACACGAGCGCCCCCGTTCCCCAGCGCCAGCTCGGCCAGGCGAACGACGCGTACTGCTCTCCGATGTCCAGTCCGTAGAGGCTGGCGTGGCTCGCCTGGAACTCCGGGCGGGAAAGTCGTCCGAGGCCGGCCGGATTCCAGATCGGCCCGCTCGCGTCGTCGGCGATCGCGGCGTAGGCTCCCCCCAGCGCGAGGGCGCGATTGCCCGCTCCGTACGCGAACGTGGAGCGGGCGCCGCCGTCCTCGGAGGCGGAGGCGGGCGCCGCCGAAAGGAGACCGGCGAGGGTGAGCGCGATGCCCCATCTGCAAGCTGGGGTCGGGTGGATCCGTCTCATCTCACCACGGCCACCTTTCGAAGATGCCGTTCGCTCGCACCGTCGCCGTAGCGGACCTCGATCTCCGCCAGGTAGACGCCGTTGACGACGACCGCGCCCCGTCCGTTGCGCCCGTCCCACGTCGTGTCCTGGTGGAGCCCGGCGACGCGGGGCTCGTCTTCGAGAATCGTGAGGACCTTCTCGCCCCGCAGGGACAAGAGGCGGAGCGTGACGCGTCCGTCGCTCGGGAGGTAGAACGCGAACGTGGTCACCCCCCGGCCCGCGGGGAAGGGGTTCGGGAAGTTCGACCAGCTTTCGGCCAGGGTGACTCCGCTGAAGTTCCCCGCCTGCGACCAGAACGGGAACGCCAGCCCGGCCTCCGCTTCCACCGAGACCGCCAACAGTGCGCTCTGCGGCGGGACGACTCCCATTCCGTCCGCGTCGCAGCCGAGGCGGACGCTCGAGACGTCGGACCCCTCGCGCGTGGTCATCCGGATCTCGAGCTCGACGGGATCCCCCGGGGGGAGGCGAAGCGTGTCGGGGAACGAGATCCGGCCCTTGATGTCGAGCGGATCGAGCGGTCCCGTCTCACCGCGCGACTCCCCGTCGAGGACCGCCGTCAGCCGGGTGGCGACGGCTCCCAGCGGGTACTCGAACCCGTCCCGGTCCGCGGCCCTCAGATCCACGTGGGTCACCAGGATCTCCCCCGAAGTGGCCGGAGCGGGATTCCCGAGCCGGAGTCGCAGGGTCGGAACCTCTCTCCCGTCCGCCGCGAGCACCGGCGGCATCGAGCTCTCGAAACCCACCTCCAGCTCCCGGGGAGGGGACTCGAGTCGAGTGAGCCCCGAGCTGAGAGGGAACTCGTTCCCCGAGTCGGGCAGCGCCGGAACCGGCGTACCGAGGTTGGAATCGATCGTGACCACTCCCGCCGCGGGCAGAACCATCTCCAGGAACCCTGCGGGCGCCGTCGCCTCCAGGTCGACCTGCACCGTGAGCGACTCGGCCGCCTGGGCTCCCACCGTCATTCCGGGAATCGGCACGACGAAGCCGTCTCCTGAGGCGGGGAGGTCGGTGAGCTCGCCGAGCACCTCCGCGCCCCGGAGGACCCGGACCCGATCGAGGAAGGTCCGGGGGACGAGAGGCTCGTCCCTCTCGTTCCGGAGCCTCCAGGCGAGCTCGTCGCACCGGATGGCGCTCGTTCCGATCCCGCCCGGGTGGGAGAGCACGAGGCTCATCGGCTGGATGTCGGTCTCCCCGACGAGCACCGCCCCCGGCATCGACGGCGTGCCCGCGACGAGGATGGACGTCGCCGGCCTCTCGACGGTGACCGGGTCGCCGAGCGCCGGAGAGGGCGTCAGGATCACGTCGACCGGCGCCCCCGTGTTGGCGTCACGGGCGTCGACCGCCGCCGAGTCCGAGAGCTGGAGCCGGAACATTCCGAGCATCGCGCTGTCGGCGATGGCGCCGAGGACCTCGATTCGCACCGGCGTGTTCACGGGACACGACACGAACGGCGAGAGCGAGAGGGTGAGCGTCGAATCGTCGTCCCCGCCGACCGCGCGATCGAGCAGGATCTCCTGAACCGGCCCTCGGACCCGGATCCGGTCGAGACGCGTTCTCGGATCGGCGATCCCGACACCTACGCCGTCGACGATGTCCACGTCGAACCGGGACAGGCGCACGTCGGACGCGAGCTCGTACGGATCCGGATTGAGCAGATCGAGCGTGAGCAGCGTGACGTCGGACTGACCCTGCGCCCCCGTCCTCGCTCCGCTCGTGACGCTCGCGACGTCGAGCTGCGTCGCCTCCGCGACGATCCGCGCCAGCCCGGAGGAGATCGGCCAGCTGTCACCCTGGAGGAGGGCGATCACGGGGGCGCCGCTCGTGGCGTCGTCCACCGTGACCCACGTCTCGTCGACCACCCTCACGCGGAACGTCCCGACCGTGGTGCTGTCCGCGATGTCCAGCGAGAGGTTCAAGGTCGCCTGACCCCCGGGAGGATCGTCGCTCTCGACGAGAAGCGGGGTCGCGAGCGTCAGATCCACCTCGTCCCCCGACGTCTCGAGGGCGGTCTTCTCGAGGTAGACGACCGAGCCCTCCTTCACGACCACTCGGGAGAGGAGGTCGGCCGGGACGACTCCTCCGCCCCCCTCTTCGGAGATCTGGAGTCGGAGGCCGAGGACGCGGACCGCCGAGCCGCCGACGCCTCCCGGATTGGCGAACGTCAGGGTCAGTGGAACGACGTCCTGCTGTCCGCGGCTGATCGAGAAGGGCATGGACTCCACCGCGAAGAGCTCGACCTCGTTCGCCGCGACGAAGACCTGGTGCTGGTTGGACGTGGCCTCCAGGGACTGGCGAGGCGGACCGACCCCCGCCTCGAGTCCAGACACGGATCCCGAGAGACGGACCGGGCCGGAAGACGCGGCGCGGTAATCCCAGGTGAACGTGCTCTCCGCGCCGGAGGCCAGATCGAAACTGGCGGGCACGGGGCCGGTGAGCAGCTCGAGTACCCCGAGGCCGGACGGGACGAGGGCCGACGGGGTGATCCCGGTGATCGTCGAGTCACCGTCGTTGCGCGCCGTGAGGCGGACCGCCACGATCTGGTCGATGGTGCTCGCGGGAGGATCGATCGTCAGGCTCGCGAGCAGCGCCGCGGTCGAGAGGAGAATCGAGTTCGTGTTCGCGACCGATTCGTCGAGGGGCCCGTCGTTCCCCGACTCGACGGTGATCCCTGCCACGGGGATCGAGAGGCGCACCGTGGAGGAGTCGGTCGGGGTGGCCGAAGAGGTCACCGCCACGAAGAACCGGGCGCCACCCGGGGGGATCGCCGTATGGAGGAGGGGGTGGCTCCACCGATCCCCGACCGGCGCCAGCGCCCCGAGATCGGTGTCGTCGCCCCCCGCGTCGAAGGTGCCGTCGCCCCCGTCCCTCCAGAGCCGCACGTCGGAGAGATCCGCGGGGAGCGCCGTCCCCAGGTTCTCGACGAGGAGGCCGGTGAGGACGTCCGCGGCGTAGCCGTTCCCCGGAAACGCGAGATCGAGCGCGGACACGGGACCCTCGTTGGGGCCGAGCGTGGCCTGCGGCGCGTCGAATCGGCCGATCTGAAGGGCGACCATGCCGTCGACCGTCTGCCGCCCCCCGGAGTCGAGAGGCCAGTCGGCGGCGAGCGAGGTCGGGTCGGCGAAGCCCAGCGCCGGGGGGCCGGCGATGTCGACCCCGAGCCGGTCTCCGTCCGCCGCGCCGCTGAGGGACACGTCTCCCGTCACGAAGAGCATCCCGCTCGCGCCGGCCGTGATCAGGTAGTCGAGGTCGGTGAACGAGGCCGCGCCGTTGACGAACGTCGCGACTCCGAGGGTCGAGTCGTCACCGCCCGGCTCCGGGACGCCGTCCCCGTCGTCCCCGTGCAGCACGGCCCGGACGATCTCGGCGTCGAGTTCGGCGACGCTGCCGCTCCCCTCGGTCCGGTTCGCGATCTCGAGGGAGGTCAGCGTCTTGTCGATCAGGTAGGTGTTGTCCCAGGCGACCTGCAGCAGGAGCGCGTCGTCTCGCCCCGGCGGGACCGTTCCCGATTCGAGCGTCACGGCGGAGAGCGTGACCCGATCGACGGTGCTGATCGTCTGCGTGGTCGGTCCGATCACCGTCGCGTCGACGGGACCGTCGTTCCCGCTCGCCACCCCGATCCCGGGATCGGGCGGACCGGGAACCGCGAGATGGACGGTCCGTCCCACCCCGGCGAGATCGGCCACGTCGCAGGTCACGAAGATCCGGACCCCCTCCTCCGCGGAAACGGGTAGGGAGAGGCCGGTCATCTCCCAGCGATCCCCCGTGAACGCCATCTCGCCGAGAAGCGTGTCGACTCCCTCGTCGAACGCGCCGTCCCCGTCGTCGTGCCACGCCTCGAGCCGCGAGAGATCGTCGCCCTGCTCCGCCGATCCGAGGTTGAGGACGTCGAGCCGGGTCAAGACGTCGTCCTCGTAGCCGTTCGCCGGCACGAGGACCGTGAGCGCGACGTTCCGACTCGTTCCGGTCTGCAGGTTCGTCCCGCCGAGATCCTCGATACCGACCTGCTTCGCCGACATGCCGTCGACCGGGAACGAGCCGGGGGGATCCAGCGGCCAGCTTCCGGTCACGTTGATGGTCCGCGAGAACGTGAACGCCCCGTCGTCGGCGACCGTGACGTCGAGCACGTCCCCGTCGCGCGCCCCGAGGGAGGCACCCGACTTGAGGATCAGCGTCACCGTGTCGGCGGGGGCGATGCGCGTGTCGAGACCGCCGAAGACCGCCCGGCCGTCGACGAACGTCGTGGGAGCGGGAAGAGGGGCGTCGCCGTCCGTCCCGCCCACGTTCGACTGGATGAACTGCAACATCGTCAGGTCCTGCCAGTCGGCGTCGAGCTGAGCCGGCGTCCCCGCACCGGTCGTGGCGTTCGTGAGCGTGAACGTCCGAAGCGTCTCCGCGACGGCGGACACGTTGACGAGCCACACCCGGAGGATCTCCTCCGGATCCGCCCCGGGGAGGAGATCCCCGCCCGTCTGGACTCCGGCCGAGACCGCAATCGTTCCGGGCGGCGGCAGGATCGTCATCGTTCCGGAGTTCCCGACCGCCGCGTCGAGCGGGCCGTCGTTCCCGCTCGCAACCACGATCCCGGTCGAGCTCGGGGACTCGAACCCGAGACGGATGGTCCGTCCGGGAACCGCGGCGGAGTCCACGTCGATCGAGACGAAGAACCGCCGCCCCGCGGGGGGGAGGGCCGTGGACATCCCCACCAGCTTCCACAGGGATCCGTTCCACGCGGCCGGGCCGAGGAAGACGTCCCCGGCGTCGCCCCCGAACGCGCCGTCGCCGTCGTCCCGCCAGATCTCCACGGCCGCAATGTCCGCCGGTCCCGCGGTTCCGCGGTTCACGATCCGGACCTCCTGCAGGGTGTCGGTCACGTAGCCGTTGCCGGGGAGCACCGCGTCCATCGCGAGCACGCCGGACGCGCCCGCTCCGACGCCGCCGCTCGGAACGTTCGTCATCGTGATCTGGGCGGACGACATCCCGTCGACGATCACCTCTCCCGGCGGGGCGACGGGCCACGGGTTCAGAAAGAGGGCGGGAAGATCGAGAACGACGGACGCGGGCCCGGCGATCGCGAGGTCGAGGGCGTCCCCGTCGCGGGCCGCCGGGGGAAGCGTGGTGGCCAGATGGAAGGAGAGGAGCGCGCCGGAGGGCAGCGACTCTCCGACACTCGGGAACGTCACCTCGCCGCCGAGGGCCGCCGCGATGTCGATCAGCGTGTCGTCTCGGGTCTCGAACGCGCCGTCGCCGTCGTCGCGCCAGAGGGACACCGAGCCGAGCTCGGCGTCGAGCTGGTTCTGGTTCCCGGGGCCGGACGTCGTGTTCTCGAAGAGGAGCGACTGGACCACGTAGGTCTGCGGGTCGGAGTTCGCGAGCGCCACCGACATCAGATGGATCTCGCTCGCCCCCGGATGCGCCGTCGCGGTGGGCTGCGAGGCCAGAACCGTGACCCCGGTCGGCATCTGGACGTTCACGACGGCGGAGTCGGCGTGATTCGACGGGTCCGGGTCGTGCGTGATGGCGCCCGAGATCGAGGCGACGTTGGTGAGCGCGGTGCCGCCGGTCCCCGCATCGACGATGGTCTCCAGAACGAGAGTCGTCGACTCGGCGGGGGCGAGAGCTCCGACCGTCCACTCTCCCGTGCTGTCGACGTATCCACCCTGACCCGGAAGCGCCGCCTCGAGCGTCAGACCGGGGGGGAGGATGTCCGTCGCCAGAATGCCGCGCGAAGAGTCCGGGCCGTCGTTGGCGAGCGTGACCGTGAAGTGGACCTTGCCCCCCTCGACCGGCGCGACGTCGTCGGCGATCTTCCACGTTCGGAGATCGGCGGTGCGGACGGTGACGGCCGAGGAGTCGACGTCGTTGGAGGAATCCGGATCACCCTGGTCCGTCGCCGCGATCGCGGCGACGTGGACGAGAGTGGTTCCCCCCGTTCCGGTGTCGATCGTGCCCGTCAGAGCGAGCGCCAGGGAGTCACCCGCCGTCACGCCACCGACGGTCCAGACCCCGGATCCGTCGTCGTAGGACCCCTGGCCGTACGTCGCGGACTGGTACAGGAAACCGGCGGGACAGGCCGCGCTCACCTCGACGCCGGCCGCATCGTCCGGCCCCGTGTTCCGCAGGAGGATCGAGAAGGTGACCGTGTCCCCTTCGTCCGGGTCGACGGGATCGGCGCTCTCGCTCACGGCGAGATCCGCGCTCTGGACCAGGATCTCCGCTGTCCCGGTGTTGTTGATCACGTTGAGGTCCATCGCGCTCGACGCGGTCACCGTGGCCGTGTTGACGATGCTCGTTCCTCCCGTCCCGCCGTCGACCGTCGCGTCCAGGAGGATCGTGGCACTCGCGAGCACCGGCACCGCCCCGACGGTCCACAGGCCGCTGGCCGGCTCGTAGATCCCCTGGGTCGGCGTGGCCAATGCGAAGGAGACTCCGCCCGGAAGGACGTCGGTGATCTCGACGCCGGTGGCGGGATCGGGTCCGAAGTTGGTGACGGTGACGGTGTACCGGATCGGGTCGCCTTCCTTCGGATTCGGAACGTCCACGCTCTTGGTCACGCCGAGATCGGCCCGGTCGAGGACGATGACGGTCGAGACGTCGACGGCGGCGCTGTCGGCATTGTTGCCGAGGTCGGGGTCCGCCTGGTCGGCGGCCGTGATCGTCGCGACGTTTTCGATGTGTTGACCCGCCGTCCCGTTGTCCACGACGCAGGAGAGAAAGAGCGTCGCCGTGTCGGCGGGGGCGATCGACCCCACGTCCCACCGCCCGGTGGAGTCGACGTAGGTTCCCGGGAACGCGACCCCGGACTGGAACACGAGGCCGGCCGGAACGACATCGGTGACCTGGACCCCGGTCGCCTCGTCGGGCCCCTCGTTCGTGACGGCGACCGTGAACGTCACCGGCTGGCCGACGGAGGGGGCCGGATCGTCGACGCTCTTTTGGACGGCGAGATCGGAGAGCGGCACGGTGACCGCCGCGGACGTCGTGTCGTTGGTCGCGACCGGGTCGTGGAGGTCGCGGGCGGAGAAGCCGGCCCGGTTGACGATCGTCGCGCCGCCGGCGCCGGGGTCCACGGACACGAGGACGGCCAGGCTCTCGACGGTTGCCGAGTCGAGGGTCCCGATGGTCCAGAGGCCGGTGTCCCGGTCGTAGGAGCCGCGGGTCGGGATGTCGCTCACCCACGTGACACCGGCCGGGAGGGAGTCGGCGACGACGACTCCCCCGGCATCGTTCGGTCCGAGGTTCTCCACCGTCACGTTGTAGGTGAAGGTCTCGCCCACGTTCGGGGAGGAATTGCCCGCGGTCTTGGTGACGGCGAGATCGGCGGACTGGACCACGAGGTCGACGGAGGCGACGTCGTTGCCCGCGAACGGGTCGGGCTGGCTCGAGCCGGAGATCGTCGCCGTGTTCGTGATCGTGGATCCGCCGGTGCCGGTGTCGACGAGGACGTCGATGTCGAGCCGGACGCTCTCGCCGACGCCCAGCGGCCCGACGTCCCAGATCCCGGTGACCTCGTCCCAGGAGCCCCGATCCGCGCCGGCGCTCAGGAGAAGCACCCCGGCCGGCAGGAGGTCGTGCACCGTGACGCCGTCGGCGGCGTTCGGCCCCTCGTTCGTCAGGAGGACCTCGTAGCCGACGCTGTCCCCCTCCCGCGGGTTCTCGTCCGTGACGGTCTTCGCGAGAGACAGGTCCGCGCTCTGCACGGTGACCGAGGCTTCGTCCTCGTCGTTCGACGACTCGGGGTCGGCAACCTCCGACCCGGAGATGGTGGCGACGTTCACGAGCGTCGATCCTCCGGTTCCCGAGTCCACCGTCGCCACGATCCGCAGGAAGACGGAGGGACTGCCGGCCTCGAGAATTCCGGGATCCCACGCGGAGGAGCTGTCGTCGAACGTTCCCTGACTCGCGGAGGCGTAAGCGAACGTCAGACCGTCGGGGAGGACGTCCTTGACCTCGATCCCGTAGGAGAGCGTGGGCCCCAGGTTGCGGAGATCGACCGTGAACTTGACGCTGTCTCCCTCGGCGGGGTTCGGGGTGTCGACGTACTTCGTCACCGCGAGATCCGCGAGCGGCACGAGGACCCCGGCGGAGTCCGCGTTGTCCGAATCGTCCACCTCCGGCGATCCGATCCGTATGATCGACGCGCCGTTGACGAGCCACATCCCCTCGGTCCCCTCCTCGACCGTGGCGGACAGGAGGAGGGAGGCGGAGTGGCCGGCCTTGAGCGCGCCGACGGACCAGAGGCCGGTGACGTCGTCGTAGGTTCCCTGCGAGGGCTCGTCGTACGAGTACCTGAGCCCGAGAGGCAGCTGATCGAGGACCTCGATGCCCGCGGCGTCCTTGGGTCCGTGATTCATGACCTCCACCGTGAACAGCGCGTCCTCGCCGGGGGTGCGGATCGAGTCGTCCACCGTCTTCATCAACCGGAGGTTCGTGCTGCCCTCGGGGACGATGAAGACCGACGCCCAGGCCTGGTCGTTCACGACGACGGTGTCCATCGGACTCGACTGCGTGCGTTGGGCGATGTTCGTCACCGTGGATCCGCCGGTGCCGGGGTTCGCCCGCGCCAACAGGCCCAGGGTGGCGGTCGCGCCCACATCCAGGGATCCCACCCACCACAGGCCCAGACCGGGATCGTAGAAGCCCTGGGTCCGGCTGTTCGTGACGTAGCTCAGACCGAACGGAACCTGATCCCAGAGAACCACCTCGGTCGCCCCCATCGGGCCGTGGTTCTTCGCAGTGATCGTGAAGAGCACCGAGTCCCCCTCGGCGATCAACTCGTGGCTCGCGATCTTCCCGACGGCGATGTCGGCGTGCTCCGAAGTCTCGATGATCAGTCGGGGGCCCTGCTCATCCGCTCCCCGTTCCGTCTCTCCCTGCCGGGCCCAGTACTCGGTCTCGTTCCCTTCGGAAGTCGGTCGCAGCAACAGACCGTGGTTCGGGACGATCGATCCCTGCCACTCCTGCACGAGCCCGGTCACGTCGACGGATAGCGGACCGTTCGTATCGGGCGTGAACGTCCCGTAGACCGTCATGGAGTCGAACTCGGTACCGATCAGGTCCCAGTCCGCCACCGACTCCGTCCACCCGCGCGTGATCCGGTGGACCAGAACCGGGCTTCCGGAGTCGTCGGTGGACTTGACGCTGACCGCCAGCGTGGCCTGGACGATCGTCGCGCCCCGGGGCAACGAGGAGAGGTCGAACCGGATCGCGGGGCGCTTGTTGTCGCCCTCCTGGTTCCTCCCCCGGAGCGTGTCCTCCCATCCGTGGACCTCGGAGGGGGCCGCCTCCTCCAGCCACGTGTCGTCCGTGGCCGAGAAGAGGTGAACTCCGGCCCGCGCCTGCGACGCGGATCCGCAGACAGATACGATGCAGAGAAAAGGAAACAGCGCGCTACATAGCGAGAGCTTCGCCGGGCGGACGGTGGAGAGGACCATTGCTTCCCGGGGGCGGAAGTCGAACGCGATTGATCACGGCATTGCCCCACGGGCGACGGGGATGCCGGTGGGGTGGCTTCCCCTTCATCGGTCCCGGCCCCGAGGAGATTGATCTCCCAGTTCTCGGAAGTGATCCGCTCTCGGGCGGGTCGCGCGAAATCACCAAGGATGCCGAGGATTGACTACGAGCCGTACACGACCCGCGGGAGCAACCCCTCCCGCTCTCCGGGCGGGCGGAGAAGCGACTCGAGGTAGGCGCGGGGGAAGTCCTCGAACCGGACGCTCTCCCGGAAGGCGGTCTCGATGAGCGTGCTCCGGTCGTCGTGGCGAGCGAAGAACTCGTTGAGGAATCCGCGCAGATCGGGACGGGAGCGGACCTTCCCGAGAAACAGGCCCTTCGCGAAGAAATCCGCGGCGAGCGTGTAGTCCTCGTGGCTCCCGTCCGCGATGAGAACGATCGAGCCGCCGGGCCGGGCCGACTCCTGTGCGTCGGCGAACGCATCCGCGCCGTTCGCGCAGTCGAAGACGGTGTGAAACGGATCCCGTCCCGGATTGTCCGCGATCGTGATCTCCCGGGGGAAGCGGATCTCCCGGAGCAGATCGCGCCGGCGCCTCTCCCGCTCGACGAGCCGGAGGCGGCCGCGGGTACGGAGGGCGAGCTCCCAGGCCGTGAGGACGCCGAGAATGCCCCCCCCGAGAACGAGGCAGTCCTCCCGCTGCTCGACCGAGGCCAGATCTATCGCCTGCCGGGCGTTGGCGGCGAGCGTGCCGAGGAGTGCGAGCTCGTCGGAGGCGGTGGCCGGGATCCGGATGAACCGGTGGTAGGGGATGAGCGCGTGGTCGCGGTGGCCGAGCACGGCGACTCCGCGCTCTCCGATGAGGGTGCGGTCGACGGCGTCCGTGATGCGGACCACGTTGAGCTGGCCCGGCTGGTACGGGTACGCATTCGGGGGCACGGCCGGACAGGTGCCGTGGAGCAGCGTGCGCTCCCAACCGGGGCTGATCGCCCCGCAGGTCGTGGTGACGAGAATCTCGTCCGCGGACGGGGACGGAAGGGTCGTCACCGCGCGCTGCAGCCGCCCTGCGCTCTCCAGGGTCCACTCGACGGCGCGGATGGTGAGAGTCTCGGAAGTCGTCATCTCGTCAGTGCACCTCGTAGGCACTGCCGCCGATGAATTCGCGCAGCAGGGAAGTGGGGGGGACAATCGAGTCATCCTTGCCGGTCTCGATCGCGTCCAAAAGGCGGTGGATACGCTCCGCCCGCACGTAGCCGTCGACCCGCTTCTCGTCGTCTCCCCACTTCTCGAGAAACGGCGGCAGGTGGTGGAAGAGGCGATCCTTGAGGAACGGCAACTCGTAGGGAAGGGCGCTGTTCACGATGTGGTCGGCGCTCTCCTGATACGGGATGATGTGCTTCAGCTCGCTCCGCCGCACGTAATGCCAGTGGAGGATCGTGCGCTCCGGAGAGTAGGCGCGGTGCAGGGCGTCGCGGATCATGCGCCGCAGCAATCGGATGTCGGCCCAGCGCACGTACCGTCCGTCCGGTCCCTTGAGCTGACTGATCGTCTCGATGTAGATGCGGAACTTGTGCCCCTCGGGAACGCTGGCGGTGAGGTCCGGGTAGAGACCGTGGAGCGTGTCGAGGAAAATGAGGCTGTCCCTCCCCGGCTCGAAGTGCGTCGTCTTGCCCGTTCGCTTCCCCGTTCGGAAGTCGTAGGTCGGCATCTCGACTCCCCGCCCCGCATCGAGCTCCGCCAGGTGCTCGTTGATCAGCGGGAGGTCCATGGCCTCCGGGGTCTCGAAGTCGTAGTCGCCGAACTCGTCCTTGGGGTGAAGCTCGAGATCGAAGAAGTAGTTGTCCAGTGACAGGGGGATGACGTGGATCCCCTCACGCGGCGGCCTCGTCGAGCGTCGATTCGTATCGGATGTCGGCGGCCTCGATCAGCGCCGGGAGCCGGTCCGCCCGCACGATCGCGTTGAGCTTCTCGATCGTCTCACAGCCGTGCTCGACCGCCCAATCGAGCGCCTCCCACATCGTCCGGTAGGGGATGAATTGGATCGAGCCGGTGCCGTGGCGCGTCCGCATCTTGGCCCGCTCGTGGCGGTAGAGGATGTAGGCCTTGGCGGTCTTCGCGTGCCCGTTCTCGATCAGCACGCGCTCCACGAGATCCTGGACGTCCTCCACGGTGGGCGCGATCCGCGGCGACTGCGATCGCTCCAGAGCCTCCACGACCCGCCGCGTCAGCTCCTCCGATCGGGCGAGGTCGTGACCGCCGACCGCGGCGGCCGCCTTGTAGATGGCGACGGTGATCTTCTCCGGATCGAATGGGACGACCTCTCCGTTTCGCTTCACGATGTGCGCGATCGGCGGACTCATGGCCGCTCCCACGGGGCCGGAATGGCTCCGGTCGCCCAATCTCGCGTGGAACGACGTTCCCCGTCAAGGACGCCGCCCGCCCACGGTGCGGTGCGCGAGCGCCCCGGAGCGCGTCTCCCTCCCGAAGCCGCTCGCCGCGCCCGAATCGCACCCCCTGATCGCCCGCGGTTTCGGTACATTTCCGTCGTGGATTCGAATCGGGTTTTCCGGGCCGTCCTCTCCGCCGCGCTCTGCTCCGCCCTCTACGCCGTCGGATACGGTTGCGGCGGGCCTCCGGAGTTTCGCGGGTTTCGGACCTCCGACGGGTTCACGATCGCCGCGGATCTCCACCTGCCGGACCCGGACGTGCCCGCACCCCTCACGCTGCTCGGGCACCAGCTCGCCCGGGATCGCCGCTCGTGGGATCCCCTGGTTCCCCGTCTGGTCGACGCGGGTTGGGCCGTCGTGACCGTCGACCACCGGGGGTTCGGGGAGAGCGTGCGGGAGGCGGCGTCCCCCGACGACCTCGACGATCTGCAGAAGGCGGCTCTGCACCTGGATCTGCTCGGCGCCCTCGACGCGCTCGCCGACCATCCGCGGATCGATCCGTCCCGTGTCGTCGTCTTCGGAGCGGGAATCTCCGCGAACGCCGCCGTCCGCTGCGCTCGGGAGAACCCGTCCGTTCGGGGGCTCGTCCTCTTCGTGGGGCTGCTCGAGGCGGAGGAGACGGAGTTCCTCATCGAGAGACCCGACCTTCCGCTGCTGATCGTGGTGGACTCCCGAGATCGGCGTGGGGTGACTCTGACCCGACAGTACGCCCGGCGGTTCACCGGGCCGAAGCAGTTGTACTTCGAGCTCCCGCCGGTCGACTCGGAGGAGGACGTCCGGTGGCGGGGCACCGACGGGCTGACGGTCGACTCCGGCCTGGCGGACGTCGTCCTGTGGTTCCTGGATCGGGCCTTTTCGCCGTGAGAGCGGGCGTCAGGGCGCGCGGCCCGGGTCCGGCTTCGCCGTGAGAGCGGCCTTCACGGCTCGCGGTCCGCATCCGGCCCCGCACTGTCCGCCTCCGCGAGCGGATCGACCCAGGTGAACGGGTCGGGGGCCTTTCGGATCTCCAGGGTGTGGAAGATCCGAAACGCGAGGTCCTCCGGCGGCATCGGCCCCGGATCGGTCTCGACCTGGAGCAGGACCTGAAGCCCCCCCCGTGAGAAGGAGTACTGGTGGAGAAGGATCGAGGCGGCCTCCTCTTTCTCGGGGTCCCCCTCTTCCTCTTCGGTGCCGGCCATCACCAGCCGATAACGACGATAGAGTATCTCCTCGCCGTTCTCGCGCCGGGATTCGGCCGCCTCGAGCCGGATCAGACCGGTCGAGAGGAACTGCTCCTCGATGTCCGCGAGCCGCTCCAGCAGCGTGCGCTCGCTGTCGGGGGGAAGAAGAAGGAGCGATGCCACCTCCGCCCCGGTGGACTCCAGCCGGTACTCCCCGGCTCCCCCCTCGAGGGTCCAGGCCACCGGCAGGTCGACGTGGATCGTGTCGTCGACGTACTCGTGATCAGAACCTGCGGCGAGCGACAGGACGATGCTCGCCAGGAGCGAGCCGACCCTCGTGAGCAACACCGTGGACCTCCCGTGTCCCCTCCGGGAGACCGAGCATAGCAGAGGCCGCCCGCCCGCGGCAGTCGAGCGGGATCGACCGGTCGCCCGCGCCGCGGCGGCGCTGAGCTCCTTCGCGTCGGTCGCCCGCGCCGCGGGAGGGCTGCTCCTTCTCGGACCGCTCGCCGCCTCCGCCTCGCACTTCGAGGTCCACTTCGATGACCGATCCGCCGACCGGATGATCACCGCCTTCGAGAGAGAGGGAGTGAGCGTCGAGCTCCTGGAGGAGGTCACCCGCTCCGACGGCTACCGCCTCCTCTACGATCAGATCGCGGCCGGCTCCAAGCCCTTCCGCCCGGTCCAGACCGTCGAAGAGGAGTTTCGCGCCGCACTGGAGGCCGGCCTCGACGGGCAACCATGGCCCGGCCACGGACTCCACCGAATCCGGGCCCGACCGGACCGCTACCGGGAAGCGCTCCGCGAGTTCCGCCGGATCCGGAGCACTCTCCAGTGGAAGATCTCCGCCCGTCTGAGCGAGATGCTCCCTCCGGTGAGCGACTTCACGTCGACGGCCCACCTCATCGTCGGCGGGGACATGGCGGGGTTCGCGTTCAGTGATCGGAGCGACGTCGTCATCCGGCTCGACGATTTCGTCCGGGCGACGGACGAATCCCCCCTCGACGTCGATCGGCTTGCAACCGTGCTCGGCCACGAGCTCTTCCACGTGGGCTTCCGCTCCGCCGGGGGTCTTCCTCCTCGACCCCCCTCACGGGAGGAGAGCTGGCTTCGCCTCGCGACGGCGCACGGTCCCGATCTCGTGGGGGAAGTCTGGCGGGCCGGCGATCCCTCCGGGTGGAACGCGTGGGCGATGGCGAGCCGGCTCTCGGCCTGGGTTCCCCCCCCGGCCTGGAACCCGCGGAGCGTCGATCGAGTCGTCGCGGTGATGTCCCGCCTCCAGAACGAGGGCAGCGCGGTCTACGTCAGCGCTCCGCTCCGCCGACAGCTCGGGTCCCGAGGGACGGACGCCGAGCTCGCGACGTGGCTGCGGGACTTGGGCGAGGACCTCCGTCGCTTCGGGGAGATGGTGGAGCGGATGGCCCACGGGGCGGATCCCGAGGAGATCGATCGCCTGGCGGCGGACGGGTTTCGTTCGGACGGACCCTTCTACCGCGTGGGGTATCGGATGGCCGAGCGCATCGACACCCTCGCCGGCCGGCGTCCGTTCCTGGACACGATCCGGCAAGGCCCGCTCGAGTTCTTCGAGACCTACTTCGAGACCCACCCGTACGGACCGGAGCAGATCGACCCGGTGACCGAGCAGGAGATCCGGCGTCTCATTCGGGAGATCCGGGCGGTGGGAGCGTTCGATCCGGAGGGGTGATCCCCGTTCCGGCCTGCGTCTCTCACCAGCCCCTGCCGCGGCCGCAGCGGAGGCCGGTGAGATCCGCGGGCGGGCCCGTGACCTCAAGTCGACCCGCAAGGCGGCCGATCGAAAGGACGAGACCTCTTCTCATCCCTCTTGGGGCGTCGAGCGATGAGCACCGGGAAGAAACGCAACGGAGATTCCTCGAAAGACCTCTCCTCTACCCCCTCGTCCGCTTCCGAGCTCCCTGGCGGGACCCCTCGCGCGCGTCGCCGCCGGTCCTCTCGACGCAACCGCCGCAGGGCGGCGGGGAAGACCCCGGCGAAGTCGGAGGCGCCGCCCGCCGGCGCGACCGGAGTGTCACCCGCCGTGGCGAAGAAGACGAATCCCCCGGTCGCGGCGGAAGCGCCGCCCGCCGGCAAGGATGCGGCAGAGTCCACCGGCACGGGGGACGAACGGTCGACCCCCGAGAAGAGGCCCGCGCGAAGGAAGACGAGGTCCGCGCCCCCGCGGATTTCCGACGTCGACGTCCAGAGCATCCTCGTGTACCTCGATCGAGACGAGCGCTCCGGCTATCGCTATCTCCTCAAGGAGTGCTTCGACTGACGCGGTACCGAACTGGCCTGCATCTCTCACCGTTCTCCTCTGCTGCAGGCTAGCCCGGTGAGACATCGAGGCTAGGTCCCCTGCGGCATCTTCGCTCCGCCCGAGGCCCGAAGAAGATTGAGGGCCGATCCCGCGCGGAACCACTCGATCTGCTCCGCGTTCATCGAATGACGGACCTCGGCGCGATCCTCGCTTCCGTCCCGGTGATGGAGGACCACGGTGAGCGGACGACCGGGGGTGAGTTTCGCGAGACCGAGCACCGACACGTGATCGTCCTCCTGCACCTTCTCGTAGTCGGCCGGATCCGCGAAGGTGAGCGGCAGGATTCCCTGCTTCTTCAAGTTCGTCTCGTGAATCCTCGCGAAGCTCCGGGTGATCGCCGCCGCGGCTCCGAGGTGACGGGGACTCATCGCCGCGTGCTCGCGGCTCGATCCCTCGCCGTAGTTCTCGTCGCCGACGACGATCCAGCGCCGGCCCTGCGCACGATACCGCCGGGCGAGCTCGGAGAGACTGCGGCCCGTGTCGCCGGTCTCCAGGTTCTTGCCGGTGCCGGTTTCGCCGGTGAACGCGTTGACCGCGCCGTTGAACATGTTGTCGGAGATCCGGTCGAGGTGACCGCGATACCGCAGCCAGGGTCCCGCCGGAGAGATGTGGTCCGTCGTGCACTTCCCCTTCGCCTTCAGCAGGAGCGGAAGTCTCTCCATGTCCTTCCCGTCCCACGGATCGAAGGGGTCGAGGAGCTGGAGACGCTCGCTGTGCTCCGACACCTTGACCTCGATGTTCTCTCCGCCCTCGGTCGGGGGAATGAACCCCCTCTCCTCGGCGAGGAACCCCCGCAGTGGAAGCTCGTCCCCCGTCGGGGGGTCGAGTCGGACCTCGGCTCCGTCGGCCCCGGTCAGCGTGTCCTTCAACGGGTTGAACTTCATGCTTCCCGCCAACGCCATGGCCGTCACGATCTCCGGACTCGCGATGAACGCGAGAGTGTTCCGGTTTCCGTCGTTTCGGCGCGGGAAGTTCCGGTTGTAGGAAGTCAGAATGGAGTTCACCTCGCCCTTCGGAACGTCCTCCCGGTTCCACTGTCCGATGCAGGGTCCGCACGCGTTGGCCAAGACCATCGCTCCGATCTGCCGCAGGTCCTCGAGCTGACCGTCCCGACGGATGGTGGCGAAGATCTGATCGGAACCCGGCGTCACGAGGAACGGACACTTCGCCGCGAGACCGTGCTCCTTCGCCTGTCGGGCGATGTGCGCCGAGCGGCTGATGTCCTCGTACGAGGAGTTCGTGCAGCTCCCGATGAGGGCGGCGCTGAGCGCCTCCGGATACGACTCGCGCTCGACGTCGGCGGCCATCTCGGTGACCGGGCGGGCGAGGTCGGGAGTGTGCGGGCCGACGATGTGGGGCTCGAGCGTCGAGAGATCGATCTCCACGATCTCGTCGTAGTACTTCTCCGGATCGCTCTCCACCTCCGGATCCGCCCGCAGGTGGGAGGCGTGCTCGTCGGCGAGGTCGGCGACCTCGGTACGCCGCGTGGCCCTCAGATACGCGCCCATTCTCTCGTCATAGGGGAAGATCGACGTGGTGGCGCCCAACTCGGCCCCCATGTTCGTGATCGTGGCCTTGCCGGTGCAGCTGATGGAGGAGACGCCAGGGCCGAAGTACTCGACGATCCGGTTCGTCCCTCCCTTGACCGTGAGAATGCCCGCGAGCTTGAGGATGACGTCCTTCGGAGCGGTCCATCCTCCCAGCTCGCCGGCGAGCCGCACGCCCACGAGCCTCGGGTGAAGCACCTCCCACGGCATGCCGGCCATCACGTCCACGGCATCCGCTCCGCCGACCCCGACCGCGATCATTCCGAGACCACCCGCGTTCGGCGTGTGCGAATCGGTCCCGATCATCATTCCGCCGGGAAACGCGTAGTTCTCGAGCACGACCTGGTGAATGATACCCGCTCCCGGTTTCCAAAAGCCGATTCCGTAGCGTCGTGACGTGGCCTCCAGGAAGTTGTAGACCTCCCGGTTCACCTCGATGGCGTTCATCATGTCCTCTCCGGCCCCCGACCGCGCCTGGATCAGATGGTCGCAGTGCACGGTGGAGGGCACGGCCGTCGTCCT
>JALGZR010000275.1 GCA_025774805.1 bacterium
CGCCGACGAGCACCCGCGGGCTCATCGTCCGGAGCCCTCGAAGATGTCGGCCACGATCCCCTGGTTGACGGCGTAGTCGTCAAACTCGACGACGATCTCCGCCACCCTCGGGATCTTGATGAGGGGGATCTTCCTGAGGGTGACGCGGGCCGTGAGCCGATCCCAGACCCACCGATCGTCCAGCCTCCTCATCTGGATGGAGACGTGATCGACGGCCTTGAGGATGAGCGGGACGGGCACGTTCTCGGTGAACCGCATGTCGGTGTGGAAGATCTGGAAGTCCGTCGTGTCCACCCAGAACTCACCGGTGGGGAGCGGCTTGAAATCCGAGCGCGGCTTGAACCGTATGCGGTAGAGCACCCGATCCTCGAGATCCCGTCGCTCCACGATGTTGAAGCGATAGTCGGAGAGATCCTCGAAGAAGAAGGGCAGATCGACCAGCTCCTCCCGCGCGGACCGCACCTTCACAGCCGCCTCGCTCTCCTCGTCGGTCCGGACGAGCTCGCCGCCGCTGCTTCGCTCGATCGTGTACTCGCGGCTGCTCAGCTCGACCTCCTTGAAGAAATCCGGGCGTTTCCGGTAGATCCGGCTCACGGATTCGTGGACCGTTCGCCTGGCGTCGGCATCATCGACGTCTCCGTAGTGCAGGACGGTCTTCTCGGAGATCGTGAACTGGATGTCCTCCACCCCGTCGTACTTGGTTTTCTCTGCCGCGATGCAGCGGCGGATGATCTCGTCGAGCGACACCCGCCGTGCCTCGACCTCGACGTACTCTCCGTAGATGTACGTGAGTGGAACCTCGAGCGTATCCTCGCGGGCGTACGTACGGTAGCTGCGGAAGATGACCGAGGTGTCCGCGGCGGCGCTCTCAGCCTCGGCGGCTCCGGCACCGGACACGCCGACGGCGAACCCAGCGGCGGCACACAGAATGGAGAGGGATATCCGGCTCAACGGTGAACGTCCGGGTCGGTGAGGCAGGCCCGGGCCCTTCGAACAGATCCTCATCACGTACGTTCGACCGCGACGGAGTGTTACACCTACTCCACCTCGAGCGGCAGGTACATGAGTCGACCCCGCCGTTCGATCTGGAGGACCACCGGATCGCCCACGTCGAGAGCCTCCATGGCCTCGCGCAGCGCCTCGAGGCTCGTTATCCGGGTCCCGTTCAGCGCGTAGATCACATCCCCTGGAGCGAACCGGGGTTGGCCGTACGGCGCGTCGGCGATGGTCATGGCGACAATCACGCCAACCGGGCGCCTGGTCCGCGGAATGAGGTGTTGCAGGGCGGGGTCGAGGGACATCCCCAGGATGCCGAGCTCGGGAATGAGGTTCTTCTCCGGCGTCACCATCTCCGAGAACCGGGCGGGGTCGTCCCGCCGCTCGACGACCGGGATCTGAAACACTCGCCTTTCATCACCGCGGACGACCTCGAGCGTCACCGTCTCCCCGACCGCACGCCGGTAGATGTTCACGTCCAGCTGCCGCCCGTTCTCGATGGGCTTTCCATCCAGCAAGAGGACGATGTCGCCCACGCGGAGCCCCGCCAGATCCGCTGGTCCGCCCGGAAAGACGTCTCCGAGAATGGCGCCCCAATCCCGACCGAGACCCAACCCCGCCGCCAGCACGGGCGAGATCGTCTGCGCGTGGACCCCGATCTCGCCCCGCCGGACGCGGCCATTGACCCGGAGCTGCTCGTAGACGTTCCTGACGATGTTGCTCGTTGATGCCGATCACGCGTCCCTGCGCGTCGACGAGCGGTCCGCCGCTGTTCCCCGGGTTGATCGTCGCGTCCGTCTGGATGTAGATCATCGGATCCTCGGGCCGGAGCTGGCGGGCGACGGCGCTTACGATCCCCATCGTCACCGTGTTCTCGAGCTCGAACGGGCTCCCGAGAGCTAACACGAGCTGCCCTTGGCGAACCTCGTCCGAGTCGCCCAGCGGAAGGCTGGGCAGCTCTCCGACATCCACCTTGAGCACCGCCAGGTCGGTCTCCTCGTCGACCCCGACGATCTCGGCGTCGACCAGGCGGCCCTGTGGCTTGAGGACCGACCGGAATCCGTCCCGATCACCCGCTGTGAGACGAACCTTGACGCGTCTGGCCCCCGAAACGACGTGGGCGTTCGTGACGATGTGGCCGTCCGCGTCGAGTATCACC
>JALGZR010000276.1 GCA_025774805.1 bacterium
CCCTCTCCAGCGCCTCCGGGAGCCCCTCGACGAAGCGCCGGATCTCGTTCCGCACCCGGCGATAGTGGTCCAGCGCTTCTTCCTCGGTCGACGCGTCCTTCGCCAGCTCCGGTGGGTCCTCGAAGCCCGCGTGGATCATCCGCTTCGCGCCCGGGAAGACCGGGCAGGACTCCTTCGCGTGGTCGCACACGGTCACGACCCAGTCGAACGACATGCCGGCGAACTCGTCCACGCTCCGGGACCGCTGCGCCGAGATGTCGACGCCGACCTCCGCCATCACCTTCACCGCGCGTGGATCGAGGCCCTTCGCGTTCAGGCCCGCGGAGTGGGCCTCGATCACGTCACCCTTGAGAGCGCGGGCCCAGCCCTCCGCCATCTGGCTCCGGCACGAGTTGCCGGTGCACAGAAAGAGACCCCTCACGAGTCGGCCTCGCGGCTGCACCGTTCCTCCAGCTGGATTCGGACCTTCCGGATGCGGTCCGTGGCGCGGCAGGTCTTTAGGACGGCATCGCGCGGTTCGCCACGCCGGGAATGTGACGAACCCGCGATGTCCTGTCAACCGACCGCAGCGGGTCACGCGGGCCGGCCTCGTCGTCCTTCCCGGTCTTCGTCCCGGCGCGCGCGGCTACCTCGTTCGAACGACCTTTCGGGTCGCGCGCGCGACATCCGACTCCAGCCGTACGAGGTAGACGCCCGGGGACACGCCGCTCCCCCTCGCATCCCGCCCGTCCCAGGCGAACGTGCTCCGTCCCCGCGGCATCCTGCCGTCCGTCAGCGTCCGGACGAGGCGCCCGGCGACGTCGTAGACGCGGAGCGTGCCGCGTCCCGGCGCCGGCAGGTCGAGAAAGACGGCGGTCCGATCGAGGAACGGATTCGGGTGGCTCGCGAGCCGGATCGCCGGCTGCGGCCTCTCTCCGGCCGCCACGCCGGTCGGCGGCGAGAACGGCGCGGTCAGGACCGCGATCCCGCGGCTCGCGCAGGCGATCCAGATCTCGTACGCCCCCGGCACCTCCCGGACCTCCGCATCGTAGATCTGCGCGTGGGGCAGCCCCTCGGCGGGGCCGATCGAGCCGGACTGCGTGCCGTCGAACCAGATGAGCGAGGCGACGACCCCGCTCGTCCCGAAGTTCGTCATCCAGACGATCCCGTCCGGCGACACGACGAGCGGGCTGACCTGATCGATCGGCAGCGCCGAGTTGCTCTGGTGGTACCACTCGTGGGTGCCGGCCTCCGCGTCGATCCGGAAGACTCCCTCCGTGCTCCCCACCCACGCGACGCCGTCGCGGCCGACGGCCACGGTCGTGAGCACGTCGTGCAGTGGGTTCAGCTCCGGAAGGTCGGTGTTGAGGCGCGAGAACCGGTACGCGCCGTCGGTGCGGACCACTTCGAGGTTCGCGCACGCCCACACGGTCCCCGCCCGGTCGGGGTCGGGAGCGATGTTCGCGCCCCACCCCGCGATCGGCACGGACTGGAAGCCGCTGCCGTCGTGGTAGCGGAGGCTGAAGTAGTTGCCGACGGTCCACAGCCTCCCGCTCGAGTCCTCGGCGAGACCCTCGGACTCCGTGCCGTTCTCGAGCGTGAGGTAAGCCGATCCGTCCCACTCGTGGATTCCGTTGAACATCGGATTGAACGCCACGTTTCCGCTCGAGGAGCGGTACGTGATGGCGTCGGCGTTGTCCGTGGGGAAGGGCCACTCCTCGCCGAGCCCGTACGTGAGCGNTGAGCGCGTTGTGGTTGTGCCAGCGCCGGCCGTCGAACACGCCGATCCCGCCGACGCCCGGTCCTCCGTTGCAGGTGAACCAGACGTCGCCGTTCGGCGCGAAGCCCAGATCGCGGACCCAGTTATCCATCTGCCCGGTGTTCGTGAGCCGGTATCGCTGCCACAGGCCGGTTCGCGCGTCGCGGCGGGCCGCTCCCCCGTTCCCCGAGACCCAGACGTTCCCCGAGCCGTCGATGTCGACCCCGTAAGTGAAGCCGCCCGCCCTCCACACGCCGTAGTCGAGCCAGCTCGTTCCGTCGAAGTGCCACGCCCGGCCGCCACTGTCGACGAATAGCGCCTCGCCGTCCCCGGTCGCCCGGAACGGATGGTACGACTGCCCGTTCGGAAACTGCTGGGGGGGAACGATCCACGTTCCGTCGGGACGACGGTAGTCGAGCGAGGTGGACGGGAAGCTCGTCGTGCGCACCATCCACACGTTGCCCGCGTCGTCGCCCGCGTCGTCGTGCGGGATGGACACGATCTCTCCGGGGGCGCCCGTGCCGGGCAGCACGGTGAAGAGGTCCGTGTCGCTGTCGTACCGCGCGATGCCGAAGGCGTCGTCGATCCAGACGAAGTAGCCGCCGGAGGGCTTCGGCTGCGCCACGGCCGAGTTCAGGGTGGTCCAGCCGGGCCAGTCGTTCGCCGTGGAGCCGTAGCCCCAGACCGTCCACTCGCCCGTGGCCGGCCGGAAGCGGGCGAGGCCTCCTCCGTTGCCGTAGCACGCGAACCAGACCGATCCGTCGGGGGCCACGCTCACGTCCATCGTGCGTCCGCCGGGGATCGGGGAGTTGCCGGCGTCGTAGCGAACGAGGGAAGCGGCC
>JALGZR010000277.1 GCA_025774805.1 bacterium
GACACGATCGCGTGTCGTTCGACTTCACGATGACGAAGCGCAACACCTTCGGAAGCGTGCGAGGCATGATGCGGGACAGCCTCACGGGATCGCCGCTGTTCGGCCGCGCCCGCATCGCCGGCACCGACGCCTGGGTCGACTCCGATCCGGCGACGGGAACCTACTTCCTGGAGAAGGTGCCGGAAGGCCCGACGACGCTGGAGTTCGAGGCGCCCAACTACGAGGCGACCGCCGCGACTCCTTCCGTCATCGCGGGCGATCTCGTGAACCAGGACGTCTCCCTCGCGAGGGATCTCGCCGCCACGATGGGCGTGATCTCGGGCTACGTGCATGATGCGAAGACCGGCCAGAACCTCACGGCCACGGTGACGGTGCGCGGCAAGACGACGAAGACGACGACCGTGGACCCCGAGACCGGGCTCTTCGAGCTGGAAGTCGAGGCCGGGACGTACAACATCTCGGTGACGACGCCGGGGTACATCGCGCAGGTCGAGCCGGTGGCGGTCGCGGAGAAGGACGCCACGGTCCGGAACTTCGACCTCTCGGTTCTCCCGAAGAAGATGACGCTGAAGGACGTGTTCTTCGACTCGGGGAAGGCGATCATCAAGAGCGAGTCCTACGTCGCGCTCGAGGAGGCCGCGAGATTCCTCCTCGAGAACCACGATCTCGAGATCGTCATCGAGGGTCACACCGACAGCCGCGGGTCGCTGACGGGCAATCTCGCGCTCTCGCAGAGGCGGGCCGACTCCGTCATGAAGTACCTCGTGGTGAACCACGGGGTGCGAGCAACGACTCGGCGGAGGGACGGGCGCTGAACCGGCGCATCGAGTTCCGACTGGACGGCGCGCTGTCGACCCAGTAGCCGCCATTCCCTTGCCCGGCCGAGGTGCATGGAAGGTCGGGGGCCCCGCGTTCCGCGCGGGGCCCCCTTTTTCGTTTGTCCTTCCCCGGAAGTGGCGCCATAGTGGCGGGACGATCCCCGAACCTCAGGCGGGACAAGAACTTCCCTCCCTCCGGGAGCGCCCGGGCCGTGACCTTCCAACCCCGTGGACCCGGCTGCCGAACCCTGGCCGCCCTGCTCGTCGCGCTCGCGGCGGGGGCCGGGGCGTCGGGCCCGGGACCCGCCGCCGCCGAGCAGCGGTCGCTCCAGGACCAGATCCTCGACAGCAAGTACCGCTGGGGCGACTACGGCATCTATCTGGGGTGGCACGATCCGGCGGGGCGGCAGTTCCACCTGCACGGTTCCTCCGCCCTCCCGTTCGGCGTCAAGGTGCGGCTGCGCTGGGGGCGCTGGATCCGGTTCGAGGGCGACGTCAGCTACTACCGGAAGAGCGGGGAAGCGCGTCCCTTCGTGACGATCTTCGACGTGCCCGCGTTCGACGGGCTCGTCGTGGCCACGTCCGTGCAGGCGGTCGCGGGACGGTGGCAGCGCCTGCGCCCCTACGCCGGCGCGGGGCCGGTGTTCGTGTCGTTGACGAACGACTTCGTCGCGGTCAATCTCCGCATCGAGCAGGCCGATCCGACGAACCCCGATCAGCTGCGTTTCGTGACGTGGAACGAGCTCGATTTCGGCTGGCAGGTCGGTGGGGGGATCGACGTCGATTTCGGGCGGCGGCTGGTACCGTTCGTCGAGTATCGCCACCTGTTCGGAGAGTTCGCGACGGACGAGATCCGGGACGGCGGATTCCGCTTCCGTCCGGAGCACTTCCGCTACGAGAACGGCGGGAGCCTGCCCTCGGCGCACGACTGGTCGGGACCGATCGTGATGGCCGGTTTGAAGGTGCGGTTCTGATTTGGTATCCTCTTTCCGGCTCCGGGCTCGCGCCGGAAGACCTGATGAGACCCGGCTCGCCCCCTCGGGCCGTGGAGCCGAGACGAGAGCTCGGCGCGTCCGCACCCCCCTGGAGACCGACGATCCCGTGAGCTTCCGCCCGCGCTTCGGTACCCGCGTCCGCCGGGGGCTGGCCTTCGGCCTCCTCCTTCTGGGGGTCTCGCCCGCCCGCGCCGAGATCTGGCGGGTGCCCACGCAGATCTTCACGATGGCCACCGCGATCGAAACCGCCGCCCCCGGAGACACGATCCGGGTCGTCGGCAACGGCGGCGCCACCTACTTCGTGAACCTCATCATCGACAAGGACCTCACGATCGAGGGGGGATGGCGCGCGGACTTCCAGCTCCGCGATCCGGAGGTCTACGTGTCCGTGCTGCGGGATACCAACGGCGTGTTCATCCGCCCGGTCGTCCGAATCGACGGGAGCCGGCGGGTCGTAATCGACGGCTTCCACATCCTCGGAGGGCGCTTCGGGCTCTACGCCGAAGGCGCCGCGGACCTCACCGTGAGAAACTGCTGGTTCCGCGAGCAGGAGAACGGGGACGACATCCTGCCGTTCGGCGGGAAGGC
>JALGZR010000278.1 GCA_025774805.1 bacterium
CCCCGATGATCCCGAGCGGTATTCGTTCGGGATCGACATCCATTCTCTTCCTGATCCTCGTCCTGTTCGCCGGATGTCGGCCATCCGGAGATCGAAACGCTCCCGTTCAACCGATCGCGTTCCGGCATGACATCCATGCCCGTGACCACGGGATTCCCTGCCTCTACTGTCACGCGTATGCCCGGCAATCCCCCGTCGCCGGCGTGCCGTCGGTCAAGAAGTGCATGGTTTGCCACATGTTTTACGCGGGAGACGACGAGGGGGTGAAGACCCTGAAGGAGTACTGGGAGAACGGCGAGGGGATCGAATGGGTCCGGATCCACTCCCTGCCCGACTACGTCTATTTTTCGCACAAGCGGCACGTCCGGGGGGGCGTGGAGTGCCGGGAATGCCATGGCGCGGTGGAGGAGATGGAGACGGTCGTCCGGGTATCGTCTCTCGAGATGGGGTGGTGCCTCGATTGTCACCGGGAGCGGGGGGCGGGCGACGATTGCCTCATCTGTCACAAATGAGGGAGAGACCACGGTGAACCGGGTGAACCGGAGAGATTTCCTGAAGATCGCGGGCGCGGGGGGCGTTTCGCTGACGCTCGGCTCGTGCGGCCGGGAGGAGCGGAAGACCCTCTATTCGCACCTGATGCCCCGGGACGACATCGTTCCCGGGATTCCCCAGTGGTACCCGACCGTCTGCCGAGAATGCCCGGCGGGCTGTGGCATGCTCGCGAAGAACCGGGAGGGGCGGACCGTCAAGCTGGAAGGAAATCCGTCCCATCCCGTGAACCGCGGCGCCCTCTGCGCGCGGGGCCAGGCGGCCCTCCAGGGACTCTATCACCCCGACCGGATCCGCGGCCCATTCCGTCGGGGTCCGAACGGTCAGGTGGCGCCGATCTCCTGGGAGGAGGCGATCGAGGCGGTGACCGCACCGTTGCGGGAGGCCCTGGACGGGGGAAATTCGAATTCTGTCGCCTGCCTGGGCCCGCTGGAGGGGAATACGCTGGACCATCTGATGCGGGAGTGGTTTCGTGCGATCGGTTCCGTGCGGCTCCATGCCTGGGAGCCCTTCGATCATGCCCCGATCCTCGAGGCGAGCGAGATCACATGGGGGCTTCGGGACATCCCGGAGTATGATCTTTCCCGTGCGAAGACGCTCCTCTCCTTCGGGGCGGACTTCCTCGACACCTGGCTCTCGCCCGTCGCGTTCAGCCGGATGTTCGCGGAACGTCATGATTCGGTGAACGGGACGGGGGGCCGGTTCGTCCACTTCGGTCCGAGGCGTTCGCTCACCGCGGCCTCCGCCGACCGCTTCGTGGCGATCCGACCGGGAGAGGAGATCGACCTCATGCTCGGCCTGATCCACCGAATCCTCTCGGAGGGAGGGGAACGCGATCTACCGCCGGCGATCGCCCGTCGGCTGGCTGACCTGTCGCGTCCGTACCGGGCGGAGGAGTTGGCCGGACGCCTCGGTCTGGAACCGCGTTTCCTAGACGATCTCGCCCGGGAATTCCTCGACGGGCCGAGCGTAGCCCTCGCCGGCGGGATCGAGCTCGCGCACGGGAGGGCGACGCAGGCGTCCGTTGCCGCCCATCTCCTGAACCACGTCGCGGGAAACATGGGGAAGACGGTCACATTTCGGGAGACATCCACGACGCCCTCGAATCGGTGTCGACCGTCGTGAGCCTGGCGACCTGCCTCGACGAGACGGCCGCGAGGGCCGATATCGTCCTCCCCGTATCGACCCCGCTCGAGTCGTGGGGAGACTACGCCCCGAGTGGCGGCGTCCATGGCCTTCTTCAGCCCGCGATGGGCCCCCTCCTCGACACGCGGATGACCGGGGATGTCATCCTGGCGATGGCGTCGAAGCTCGGGCTCGATATCGAATCGTCCGGCCAACCATTTTCGGAATACTTGCGCTCGGAGTGGCGGGAAGCCTTCGGACAGTTCGCATCGGATCTCGATTTCGAGCGGTTCTGGGAGGAGGCCTTGACCCGCGGGGGATACTGGGTACCGGCCGTTGAGGCGGCGAGGGACCTTACGATCCGTCCGGAGGTCTTCGACCTCGAATGGGCTTTGCTGGAATGGTCACCGGAACGTATCCACCTCGTGCCCTTTCCGACGGTTGCCCTCTTCGACGGCCGGGGGATGGAGCGTCCCTGGTTGCAGGAACTCCCTGATCCGATCTCCCAGATCGCCTGGGATCCGTGGATCGAGATCGCCCCTGAGACGGCCGCTGCGCTCGGAATCGGAGAGGACGAGCGAGTCGAGATTCGCGGAGATCACGGGACATTTGCCGCTGCGTCCCGTGTGACGGGTGACGTGGCGCCCGGGGTGATCGCCGTTCCGATCGGGTTCCGGTATCCCGACGGCGGGGATCCGGCGACGGCGGGGATCGACGCCACCCTCCGGTTCGCCGGAGAGGACCCCGAGACCCTGTCGGGGAGCCTCGTTCGGATCGTGGAAGGGATCACCGTGTCGGGGACCGGCATCCGTCAGCGCCCGGCTCGTGTGCAGGGGAGTTTCGGAGACGGCGAGCCGCGGATCGCGAAATTCGTGACGCGAACGGAGCTCCGGTCCGGTTCGGGTGGAGACGGCGAAGTTCAAACGGATGACGGTCATGAGGAGGCCCAGATGTACGCCCCGCACGAGCACCCCGGGCATCGCTGGGGGATGGCCGTCGACCTGTCGAAGTGCACCGGCTGCGGAGCATGCGTCGTTGCATGCTCCGCCGAAAACAACATCCCCGTCGTTGGCCGCGACGCGGTGGCATTGGGACGGGAGATGGCGTGGATCCGCGTGGAGCGGTACGACATAGAAGCGGCCGGCGCGAT
>JALGZR010000044.1 GCA_025774805.1 bacterium
GATCACGGCGTCGATCGTTCGTACGCCGTTCACGAGACCGAGAAGAGTGCCGACGTCCCCGACCGTAACCTCGGGCGATCGCCCGGCCGGCGTCAGGACCAGGACCCCGTCCTCCGGTCCGAGGGCGTTTCGCATCTCCGCGACCTCGTCCGCCTTGCGCGCGCCCTCCATCAAGATCGGGCCGATTTCGGCTGCGAGCGCACCCTCCGGCAGGGGTCCGGAGCGACGGTCCTCGGTCTCGAACTCGTAGGTCCCCGATCGGATGGACATCAGCTCGAAGATGTCCTGCTCGATCATGGACTCGAAGATCTCGTGGACGTCCTCCTCGGAGAGCAATCCCTCCTTGATCAGGATGTCCTGCACGTCCATTCCGGACTTGCGCCGCATCGCCGCGACACGGTCGGCCTGATCTTCCGTGAGAAGGCCGCGGCGCTCGATGTACTCCTCGAAGGGATCGGTCTCGTCGGCCGGGTTCCGGGTCGAGGTGATCTTCCCGTCCCGGAAGAACACGAAGTGGCACTTGCCTTTCGAGATCACCTTGAGCCAGCCCGCCTTCTGCTGGGAGGCGATCAGCTGGAGGATGTCCGGAAGCTCGAACTCGCGAAGCTCGCCCCGAAACGACATCAGGCACTCCTCGCGCGGGAGGGCGCTCCCGCGTCCTTCTCGGCTTCGCTCTCCAGGGGACGCTGCGCGCTCTTCAGATAGCTCCGGAGGGACACGAGCATCAGCACGGCGTACAGGAATGCGAGGGCCCCCGACCATCGGTCGAATCCGAAGCCACTTCCGGGCGGGCCGGTGCCCGGCCCGATGGACACGACCGTCAGCGCGGAGGCGGCGAGAAGCGCGACGATCCCGAGGGAAAAGACGGCCCGACGGGGATTCCCCCGGAGAATATGACCCGAACCGGGGAGCAGTACCGAAAGTACGATCCCGATCGCCCGGGGGATCCGCCCCACCCGGCGACGTCGCGCCTCGAGGAGCCCGTACCTTTTCAACGGGGCCTTGACCGACTGCCGAATCCCGAAGCACTCGGCGCAGAGGCTCCGCCGCAGGACGCGGTATTGGCTCTTCCGACTGATGATCTTCCCGCAGGAGGCACAGGGGAACGTCCGGTGGAGGCGCCGGGCGAAGCTGACCCACCAGAGCGCGAGGTAAAGGGGAATCGCCAGCCCGTAGGGCTTCATGGGGAGCAACAGGAAGACGGTCATCCGGGCCGCCCGACCCCAGGGAAGAGAGGCTCCGAATCCCGCACCCTGCAGGAACCGGTACCAGACCGCGCCGGGACCGAGCACGCGGTCGCGAACGACGATGTTCTCGGGGTCGGCCGCAAGCCCCTTGGGGAACTGATAGCCGAGGCGGCTCGCGATGGCGATGTCCTCATCCGCCTGCCGGAACCGGAGTTTCTGGACCCACGCCTGCGCGCGGTTCACGTGGACCATCGGCTGGTTCGCCGAAAGCTCGAGAGCCCGATCGTAGGAGGCCAGGGCGGCCTCCGCGCGTCCCGAGAGCAGATGGACGTTGCCGAGGTTGTTGTGATACTCCCACCGCTCCGGGTCCAGTTCCGTCGCCTTCGACAACCGTTGCTGCGCCCTGCGGTATCGGCCGGCCCGCCGCTCCGCCAGCGCGAGCGTGGCGTGGTAGTCGGGGTCCTCCTCGGTCCCCCGGGGAGACACGAGCCGCAGATCCTCGCTTCGGGCGGGGTCCGCTGAAGTCTGGGTCGCCCACAGGCAGCGGAGGTACGACTGCGGAACGGACGTTTCGGCCAGGCGCGTCCAGGCGGCCAGCGCGAACGGGGAGATCAGAATGGCCACGCCGGCCGCGGCGCAGAGCCTGCGTTCCGAACGGCCCATGACGGCCCAGACCGCCGTGCTTCCGAAGAGAGTCACCCAGAGGAGAGCCGCCGTGGGAGGAAGCGTCAGGGCCAGAACGAGCGGTGCGCACAGCGTCAGCAGACTCATTCCCGCCCGGATCTCGGGGGGAAGGAAGAGGAGCTTTTCCTCCAGGCCGTGGTGGATCAGCGGGAGGCTCTTTCCGATCGCCAGCAGGGCGACCAGGACCAGCGCGGTCATCGCGGCCAGCGCGATCACGGTCAGCGTGACGAAGGCCCCCCACTGTTGGGCGGGAAACGACTTTGCCGCCCGACGGATCAGCGTGACCGTTTCGGCGGCGAACTCGGAGTCCCCGTTCCGGAGGAGGGTGACGACGAGCTCACTCCGCGCGGCGTGGAGATCGGGGTCGAAGCGAAGAGCCCAGCGAAGGTCCGAGATCCGTGACGCCGGGGTCGGGGCGGTTCGGGATCGAGCCCAGTACGCGTGCGCCCAGAACGGATCGGCCAGGATCCCGTGATGTCCCATGTCGACCAGATGGGCCGTAGCCTCCCGATCGGTCAGACGCGAGGAGGCCGTGGCCTCCGATGCGAGTCCACCGCAGACGAGTGACAAGAGGGCCACGGCGGCGCATGGCCCGAGGAGGCGTTCCATCCGGCCGGACACTCCCGGTGCGGGGTAGACTTCGGCGCCTTGGATCGAGTATCGGCCGCCGAGGGGAAGGACTTGAGAGCCGGCCGTCGAGGCCGGAATCCACAATTCATTGAAAACAAATAAATTGGACCATCCCCCGGGGAGCGAGGACAGAGCGGACTCGGGAGCGGGGGCGGTGCGGTCGGGGCGTCGGCACGGTAGGGGAGATTCGCACGGGCGAGGCCGGCGGGGCGGCCTCGGTCGTCGCCCGGCCGGGTGTGATCCGCCGGTCAGGCCGTCGAGGAGACGATGCCGCGCAGGACCGCAGGATTGTCCGACAGAATCCCCTCGACGCCCGCCCTGACGAGCCGGGCGGCGGTCTCCAACTCGTTCACGGTGTAGACGTAGAGCGCCAGGCCGTTGCGGCGGCAGTCGACCACGAAACGCTCGTCGACCGACTCGTGGCGGGCGCAGATTCCCCAGAGTCCCAGATCACGAAACGCTCGTCGACCGACTCGTGGCGGGCGCAGATTCCCCAGAGTCCCAGATCGGTCAGCACCGACTCCGAGGGGATCGGCTGATCGATGCCCAGAATCAGAGCCCGGGGAAGCGCCGGCAGATGATCCCGCGCTCCCGCGAGGATCTCGGCCTCGAACGACGCGACGACCATCTGGGCGTCGCGATTCGCGTGGTATCGCTCCGCCAGCGAGTGGTACACGGCCTCGGGCATCGGTTCCTTCAACTCGAGCACGAGCAGCGTCTTCCCGAAGAACTCGTCGAGGACCTCGTCGAGGAGGGGAATCCGCTCGCCCCGGAATCTCTCGTCGAAGGGCGCACCGGCGTCGAGGACCCGCAGGGACTCCGCATCGTACTCGGTCAGCGGACCGTGACCGTTCGTCGTGCGGTCCACGGAGTCGTCGTGGAGGATGACGGGAGTCCCGTCCGGCAGGACTCGCACGTCGATCTCGATGCCGTCGGCGCTCTCGGCCAGAGCTCTCCGAAACGAAGCGAACGTGTTCTCCGGGGTGCTCGCGGGAGCGCCGCGATGGCCGACGAGCCGGGGAGGGAGAGTCACGACGTCTCCTGTAGAGTCGGCGCAGGACGCTCGGACGCCGCTTCCGCCGGCAAATCGCGAATCAGACGCGGTGCCGGGCGCGTGTTCCACTCGCTCCGGTAGGCACGGTGGGGCTCGTCTTCCGGATAGGACTCTTCGCTCCCGTAAGGATATCCGCTCATGGCCCGAAAGGGGAGAGGATCCACGCGATCGGAGAAGGCGGTGTTCAGGTCTCCGTCCTTCGCCCACCCCTCGAACGCGATGAAATACGTGCGTCGCTGATCCGCAGCCAGCGGGGGCAGCCGGTCGAATCGCCAGCGCAATGTGCACTCGTCGCCGGACGCCATCACCACGAATCGATCCTCCGCCGTCTGGAGAAGCGGGGAAACGTCCCCGTACCTCGTGTACAGGCCCGCGGGCGGGTCCCAAGGGATCTCGGTGGTCCGGAGTCGGTTGTAGTCGTACCGCTCGGGAATCTCCCCGGTGACCGACGGAATCGGCTGGGAATGGCCCCGGAAGTGGAGATGCGCCTCGTCCGGAAGGAGCATCGTGATCGCGGGCTCCTCGGCCGGCTCACCGATCTGGAGCACCGCCCGGTCCCAGTAGATGCGGAGCGTGGTGGACAACCGGATCACGGCCCGCCCGCCGGGGAAGACGCCCGTCACGTCGACGGGGATCGACCTCGTCATGCCTCCGGGAAAGCCGACCTGGATCGGAAGGTCGACCCAGGGTCCTCCGGGTCCCTCCGGTCCGGGCACCTGCAGTCGAGGAGGGACGAACGCGTGACGGGAATCCTGATGGACGGCGAGATGCACCGACGCGCTCGTCCAGTGGAGCCACCCCGAGAGGTGGAGGGTGAGAGACGCCCCGTCCGGGACGTCGCCGAAGTCGACTTCGAGGGTGTGCATCTCGGTGATGCCCGCATGCTGCGTGAGGGAAAGGTCTCCGACCACGATTCCGTCGGTGTGCTGCAGGACCTCGGTGACGTCCCTTCCCCGATGATCCCGGGCGCTCACCGGACGCCGGGGGTCGTCGAGCACGTGGACTCCGAACTCCGGGAAGGGCGGAAACGAGAACTTCTCGTTCGGCTGAACCTCCATGCCTTCCGCATGATCGATCGCGTAGAGTCGGACCTGGTCGAGGTACGTCACCTCTCGTAGCTCTTCGGTGACCTGAGCGACGAGGAAACCGTCCGCGTCCGGTTGCATTCGCTCGGCGGGAACGCGAACGACCTCGTCGTGATCGGGAGGCAGGAAGATGCCGGGCTGCACGGGAAGTCCCAGCGGGCACGCGGTCAGGACGTCGGTGTTGAACTCGAACCGCTGTCCGTTCCAGGTATAGAGAAACGGGCACGACCCGACGGGCCGGTCGGTCTCCTCGACCGAGATCGTCGCGCCGGGCCGGGGAGCGGGAATCGCCTGGCGGACGCCGTCGGGCCAGCGGACGCGCAGCGCATCGACGGCTTCGGAGGCGCCGAGACCGAGATGGATCGGGCGGCCCGCCCCGTCGGCCCGCACGTAGCGTGATCCCGCGAGGAGCTCCACGACGACGCCTACACCGTCCCGATTGCTCTTCGTCCCACGCGGTTCGACCACCAGTGCGGATCCGAGGATCCCGACGTTTCGCGCGATTCCCGAAGTGGATCGCGACGTCACGAGGTCGATGCGACGATCCCGGTCGATCAGGAGCGCGGCCACCGGATAAGTCCCCGCATCGGCCAGGGGGCGCAGGGGCGCGGTCGTCTCCCGGAACCGAAACTCGCCCTCGTTGATCGCCAGGGACGCTCCCACCTCGCGGGCGGCGAGCAGATCGACGCGGCCGTCGTTGTCGAAGTCCCGCGCCCACATCGACTCGTTTCCCAGCGAGGTCCAGCGGAGCGGTCCCGCAATCGCGGGACGGCCGGCGACGGTCTGAAACCTCAGCTCTCCCCGGTTCTCGAGGACGACGACTCCGCCCGAGGCGGAGACCGCCAGGTCGAGGTCGCCGTCGGCGTCGAAGTCGGCGGCGACGATTCCGAACGCGCCCCGGAGCGAGACGTCCTCGAGAGAGCGCGGCTCGAATCGTCCTCCGCGGAGATTCGAGGCGATCACGGTTCGTGCGTCCCGAGTGACGAACACGAGGTCGGGGTCGAAGTCGTCGTCGACGTCTCCGACGGTCAGTCCCACCACGGGGCCGATTCGATCGAGACCGCTCTCGCCCGTCACGTCGGAGAACGTCCAGTCGCCGTGGTTGCGGAGCAGAACGGGCCCGGACCGGCCGATGGCGACGATGTCGAGGTCGCCCTCGTGGTCGAAGTCGACAGCGGCGAAGCGGACTGCCGGATCGCGGCAGATCGCGACCGGCGGCTCCCACGCGCCCTCGAGCCCCGGATGAACGAGGACCCCCTGACCGCCGGAGCGCACCAGGTCGGGGCGACCGTCGCGGTCGAGATCGAGCACCCGAGCCATCGTGATTCCGAGGAGGCCGGCGAGGCCGCGACTCGCGGTGACGTCGACCCAACCCTCCTCCGTCCAACGCAGGTCATGCATCCGCTGTCCGTCGCCGAGCAGGAGGTCACGGTCGCCGTCGCCGTCGACGTCCGCGATCTCGGCCCACCGGACTCCTCCCACGTCGGGCAGCGCACGAAGAGCGAATGCCGGGACGCGCCGTGCGTCACCGCGGTCGCGCGGACGGGGGAACGAGGTCAGCTCGAACAGCTCGCCGATCTCCAGCTCCTCCTCCCCGCGCTCGCGCGGGGCGTCGTCGGGACCGCGGCTCATCCGAGCTCGAGAACGGTCCAGCGCCTGCTCGCTTTCGTCCCGGAGTCCGCTGCGCAGGAGGGCCTGCCCGTAGCGACGGAGCGCGGAGGCGTAGTGGCGTGGGGCGCGATCGGGGCCGGCGCGGACGACCGATCCGAGCTCGCGGGTCGCCGTCTCCGGATCATCGAGGCGGATCGCCACCAGTCCGAGGTTGTAGTCCAGCTCGGGGCCACGGCCGCCGAGCTCCCGGCAGCGCAGGAGCGCCGCCCGCGCCTCCTCGAGTCGGGCCCGTCGCTTGGCGAGAATCCCGAGGCAATACCAGGTTCGGGGGGAATCGGCCTCGATCTCGAGGGCCCGCTGCAGTAAGGCCGCCGCCGACTCCAGATCTCCCGCCCGAAGGGCCGCCACGCCCGCATTCCGTAGGTCTGCGGGGCTGTCCGGGGCTCCTCGGGCCGCCAGAGCGAGCTCGATGGCCGCCTGCCCGACCTCACCGCTCTCCAGGTAGGCCGATCCGAGGTCCCGATGAATCCAGAGAGACCCCTCCCCGGCCGCCCCGGGGTCCGAGGCCCGGGCCGGCGTCACGCACAGGCCGGCTGCGAGGGCCGTGAGTCGGACCGCGACCGGGACCGGGCGGATCAAGGCGCTCTCCGAGGCGAGGGGGCGAAAACCGGCTACGAGCAGCCCGGAATGATAGTCGAGAACGGTTTCCCTGGCCAGAGAGCCCGCACGGCGCTATGGATGGAGAGCGTCCCACTCTCTCAGACCGGATCCGGGGCCTCCTCGGAGCTCCGGCCTCACGGGGTGAACGTGAGGTTGGCAGAGGGTCCGATCCGCGGCTAGAATCTTCTTACTGGTTAATGTCGATCGGGAATCGACCATTCACGGGCTGCTGACGGATGCGAAAACGACCGTCCCGGTCCCACCGACTCCCGGCCGCCCGGATGGGCCAGGCCGCAATCGCCGCTCCCCCACGAGGCGCTGAGACCATGGACGAGTTCGGAAAGAACCTGCGGTACTACCGTAAGCTGAGACGTCTCACCCAGACCGACCTCGCGACCCAGGTCGGCGTGGCCCCGGCCTACGTCAGCCAGATCGAGTCCGCGCTGCGGATGCCCAGCCTGAAGGTGGCTCGCAAGTTCGCGGACGTTCTTCGCGTCAATCTCGCCTCTCTTCTCGGGAATCCCGAGACTCCGAGGACCGGGGATCGAATGACGGACGCGGAGAAGCTGGAGGCCCTGCGCGGTCTGCTCCGGTCCGTGGAGTTCGATCAGGAGCACCGTCCCGAGCGCCTCGACATCGAGGCCTACCCCGGGGCCCGCGGACTGCGCGTCTCCGAGAACGAGGCCGATGCGGTAAGGCTCTACGCGTTCATCGAGATGACTCCGGGAGGCGCTCCGGGACGGCTCTACTCCCATCCCGGTCGCGAGCGGGTGTATTGCGCCGCGGGAGTGATCTACCTTCGGACCGGCTCGGAGCAGACGACCCTCGAGCCCGGTGACGTGCGCGAGTTCGAGTCCTCGCAACCGCACATCCTCTGGGGAGAGCGGGGCAGCGTCGCGGTGTCGACGACGTCCCCCGCTGTCACCCCGGATAATCTCCGGGAGCTCGCGGAGGAGGAGGATCGGTCGCTCGGTCCCGCCGCCGACGAGCCGAAGGGCCCGAGAAATCCCGCCCGCCCGGCGATCGAGCCTCTCGGCTAGAGACCGGGCCGGCGCACCGGCCGGATCGGGCCGGTGACCGGGAGCGGAGGAGGGGATCGGTGTGAGCCGGTGGCGGGGACGTCCTGACCGGGACGCGCTGCTGGTGCTCCTCGGGGCCGTTCTCTTCCGGCTCCTGTTCCTCCTCGAGACCCACGGGGATCCCCTCTTCCGCCTTCTCGTCCTGGACGCGCGGGCCTACCACGAGCTGGCGCTCCGTTTCGCCTCGGGGGATTTCTTCTACGGCCGTGACCCGCTCTGGTTCGCCCCTCTCTATCCGTCGCTGCTCGGCGGCCTGTTCCGGCTGATCGGCCCGGATCCCTTCGGGGCCCGTCTCGTCCAGCTCGCCCTCGGGGTGGGCACCGCACTGCTCGGCCTCCGGCTGGGACGGACCTGGTCCCGGCCGGTCGGAGTCGTGGCCGGAGCCGCTCTCGCGCTCTCGCCGATCCTCGTGTTTTACGAGAACCAACTGCTCTATACCTCTCTCGCTACGTTTCTTACGGCGTCGTTTCTCGGGATGTTCGTCCCCCTCGCGCGGGCCGGGTCGGGGCGCCGGGCGCTCGGGTCGGGTCTCCTGCTCGGCGCCCTCGGCCTCGTCCGGTCGAACGCGCTGCTCTTCCTTCCGGTGGCGGCCCTGATTCTCGTCCGGAGACGGGGGGTCCGTGTCGCGGCCCTCTTCACGACGGCGACTCTGCTGGCGCTCGTTCCCGTGCTGCTCCGAAACGGAGTGGCGTCCGGGAGTTGGACACCTCTCACGGTGAACGGGGGCATGATCTTCGCGACCGGCTTCGCCGAGGACTCGAGGGGCGGGAGGGCGCTTTTGCGCAAGCCCGACGACTTCGGCCCCCGGGGCGCCTATCACCGGGAAGCGGAGCGGATCGCGAACCGGAGCATGACCCTTGCGGAGGCAAGCCGATTCCACCGGGATCGCACGGTGGAGCGCATCCTGCGCCGGCCCCTCGAAACGGTTCGACTGACGGGGAGGAAGCTGGCGCTGCTTCTCAACGCCCGGGAGATCGACGACAACCTGGGGTTTCCCCTGGCGCGGGGTCGCGCCGCGAGCCTCTCCTGGTGGCCCGCCCCCTGGTCGTTCCTGGTGCTCGGTTCCGCGCTCGGAGTCGTGGCGACGTTTCGCCGGCGGGGCGAGGGTGACGTCGAGAGCCGGGTGATCTTCGCCTTCGCGGCGACGTATGCCGTCTCTCTCCTGCTCTTCTTCGTGACCGCGCGGTATCGCGCGCCGCTTACGGTTCCGGGCGCGGTCCTCGCCGGGATCGGGCTCGAGTGGATCTGGACGACGGTGCGGAACGCGCGCTGGCGCGAGCTCGGATGGATCGCCGGGATCGTCGTCGTCGCGGGGCTCGTCCTGTTCCGAGATCCCGGCGTGCGCGCCGACCCCGCGCTCGCCCGAATCGCGGTGGCCGCGGCCTTCGAGCGGGACGGGCAGTCCGAGGTCGCGCTGCGGATGACGGAGGAGGCGCTGGCTCTCGACCCGAGCATCGCGGGCGGCCACCACAACCGAGCGCTCTCTCTTCTCTCCCTCGGACGTACGGAGGAGGCGATCCTGGCCTCTCGAGAGGCGGTCCGCCTCGATCCCGACCTGTACGAGGCGTGGCTCGGGCTCGGGACGGCGCTCGCCCGCTCGAACCGGGTGGGTGAAGCGTTGCCGGCGTTCCGGGCCGCGGTGGACCTCGCGCCCCGGCACCCGGACGCGCTCACGAACCTGGCGCAGGCGCTCGCGACGACGGGGAGAATGCGGGAGGCGGTCGAGATCGGGCGGCGCGCCGTCGCGTGTGGCGCCGACCGACTCGTCCCCCTCCTGACGCGCTGGGAACGAGAGGCCGACGGGACCCGGGGCGGGGATTAGACGGGAGGAAGTGCGGGCCAGACGACCGGCTCGTGGGCGACGCGCGGTCCGGGCCGGAACGACGACGCCCCCCGGCGGGACCGGGGGGCGCGGTGCTTGGCAGGGCCACGGGGAATCGAACCCCGGTTTGAAGACTGAGAATCTCCCGTCCTAACCACTAGACGATGGCCCCGCGAGAGGGGTCGACGAGCTCCTGTCCGCAGGTTGCGCGAGGCTCCGCCCGGTCGATGTGCGGTCCGGGGAGCAGGGCCCCCGATGCGCCCTCAGTGGATCGAGCGCCGAGCTGATCTGGCTGGGGAGGTAGGACTCGAACCTACAGCTTCCTGATCCAGAGTCAGGCGTCTTACCAATTCGACGACTCCCCATCGACCGGATCAGATTAGGGTTCGACCCGGGGGGCGTCAAGACGGTAGTGGGCACCCGACGCCCGCGGGTCACCTCCGGCCCGGATCGGCGCGCAGCAGGGTGCACCCCACCGTACCCCGTCGGACGGGGAGAGCGGGCTCGGTTGACAGCATTGGGGCCCGAATCTAGACTGCCCGAGATGGTTCCTGTCCATCCGGTCGGGATCGGCGCAAAGGGAGTGGCCATTGAAGATCAAGCGTCATGATGACGACGACGTCGTGATTCTCGAGGTTTCGGGCAAGGTGATGGGCGGCCCGGACTCCGAGAAGTTCAAGAGCGTGATCCTGGGGCTGATCGACGAGGGGGCGAAGAAGCTCCTGATCGACCTGAGCAGCGTTCCCTGGATGAACAGCTCGGGGGTGGGCATCCTGATCTCCGGGTACACGAGCATGAAGAACGCCGGCGCCCAGGTGAAGTTCCTGAACATCAACGAGCGGGTGAAGTCGATCCTGATGGTCACGAAGCTCCTCACGGTGTTCGAGAGTTACTACAACCGTGGCGATGCGCTGGCCAGCTTCCGGGAGCCGGGGTCCGCACGGGGATAGCCCGCATCTCTCCCCGGCCTCTGCTGCGGCAGCGGCGCGCCGCGCCCGATGAGACCGGGTGAGAGATGCAGGCTAGTCCCCCTCGGGTGGGGCGGATTCGGTCCCGCCGCTCTCCACGATCCGGGACGGGGCCACGACCGGGGCCCCCTCCCGACGCAGCGTCACTCTCTCGATGCGAACCGGAACGCGGGGGCTCCGATTGCGAAGCGTCGTGACCTGCGAGATGCGGTCGACGGCGTCCATCCCTTCCACGACCCGACCGATCGCCGTCGCCCTCTCGTCCAGGGCCGGGAGATCGGCCAACGTGACGCACCACTGGCTGCCGGCGGTTCCCTCCCGGTCCTCTCTCCAGGACATCGACACCGTGCCGCGAATGTGGGTCGTCGGGGTCTTCTCGGCGGGAAGCCGGTAGAATGGGCCGCCCTGGCCGTCATTCCAGGGGTCGTCGTCGCGGCCGGACGGGTCCCCGGTCTGGATGACGTACCCGGGGATGGCGCGGTGGAACGCGAGGCCGTCGTAGAAGCCCTCGTGGGCGAGAGTGAGAAAGTGCGCCACGTGATTCGGGGCTTCCGCGCGATAGAATCGAATCGTGAACTCGCCGAAGTCCGGGACGACGACCGTGGCTTCGAGGGGAGGGATGTCCTCGGGGCGCGGGAAGGGGGGGACCTCCTCGGGTGCCGTCTCCGGGAGAGGAGGAGGGTCGGCCTCGGCGGGATCAGCCGGTTCGGCCCGGACCGAGTCCTCCGGCTCGACCCGGACGGAATCTCCCGGCCGAGGCTCGGGCGGCGCCGGCTCGGTCGAAACGGGCCCCGCGGCGAAGGCCGCCGCGAAGAACGGGGCTGCCGCAAGGAAGAGGATGGCGGCCCGCCACTCCGGGGGCGAGGGAAGGTTGATGGCGGGGAGCGGTCCGAGACGCACTACGATCTCCTCCCGACCGAGGGCCTCGTACCCGGGAGGCCGATCGGCCGCCCAGCGTAACACCGGCCGGGATCCCGTCAAGGGGAGGCGCCTGTGACCACCGACCCCCGCCGCAACGTCGACCCCCGGATCGCTCTGGGGATCGGGATCCTCCTTCTCCTGGCGGGGGGGCTGCTCCTCCGATTGCTGGTCCGCCCCGGCCCGGAGGAGGGGCTGGCCCTCAACCGCGCGTGGTCCCGCCTCACGCGGGGGGAGAAGGAGGCCGCCTATCGGAACCTCCAGCGCCGTCTCGCGAGGGATCCCGACGACCTGCAGTTCTGGCTGGAGGCGGGAGATCTGCTCCTCCATCTGGACCGGCCCCTCGAGGCCGCCGTCCACTTCCGCAAGGCGGCCGAGCTCGACACCGCTTCCTTTCATTTGCACTACTTGCTCGCGCGGGCCTACGACGAGGCCGGTCATCCGGAGCAGGCCGAGCTCGCCGTTCGGGAGCTCCTCTCGCGCACGGGGGATCACGCCGACGGGCTCTACCTGGCGGCGGCCCTCGCGGCCGCCCGCGGAGAGGTCGAGGTGTCGGTGAGCCATCTGGCCCTCGCACTCTCCCACGGAACCGGCGATCCGGAGCGGTACCGGAGGGATCCCCACTTCGATCCGATCCGCAACGACCCCCGGTTCGTCCGGGCGGTTCACGCGCTCTTTCTTCCGAACACGTTCGTCGAGGAGGAGAGCTCGTGAGCCGCGGAAACGTTCTCATGGTCGTCCACAGCTACTGCCCGGCCGATCCCCGCGTTCGGCGGGAGGCGGAGGCTCTGGCCGAGCGCGGACACGGGGTCGACGTCCTCTGCCTCCGGGATGAGGGGCAGCCGCTTCGGGAGACCGTTCGGGGCGTGGACTACCTCCGCATTCCACTGCGGCGCAAGCGGGGGGGCGTTCTTCGTTACGGCTTCGAGTACCTCGGGCTGCTGCTGCTCGGAATGACCGCGACGGTGTTCCTGCACGGGGTCCGCCGCTACCGACTCGTGCAGGCGCACAACATGCCCGACTTCCTCGTGTTCTGCGGAGTCGTTCCCTGGCTCACCGGAGTTCCCGTTCTACTCGATCTCCACGACCCGGTACCCGAGCTCTACATGTCGAAGTTCCGCCTGGGAGAGGGCGCGCCTCTCATCCGGGCCCTCCGGATCGTCGAGGGGGCGGCGATCCGCTTCGCGGACCGGGTGCTCGTCGCGACCGGGGCGTTCCGGAACCGGCTTCTCGAGCGGGGTCGGCCCGCGGAGAAGATCCGCGTGCTCCTGAACTCCCCCGATCCGCGGCTCTTCCATCCCCGGGCGACGGAGGCGTCGGACGGAGACGTGCCGATCGTTCTCTTCCACGGAACGGTGACGCACCGGAGCGGAGTCGATCACGCGATCCGCGCCGCGGAACGGGTTCGCGCCGGGGGGCGTGAGCTGCGGCTCTGGATTCTGGGCGACGGCGACTATCTGCCCGAGATCCGTCGGCTCGCGACGGAGAGCGACCGGGCGAGCTGGGTCGAGGTGCGCGGCTTCGTTCCCCTCGAAGAGATTCCCGCGGTCGTCCTTCGAGCCGACGTCGGCGTGATTCCGAACCGCCCCGGCGACTTCAACGATCTCGCCCTCCCGACGCGCCTGTTCGAGTACCTCTCGATGGAACGTCCGGTGATCGTGTCTCGATCACCCGCCCTCCTGATGATGTTCGCCGAGGAAGATCTCCTCTTCTTCGAAGCGGGCGACGAGGTGGATCTGGCCCGGGTCCTCGAGCGGGCGCTGACGGATCGCGGGCTCCGGGAGAGGTGTGTGCGCGGTGGAGGGGCGGTGGCACGCAAACACGGTTGGACCGGAGAGCGGCAGGTCTACCTGGACGTCGTGGGGTCGGTCGTGATGGCACCCGAGGAGGCCGGCGCGGCGAGGAAGCGGTAGCGGGGGGAACGTGCGCCGGAGCCGGTCCGCTCCAGGTACTCGACGAGCACCCGCCCGTCGCAGGAGCGCGGCACCGCGAGCCCCAGCACGTGGAGCGCCGTCGGGGTCACGTCCAGCAGCCCGACCGGGCTTCGCTCGGCTCCGAGATGCACTCCCCTCCCGGTCAGGGCGATTCGGTCCTCATTGCCCGCTCCCAGGGTGACGTCGATCCAGACCCCTCGCCTTCGCAACTCGCCCGCCGTCGCCGCATCCACCGGCTCCGGGCCCTCCAGGAGACGCAGGTGAAGAGGCGGATCGTCCGGCGCTGGAGGTCCCCGAAGCACGGGGATCCCGGTCGCCGCCACGATGTCGGCGAGGGTCCCCGCCGGGCGGAGGGAGGAGGGAGGATCCTCGAGGGGCGCGGGCCAGGGAGCCAGGAGGACCCGAACCAGCCGGCGATCCGGGATCCAGGCGACGCCTCCTCCCCCGGGGAGGAGCCGGGGCCATTCCCGGCCCATGCGCGTGCGCGACGGGACCCGTCCCGTCCAGAGAGCGGCACGGCGGCCGGGGAGCTCGGACGCGAGGCGACGCAGGGGAAGGTGGAGCGCCGGAGTATCGGGGTAGGCCGGTCGGGCGTGGACCGAAACCGTCACCGGCCGCGCCCCCGGAAGCGGAATGCCGGGGAGAAGGGGATCGCCGGCGCGGAGCTTCGGGGGGAGAAGAAACGACCCCTTCGCGAGCAGAGCGGCGGCCACCAACGCGACCGCGATCGGCAACGCTCCGTCGAGCCGAGGGAGGTCGGGGGCCAAGCGACGTCGGAGGAATCGCAGGGCGAGAAGCGGAACGGCGAGCGGAAGAGCCGCACCCGGCGGGAGCAGAAGGTGGGCGGGGAGGAGCGCGCCGAAGAACACGGCTCCGTCGTCGGCCCGAAGCCGGAGGGTCGTGAACGCCCTTCCCGCGAGAACGCCGACCAGCCCCCCCAGCGCCGCCCCGGTACATCCCCACAGGAGGATGAGAAACGTCGCGGATTGCGGGTTGAGGGTTCGCCGGTTTCCGGCGAGCATCTCGACGGCGGCGGCGACCGCAACGAGTCCACCCGGGGTCGCCGCGCGGCGAAAGGAATCGATCCATCGTGGGTGCACGCTCTGCCGCCCTCTTCCCGTCGGTGCCGCCGGGGGTTCGCCCGCGCGCACTCTGCGTGGGGCTGGTCGCGTTCGACTTCCTGCTGGAGACGCCCTTTCCGATCCCCCGGGACGTGAAGGTCAGGGTCGAGGGGTTCGTCCGTCAAGGGGGAGGGCCGGCCGCGAACGCCGCGGTGGCACTGGCCCGGCTCGGAGTCGAGAGCCGATTCTGCGGGGCCACGGGGGACGACGGCGTCGGGAAGGACCAGGTGCTCGGGCTGGAGCTCGAGGGCGTGGACGTCTCCGGGGTCCGGACCGTGCCGGGAGCCCCGTCCCTCGTGTCCTTCATCCTGGTGGACTCGGACGACGGGAGCCGCACGATCTTCAGCTCGCTCGAGAACCGGCCCCGACTGCCGGCGGACTCCGTCCGCTTCCCGAGTCCGGCGCCGCACCTCCTTCTCGTGGATGGTTGGGAGGCCGACGCCCAGAGAGACGCCGCGCGATGGGCGCGGGAGAACGGCGTCCCCGTTCTGCTCGACGCGGGAAGCTGCCGGGAGGAAATCCTCGATCTGCTTCCCCGGTGCGGAATCGTGATTGCGTCCGGGGATTTCGCCGACGGATTCTCCGGTCCCGGACGGGTCGAGGAGACCCTGGAGTCCCTTCTGCGGAGAGGACCGGGGCTCGCCGCGATCACCCGGGGTCGTGAGGGGGCGGTGGGTGCCGCCCGCGACTCGGACCGGGTCTTCGAGATTCCGGCGTTTCCCGTGGACGCGGTCGACACCACGGGGGCGGGGGACGCCTTCCACGGGGGAGCCGCGTGGGGCCTTCTCACGGGAAGGTCCTGGAGGGAGAGCCTCCGGATCGGATCCGCGGTGGCGGCCCTGAAATGCCGGCGACCGGGCGCCCGGGCCGGGCTGCCCTCCGCGTCCCTCGTGCGTCGCTTCCTGGAAGCTTGACAGAGCCGGTCTGGGTTTCTAAACTCAATTGAGGATTTCAGTTAGCCCCCCTTGCGGCGGGTCGATCCCTCGTTCGAGCCCGCTCGATCCACCCCGGGAGTAGCCTCCGGATGCATCGATTCGTCCGCACCGTGGTCGGGCTGTGCTTGCTCGCCGGCACTCCGGCCTTCGCCTCGCCGTACGCCCAGGAATTCCTCGCCACCGGGATCGGAGCGCGACCGCTCGGACTGGGGGGGGCCTTCGTCGCCCTCGTGGACGACGCCACCGCCACCTACTGGAACCCGGCCGCGCTGTCACGCCCGTCCCGTCGCGAGCTCGTCTACATGCACTCCGAGCGCTTCGGGGATCTCGTGAACTACGACTCCGGGGCACTCGTGCTGCGTTCTCGGGAGAGGTCGAACGGATCGAGGAGCGCGTTCGGCATCGGATTCCTCATGACCTCCATCCCGGGGATCCAGTTCACCACGACCGATCCGGAGAAGCTCAAGGAGATCGAGAGCGGGAACGACGGCGAGTTCTTCACGAACGATCCGGACGGAAGCGAGGGGAACGGTGTCCTGGACGGACCCGGCGAACGGCTCGATCTCGATCTCCTGAACGAGTACGCGAAGGAGGTCACCGACCGTCAGCTCGGCGTCCTTCTCTCCTACGGCCGCTCGCGCGTGTTTCACCCCGACCTCTCGGTCGGAGTGAACGCGAAGTTCGTCCGGAAGTCGGTCGACGACTTCTCCGCGTGGGGGCTCGGAATCGACCTGGCGGCGCTCTACCAGCTGCGGCCGAACTGGGCGATCGGATTCAATCTCCAGGACGCCACGACGACCTTTCTCGAGTGGAAGAACACCGCATCGGAGCAACGGGAGTACATCACGCCGACCGTCAAGATCGGTACCGCGTACACCCTGGAGGTCGAGCGGGCGAGGGGGACGTTCTCGCTGGCGGCGGATTTCGACTTCCGGTTCGAGGACGAGGTCGGGTCCACCTTCTCCATCGGGGACATGACCGGCGACCTCCGGGCGGGCATCGAGTACTGGCACCGCAACACCCTGGCGCTTCGTGTCGGGAGCGAGAGGTTGGGCGCCGACGACAACCCGTTCACGGCCGGAGCCGGACTGCGGATCCGCCGGTTCTCCTTCGACTATGCCTATCGAAATCACTCCGACCTCGATGACGTCCACCGGATCTCCGGGGGCGTGGCGTTCTGACCGGAGCCCGATCCCGACGTCCTCGCCAGCATTTCTCACCCGACGCGGCGAGCCGCTGCCGCAGCCGGGGCCGGTGAGACGTGAAGGCCAGTGGATTGCGGTGAGCCATCCGGGCTAGAATCTCCGGTTGGTCCGCCGGCTTTCGGTCTTCAGCCGTTCCGCCCGTGTCTTCTGGTGCGGGCCATTCTCCCATCCGCGGGGCGAGGGATTGAAGAGAATCGCGTTCTGCACGTTCGGGTGCCGCCTCAACCAGTACGATTCCGAGGCGATGCGCACCCTCCTCACCGGGCACGGGGAGTGGCGCGCGGTATCGGCGTCGGAGGAGGCCGACGTCTATGTCGTGAACACCTGCAGCGTCACCGCGCGGGCCGACGCCCGGGCCCGCAACATGATCCGGCGGATCCACTCCGAGCGACCCGGTGCGCGCATCGTCGCGGCGGGTTGCTACGCCCAGCGGGCTCCGGAGGAGATCGCGCGGCTCGAGGGAATCTCCCTGATCCTGGGCACCGCGGACCGGGAGCGCGTCGTCGAGGAGCTCGACCGGACCGTTCCCGGTGAGGTCCGCACGTCGGTCTCCCCCATCTCGGCGGCGAAGGTCTTCCCCGAGATTTCCGTCCGGGAGATGACCGATCGCACCCGCGCCTTCGTGAAGGTGCAGGAGGGGTGCAACGAGTCGTGCACCTTCTGCATCATCCCGCGGACGAGAGGAGCCTCCCGCAGCCGGCGTCCGGAGAACGTGTTGGCGCAGATCGGAGACTTGGTCGAGAGCGGATACACGGAGATCGTTCTCACCGGCGTCCACCTGGGAGACTACGGTCTCGATCTCGAGGAGGGGGAGCGTCTCCTGGTTTCCCTGATCGAGAGCGTCCTGGCGGTTCCGGGTCTCGATCGGTTTCGACTGAGCTCGATCGAGCCGGGCTCGATCAGCGAGGGTCTCGTGGATCTCCTGGCCTCCCACGACAAGTTCGCCCGGCACCTCCACATTCCCCTCCAGAGCGGATGCGACGATATCCTCGCGCGCATGCGGCGATCCTACACCTTCGGCAGCTTCGCGGATCTCGTCACCCGGATCGCGGATCGGATTCCCGACTGCGGCATCGGAACCGACGTGATCTGCGGGTTTCCCGGAGAGACCGACGCGCACTTCCGGCGCACGTTCGACCGGATCGCCGAGCTTCCCATCACCTACCTCCACCCGTTCACCTACTCCGTGCGTCCCGGTTCGGAGGCCGAGCGCTACGGGGATCAGGTGCCGGGTGACCTGAAGAAGCGGAGGACGAGGGCGCTCAAGCGCCTCTCCCGGGACAAGAGTCGCGCGTTTCGGGAGCGACACGTGGGCCGGGTCCTGCCGATCGTCGTCGAGAGCGCCCGCCGGAACGGCGGACCCCGCCTCGGGGGGCTGACCGACAACTACCTCCGCGTCGACCTCGGACCGGGAGAGACCGAGGACACGGTGGTCTGGGCCCTTCTGACCGGGGTGACCGACGACGGTCTCACCGGGGAGAGGACCGGTGCCCCGTGAGCGCCTCCGGGAAGCCTCTCGCCGGGCCCGCCCCGGACACCGCGTCGGGAGGGCGGCCGACGTTCTGGATCGAGACGTACGGGTGCGAGATGAACGACTACGACTCGGAGTTCATCGCGTCCCGGTTTCTCGAAGAGGGCTATGCGCCGGCTCCCGATCCCGATTCGGCCGACGTCCTCCTCTTCAACACCTGCTCGGTTCGACAGGGGGCGGAGGAGCGCGTGCGCGGCCGACTGGAGAGCGGGGCCGGCCGGAAGGGGGCCCGGCCGGGCCAGGTGCGGGGCGTGGTGGGGTGCATGGCCCAGAGGCTCGGGGAGGGCTTTCCGGCCTCGAGTGGCGGGATCGATCTCGTCGCGGGCACCGACACGTACCGCTCCCTTCCCACGCTCGTCGAGGAGGCCCGGAACCGCGAACGCGGTCCTCTCGTGGCCACCCCCGTCGATGCCACGCACACCTATGCGATCGAGCGGCATCCCCGCCCGCGGGAGAATCCCGTCGCGAACCTCACGATCATGCAGGGGTGCGACAAGTTCTGCACGTTCTGCATCGTACCGGTCACGCGGGGCCGGGAGCGCTCCAAGCCGTGGCGCGTCGTCGTGGAGGAGGCCGGTCGGCTCGTCGCCCGGGGCACCCGGGAGATCGTCCTTCTCGGGCAGAACGTGAACTCCTACCGGGACGGGGACGTGGACTTTGCCGGGCTGCTGCGCCGGGTCTCCCGCGTGGAAGGGCTCGCCCGCCTGCACTTCACCTCCTCGTACCCCCGCGACATGACGACGGACGTGTTCCGGGCCATCGCCGAGTGCGGTCCGCCGGTCGAGTTCCTCCACTTCCCGGTCCAGTCCGGCTCGGATCGGATCCTCCGCCGGATGAGGCGGCGTCACACCGTCGACTGGTACCTGGAGAAGATCGACGAGGCCCGGCGGATCATCCCCGGGGTCCAGTTCTCGACCGATCTGATCGTCGGATTCCCGGGGGAGACGGCGGAGGAGTTCCGCGATACCCTTCGGCTGGTCGAGCGCGTGCGGTTCGTCGAGGCGTACATGTACAAGTATTCTCCGAGAGAGGGGACGCCCGCCGCGAAGCTGGCCGAGGAGCTGAGCGAAGAGGAGAAGACGGCGCGACTGCGTGAGCTGATCGATCGACAGCGGGAGATCGGCAAGGAGATTCTCGAGGAGAACCGGGGCCGGCGGGCGGAGGTCCTGATCGAGGGACCGAGCACGCGGAATCCTGCGGAGCCCTTCGGGCGAACGCGAAACCGGTTCATGGTGGTGATGCCCCCGGGCACGGGGAAGCCCGGGGACCTGGTCGAGGTGGAGCTCGCCGAGCGGCGCGGTTCCACGTTCCGGGGAATCCCGGTGGGAACGGGGGAATCATGGGCTTCTTGAAGGTCATTCGAGCGATCGTGCTCATCCTGATCGTGCTCGGCGCGATCGGCTTCACCGCGCGCAATCCCGATCAGTCGGTGCGCATCGATCTCTTCTTCGTGCCGCCCTTCACGGGCGTCTCGCTCACGTGGGCGCTCTTCTGCGCCTTCGGGCTCGGGTTCGTGGGCGGTCTGGCGGTGGCGCTCATCCGAGTCCTGGAGCTGAGAGCCCAGCTCCGGAAGGCGCGACGCTCCGGTGACCGGCTCCAGGACGAGCTGACGACGCTCCGCAACCTGCCCCTCGAGGAATCGGAGGAGGCCTCGCGATCCCCCGGAGCCCTGTCGTGACCGGGGGGACGCTGGCCGTCGTCGCGATTCTCGTCGCGGCGGCGATCCTCGTCGTCGTCTGGGGAGTGAGATCCCGGCGGGGCCCGCGGGATGCGAGACCGCCGTACATCCTCGCGCTGAGTGCGCTGGCCGACGGGGATCCGGCCAGCGCGCTCGAGGAGTTCAAGAACGCGGTGCGGATCGACTCGACGAACGTCGACGCCTATCTTCGGCTCGGGGATCTCTTTCGGGACCGGGGGGAGCCGGAGAGGGGGCACCAGATCCACCGGGAGCTGGCCACGCGACACAAGCTGTCGACCGGTCTCCGATCGAAGATCCACCTCTCCCTCTGCCGGGACCTGGTGGAGCTCGGCCGTCTCGAGAAGGCGGAGGAGGAGGCCCGGGAGGCGGTCCGCCTCGCCGAGGACCCGGGCGAGGCACTGGAGGTCCAGCTCTCCGTGCTGGAGAAGCTCGGAGACATCGAGGGCGCCTTCCGGGTGCGCCGGGAGGCGTTGAAGCGCCGGGGGAACCTCAAGAGCGGGGCCGGGGAGCTCGCGGAGTTCCGGGCCCGGCAGGGTCTCTCGCTTCTCGAGAAGGGGGAGCTCAAACAGGCCGAGAAGGTCCTGCGGGACGCTCTCAAGCTCGACGAGAAGAACGTGCTCGCCCGCCGGACCCGCGGGGCGCTTCACGAGAAGAAGGGCGACTACCCGGCGACCATCGAGGACTGGAGCGCCATCCTGCGCGACACGCCCGAGGACACGGCGTCGCTCCTCGCGGAACTCGAGCGGGTTCACTTCCTGAACGGCACGTACAGCGAGATGGAGACGATTTACTCCCGGTTGCTGGAGCGTACTTCCGGCCACGAGGAGGCCTCGTTCGGCCTGGCGCGCTTCCTCCGCCGAAAGGGCCGCATCGACGAGGCGCTCGACATCTGTCGACGGGCTCTGGACACCCGTCCCGAGTCGGAGTCGCTTCGGGTCCTCCGGCTCGCGCTGTTGCTGGATGCCGAGCGGACGGCGGAGGCGGAGACCGTGCTCAATCAGTGGATCGGCGCGCTTCTCGGCCACGAGCCGACGATTCCCGACGACGCGCCGGCGGACGCGTCGGGTCCGCCTCCCCTCGAGACGGCCCCGTGATGATCCGCGCCGCCGGAATCCTGCTTCTCCTCGGGAGCGGAGCGTTCGCCCAGACCTCGGCGCCGGAGGCCGAGGCGGCGTGGCTCGAAGGCGACCTCGAGCGAGCCGGTCGCCTGATTCGCGAGTACGTCCGCGATCACCCCGAGGGGGTTCGATCGCCGCGGGTGGCCGCCCTGCTGGCGCGGACGGCCGAGGACCCGGCGGAGGCGATCGGACGGTGGGAGGAGGTGATCGCGATGGAGCCCGAGGCGGCCCTGGTCGCCGAGGCACACTGGCACCGGGGGATCCAGGCCTACTCCGCCGGACTCTACGTGGCGGCGGGTCAGGCGTTCGCGCGCCTGGCCGAGGACTTCACGGACGAGTTCGATCGAGGGCGCGCCTTCCTCTGGAAGGGTTACGCCGCCCTCGGGGCGGTCCGCGTGGAGCAGGCCTACGAGAGCTTCCGGGAGGCGGAGCGGGAGGCCCGCGATCCGCACGACGTCCGCTCCGCGAAGCTCGGGATGGCGCACGCGAGCTTCCGGATCGGGACGATCGGCGAGGCCCTGCGTCGCTACGAGCGGTTCGAGCGGGATCATCCCGACGACGGACGGGCCAGCGCGGCCGCCCGTCGGGCGGTGGAGTGCCTGCGGCTGCTCGGTCGGGAGTCGCTGGCGGCGCGCGCCGCGGTCCGCATCGAACGCGAGTACCCCGACTCGCGCGAGGCCACGCTCGCGCGGGCGGAGGTCCGATCTCCGCCGGATCAGGAAGCGCTCGAACCGCGAACCGGGGAAGGAGAGGACGGGGACAAAGGGGAGGTCGAGAGGGGGACGCCGCATCTCGTGCAGGTGGCGGCGCTGTCCGATCCGCGCAACGTGGCGACGCTTCGCCGGAGGATCCTCCGGCTCGGAATCGGACCGATCCGCGTCGAACCGGGCGAGAGCCCGGAAGGCCCGGTGCATCGGATCCTGCTCGGACCCTACGATACGGAAGAGGAGGCCCGCGTCATGGCCGACTCCGTCGCGACCCTGGGAGACGTGACCCCGCGCGTGCGTGAGGTGACCGCCCCCCGCTGACCCCGGATCCCCGTTCCGGAGCTACCGTTGTCTCAGGCCGTCTCCCCGAGCGTGAAGCGTCCCCGGCCGGATGAACCGGGACTCACCCCCCTGATGCGTCAGTACCTGACGATCCGCGCGACGCACGAGGGGTGCGTCCTTCTCTTCCGGATGGGGGACTTCTGGGAGACGTTCTACGAGGACGCCGAGACGCTGTCCCGCGTCACCGGGCTCACCCTCACGTCTCGCGGCACCGAGAAGGGCGAGCGCGTTCCGCTCGCCGGCGCTCCTCTGTCCACGCTCGAGTCGATCGTCGCGAAGCTCGTGGAAGCGGGACATCGCGTCGCGATCTGCGACCAGGTGGAGGATCCGAAGCAGGCCAAGGGCCTCGTGCGGCGGGAGGTCGTGGAGATCGTCTCGGCGGGCACCGCCTCGTTCCCGGGACTGCTCGAGGACGGGGTGAGCCGCTATCTCGTCGCGATCTTCCCCGACGCCGCGGCCGGCCGCGTCGGCGTGACGCGTTGCGACATCACGACGGGGGAGTTCCGCGGCACGGAAGTGGCCACCGAGACGCTTGCGGACGAGCTCGACCGCACCGCGCCCTCGGAGATCCTCCTGCCCGAAGGACGGCTCCCGGCGGAAGTCGCCCGGGCGGCGAAGCGGGAGGTCCCCGTGCAGCGGCTTCCGCCGGCCCGCTTCCGATCGGCGGAGGAGGCGCGGAGGCTGCTCGACGAGGGGCCCGGTCTCGCCGCTCCCCGGGGGCAGGCGCCCCTCTTCCTTCCTCTGGCGATGTCGGCGGCGGGCGCACTCCTCGACTATCTCGGGGAGATGAGCAAGGCGGAGCGCGAGGAGCTCGCCCCCCTCGAGTTCGACGAGGGGGAGGACGTGCTCGTCCTCGACGAGATCACGCTCCGCAACCTCGAGATCCTCCGTCCGCTCCGGGACGGCTGGACCGGATCCACTCTCCTTTCGATCCTCGATCGGACGCACACTCCCATGGGGGCCCGTCGACTCCGGGAGTGGCTGGCGCGACCTCTTCTGTCGCCGGAGCGGATCGGGGCCCGTCTCGCCGCCGTCGCGGAGCTCGTCGGGGATGCGGAACTGCGCGGGCGGCTCGCCGAGATCCTCGATCGCGTGGGCGACGTCGCCCGCATCTCGATGCGTGTCGCCGCGGGGCGGGCGCACGGGCGCGATCTGTCCGGTCTCGCCGATTCGCTCGACGACATGCCGACGCTGCGGGAGCTTCTCGCCTCCCGGTCGGCGGAGGTGTTTCGCCGACTCGCCTCGGAGATCTCCGACTTCTCTCCCGAGGTGGAGAGCATCCGGGAGGCCCTCGTCGACGAGCCGCCGCTCGCGATCCGGGAGGGAGGGCTGATCCGGGACGGACACTCGGAGGAGGTGGACCGGCTGCGGTCGCTCACCCGGCACGGCAAGGACTGGATCGCCGACCTCCAGGCCCGCGAGCGGGAGCGCACCGGGATCGCGAACCTGAAGGTCGGATACAACCGCGTGTTCGGCTACTACCTCGAGATCACGAAGGCGAACCGGGAACTGGTCCCGGAGGACTACGAGCGGCGGCAGACCCTCGTCAACGCGGAGCGGTACGTCACTCCGGAGCTGAAGGAGAGGGAGTCGGAGATCCTCGGCGCCGAGGAGCGGTTGAAGGCGACGGAGCACGATCTCTTCGTGGAGCTGCGCGGACGGCTCGCAGCCTCCTGCCCCCGGTTCCGACGTGCCGCCGAGGCGCTGGGGGCTCTGGACACGCTCCTGTCGTTCGCGGAGGTCGCGCGGCGGGAGGGGTGGGCCGAGCCGGTCGTGAACGACAGCGATCGGATCCGCATTCAAGGAGGTCGCCACCCGGTCGTCGAGGCGACGATGGGCGCGCACGAGTTCGTTCCCAACGACACCTCCCTCGAGGGGAGCCGGCGGCAGATCCACCTCATCACCGGACCGAACATGGCGGGAAAGTCGACCTACCTGAGACAGGTCGCGCTGATCGTCCTGCTCGCGCAGACCGGCTCCTTCGTTCCCGTGGAGTCGGCGGAGATCGGCGTGGTGGATCGCATCTTCACGCGGGTCGGCGCGTCCGATCACGTCGCGGAGGGCCACTCGACGTTCATGGTGGAGATGGTCGAGGTGGCCCGCATCCTCGCGGCCGCGTCTCCTCGCAGTCTCGTCCTTCTCGACGAGGTCGGGCGCGGCACGGCGACCTGGGACGGTCTGGCGATCGCGTGGGCCGTCACCGAGTTCCTGCACGAACGGGAGGAGCGCGCGGCCCGCACGCTGTTCGCGACGCATTTCCACGAGCTGACCGAGCTGGCCGAGAAGCTGCCGCGCGCGGTCAACTTCAGGATCACGGTCCACGAGTGGAAGGACGAGGTCGTCTTCCTGCGCAAGGTCGTGGAGGGAGCGGCCGACCGGAGCTTCGGCATCCAGGTCGCCCGGCTCGCGGGACTTCCCTCCGAGGTGACGCGGCGCGCGAAGCGCATCCTGGCCGGTCTGGAAGACGGGAAGTTCCTCACGGGACGGGAGGACGCGGGGCGGGCCTCGGGCAGTCAGCTCGATCTCTTCTCCTCGGCCGGGGCGTCCGTGCTGGCGGAGCTGGATGCGCTGAACCCGGATCAGATGACGCCCCTGGAGGCGCTGGCGGTGCTCGGGGAGTGGAAGCGCCGGACGGGCGAAGCGAGGACCGAGGGGGAGGAAGAGACGGGCGCCGCGGGAGAAGAGGGCGCCGAGAGGGAGGAAGCGACGGGCGCCGCGGAAGAAGAGGGCGCCGAGGGGGAGGCCCGAGGATGAGCGGAATCCGCCGACTGCCGCCCGAGGTGTCGAACCGGATCGCGGCCGGGGAGGTCGTGGAACGTCCCGCCTCTCTCGTGAAGGAGCTCGTGGAGAACGCGCTCGACGCGAATGCTACGCGGATCGAGGTGGCGATCGAGGGGGGCGGCCTCGACATGATCCGAGTCTCCGACGACGGTCACGGCATCCCGGCCGATGAGGTTTCACTCGCGTTCGAGCGCCACGCGACGAGCAAGCTCTGGGATCCCGCCGATCTCGTCGCGATCCGAACGCTCGGGTTCCGAGGGGAGGCGCTGGCGTCGATCGCCGCCGTGTCCCGGGTCGAGTTGCGGACCGCGCCGGCCGGCGGCGGGCCGGGGACCCGGATCCGGATCGAGGGGGGAGAGGTTCTCGAGGAGTCGCGGGCGGCGCGATCGATCGGGACGACGGTCGAGGTCACGGGGCTCTTCTACAATACGCCGGCCCGGAGGAAGTTCCTGCGGACCCCCGCGACCGAGGGCCGCGTGCTCGTGCAGATGCTCGGTCAGCTCGCGCTCGGGGCGGAGGGAGTCGGATTCCGAGTGACGCGGGAGGGAAAACGCGTGCTCGACATCGCACCCGGAGACGACTTCCGGGCCCGGGCCCGTGCGCTTCTGGGAGAGACCACCGTCGCCCGAATGGTCGAGGTGCGCGGCGCTCGCGACGGCGTCGAGATTCGCGGGCTGGTCGCGCCGGCCGACTTCGCGCGCCGGCGGGTCGGAAACCAGGTGCTGCTCGTGAACGGCCGCCCGATCGCCGACCCGTCGCTCGCCCACGCGGTGCGCGCGGGGATCGGAGGCGCCGTGCCGGGCGGGCGGCACCCGATCTACGCTCTGGCGATACAGGTGGACCCGGGCGACGTCGACGTGAACGTGCACCCGACGAAGCGGGAGGTCCGCTTCCGGAATCGGGATCGTGTCTTCTCGGTGATCCGCGAGGCGGTGGCCTCCGCCGTGCTCGACGTCGGCTTCGACGCCCTGGGACGCGCCGGCATTCTGCCCTGGAGGAAGTCGGGGTCCCCGGGACCCGCGGCGGCGGTGCGACCGGCGGGGCGGGGGAGGGGCGCGGGCCGGGTGCGGGAGTCGGGGCCGAGGGCGGACGAAAGAGCGGGCACCGGCGCGAGCGCGACGCAGGGGATCCGATCGGCGACTCCCAGGGAGGGGGCCGCACGACCGGTCGAAGCCGGGGTGCCGGTCGAGACGGGGCCGCCGGCGTCCGGTCCGACCGCGGGGGACGAATCGACCGCCGGCGCCACGCCTCTCGCCACGCGCCAGCTTCGGATGGTGGGTGAGCTCTGGGGCGCCTACCTTCTCGTCGAGGACACCGATCGTCTCCTCGTGATCGATCAGCACGCCGCGCACGAGCGCGTTCTCTACGACGAGATCCGGGAGGCCGCGGTTCGCGGGGGGTCGGTGCCCGTGCAGGGGCTTCTCGTCCCCCTCACGGTCGATCTGGGACCGGGTCAGGATCCGACGCACGTCGCCGAGGTTCTCGCGGCGTCCGGCTTCGACGCCCGCCCGGGAGGGCCTTCCTCCGTCCTCGTCGACGGCGTGCCGGGCAACCTGTCCCGGTGGGGAGGGGGCGAGTTCCTCCGGGAGCTGTTCGCCTCCGCCGAGGGTGCCACCGCGAGCGCGGAGAAGCTGCGCGATGCGCTCGCCAAGTCGTATGCGTGCCGGGGTGCGGTGAAGTTCGGGCAGCGACTGCATCCGGAGGAGATCGATCATCTGCTGCGCTCGCTCGAGCGTACGGACGTCCCCCGCCTCTGTCCTCACGGCCGACCGATTTACCTCGAGGTCCCGCGCGACTCGATCGACGACCGGTTCGAGAGGACGTGACTGCGCCGACACTCCCCAGCCTCATCGGAGCGACCGCTTCGGGGAAGACGGCCGTCGCCGTGGAGGTGGCGAAGGGGGTCGATCTCGAGGTCCTCTCGGCCGACTCCCGTCAGGTCTATCGCCGTCTCGACGTCGGCACCGCGAAGCCGAGCCCGGCCGAGCGCGCGGCGGTTCCGCACCATCTCCTGGATATCGTCGACCCGGACCAGAGTTACTCCGCGGCGCGCTTCGGGGAGGACGCCCGTCGGATCGCGGACGAGGTCCGGGAGCGGGGGAGGGTTCCGCTGCTCGTCGGCGGAAGCGGACTCTACCTTCGGGCCGCCGAGACGGGCCTCTTCGAGGGACCGGTAGCCGATCCTGAATTGCGCGCGCGCTGGGAGAGGGAGGCGGACGCGACGGGAGAGGAGGCGCTCCACCGCCGGCTGGCGGCCGTCGATCCGGAGACGGCGGCCCGGCTGCATCCGGCGGACCGGGTCCGCGTGATCCGCGCGCTCGAGGTGCACGAGCTGACGGGGATTCCGCTCTCGAAGCACCACCGGCGCCACCGGGAGGAGCCCCTCCCGTTCCGCCCGCTCCGTTTCGGCATCGAGTGGTCGTCGGAAGCGCTCGCCCGACGGATCGAACGGCGCGTGGATCGGATGCTGGAAGCCGGTTGGCTCGAGGAGGTGGAGCGGCTCCTCGAAGAGGGGGTCGCTCCCACGGCCCCGGCCCTCAGCGCTCTCGGCTATCCGGAGGTACTCGCTCTCGCCCGCGGCGAGATCGGTCGCGGGGAGGCCCGGCAACGCATCGACACCGCCACCCGTCGGTTCGCGAAACGACAGCGGACCTGGTTTCGGGCCGTCGCCGACGTGACCTGGTTCCGGGTGGGGGAGGAGCGGGAGCTGGCGGAAATCCCGTCGAAGATCGCGGAGGTTTTGCGGAAGGCCGGCGAAGAGGGCTGATAATCGGAAGGCGGGCGAGGCGGGCTGAGCGTAGGCGCGAGTCGGGCGGGTCCGGCGAGAGGGCCGCGCCGGGAGTGCCTTGACGGGGGCCCGACCTCGTGTATCATCACGAAACCCACCGAGAGCGGGCATAACTCAGTCGGTAGAGTGTCAGCTTCCCAAGCTGAAAGTCGCGGGTTCGAATCCCGTTGCCCGCTCCATCTATCCCACTGTCAATCCATCAGTTAGCAATCCGCCTCCCCCGCGTGTCGACCATGTGCCGACGAGGTTGCTCTTCTAGGCGCCGAATCCACTCCCGCTCAACCTCCGGATCCAGATGCGTGTAACGGCTTGTCATCGTTCGGTCCGCGTGTCCTGCCCACCTGCGTATCGCCGTCTCGGGGATCTCTCGATGCGCGAGTTCCGACACGAACGTGTGGCGCAGCGTGTGAAGCGGCCGGGTCTCGTCGAGATGGGCCCGACGAAGGGCCGGTAGGACCCGGACCTTGAGCCACTTGTGAGAGAGTACCTGCTTCCCGTCTCGAAGAACTCGATCCGGACCCACGGGAGCCCGCCGACGATGATCGCGCAGAGCCGCTTCGAGACTCGGAGTAAGGGGAACCGATCTCACCTTCCCTGATTTCGTTCCCTTCTCACTCCCTCTCGCGGTGAGGGCTCACCTTACTATGATGAATCCCTGCTCGGGGTCCACGTCCTGCCACTTCAAGCCCAGCATCTCTCCGGCCCGAAGACCGGCATGTGCTCCGAGCAGGACAATCAGGAGCGCCTGGGAGTCAAGGACCCGTGCTGCCTCGATCAGCCGCGACAGCTCCTGAAAAGAGTGAGCCCGAAGCTCGGTGTGTCCCGGCGGCGAGATGGGGATCTTTGGGAGTCGGTAGTCTCTCGGGAGGAGGAGGAATTGTCAAGAGTTGTGGATCGGACCCGTATGATCAGGCGGCCTCCTTCCGACCCTTCGCGTTGTCGCGCTCCTTCTGAACTCCATCGATGAACTTTACTCCGGCACGA
>JALGZR010000045.1 GCA_025774805.1 bacterium
CAGCCGCGAGGCGACCTTCGGGAGGATCTTCAGCACCTCCTCGACTTCGGATCGAGTGGAACCCGATCCCAGCGAAAAACGGAGGGAGCCGGCCGCCTCCGCCCGGGATCGGCCCATGGCGACGAGGACGTGGGAGGGCTCGGAAGCGCCCGCCGCGCAGGCGGCTCCGGTCGACACTGCGACTCCCTCCAGATCGAGAGCGATCAACAGGGACTCGCCGTCGAGTCCCGGAAACGAGACGTTGGCCGTGTTGGGCAATCTCGGAACGCCCTCCCCGTTGATCCGGGCTCCGGGGAAGAGCTCCCGGATCCCCTCCTCGAGTCGGTCCCGAAGCTCCGAGAGCCGGGCTCCCTCGTCGGAGAGAGCGGCCACCGCAAGCTCGCTTGCCATTCCGAACCCCACGATGCCGGGAAGGTTCTCCGTTCCGGGGCGGATCCCGCGCTCCTGACCCCCTCCGGTCTGCTGGGCCCGAATCAGGAGCCCCTTTCGGACGAGAAGGGCCCCGATCCCCTTGGGGCCCCCGATCTTGTGACTGGAGACTGAGGCGAGATCGATCGGCAGCTCGTCGAACCGGAAGGGCATCTTGCCGAAGAACTGCACGGCGTCCGTGTGGAACGGCACCCCCCTCTCGCGGCAGATCCGCCCGATCTCCGCGAGCGGCGCCAGTACCCCGGTCTCGTTGTTCGCCGCCATGATCGTCACGAGGACCGTGTCCTCTCCAATTGCCGCGGCGACGTCTCCCGGATCCATCCTTCCCCCATCATCCACCCGGACCCGGGTGACGCGACATCCCTCCTCCTCGAGGGCGTCGAGCGTCTGCAGGATCGCCTCGTGCTCGGTGACCGCGGTGACGAAGTGCGCCGGGCGCGGTCCCGCCGAGCTCCCGAGGCCGCGAAGCGCCAGGTTGTCCGCCTCGGTACCGCCCGAGGTGAAGACCACCTCCGCCGGACGACAGCCGGCGGCCCCGGCGACCCGGCTGCGGGCCGTCTCCCGCAGGTTCTCCGCGTCGCGGCCGTAGCGATGACGGGATGACGGATTCCCGGGCGCACCCGCCAGGCAGGCGGTCATTCGCTCGACCACTGCCTCGCGCACGGGGGTCGTGGCGTTGTAATCGAGGTAGATCGAGGGCAAGACGGCGCTTTCCTCCGGGGGCCGGCGGGAGGATCGGACGGATCGGGCGCGTCCCGCGGCGGGTTCGGATGATACTCGGATGGATGAGGGCGGCCCCGGGTCGGCCGGAGCACCCCGCAGGGTGCCACGGGCGGGGGGGCGAGTCCAGACCGCCCGCACGGGAAACGGGGTCGGAGGTATCGCCGATCGAAATGGGACTTTCCTTCGATCTGGGAGATGCGCTATGATTCACATGGGAGAGTTCCGCTCGCTTCGCACCGGGAGGCCCCTGCTTGCCCGACACCCGGCTCTGCAGCGCCATCGATTATCTTGCTGCCTGTGATGTCGGGGCGGTGCGGTTGCACGCCGCCCGGACGCTCGCGCGTCCCCGAAAGTTCGGTCCGATCCAGGCTCTGCGCGACGAGGCGGAGAAGGACATGTTCGCTCGCGACGTCCGCGAGCTCTTCCTTCTCCCCTACGTGGAGGCTCGGCGCACCGGGCGGTTGCGCGGCCGCGCCTCCGGCATTCTCGGCACGGTGCTCTCCTCCAACGCCTCGGTCGCTCTCGACGCCTTGCTGGCCCGCGGATGCCAGCGCCCGGTGGGGCCGGTCCCGTACCTCCTCGACGACATGCTGAGCCGCGGGGGCCCCCACGGGTACTTCTTCGAGCCGTATCAGAGAGGCGGTGACGGGAGCGCCGCCACCGACGAGTCGAAGTACGCGATCGTCACGGCCGCGTACGTTCGCTACCTCATCGCGTACGGCCGCGGCCGCGATCGGCGCGTACGGGGCGCTCTCGACTGGCTCGTCGAGCATCAGGACGAAGACGGGGCGTGGCGTCCCCGGGACGCCTTCCATCGTCGGGACGAGACGCAGAGCTACCTGCTGACCCGCGCGGTGGCCGCCGCCTTTGCCGAGCTGCCCGCCACGGGGATGAAACGTTATGCGACGGCGCGGCGAAAGCTGGCCGCAGCCTGGTCCTCTCGGATCCTCGAACGCTGCCACGATCCCGACGCCGTCCTGACCCGGGTGAACATCGCCGAAGATCCCCGAGGCCCCGCCCGGCACGGCGACGGCCCGGACCTGCCCCCGAAGCTCCGCGATCGGGTCCTCTACTTCCCTCTCGAGGACCTCTGGCTGGCTCTCTCCATCGGGGCGGCTCCGACCCATTCGCACTTGGCGCCCTGGATCGAATGGCTGATGGACACGCAGCTCGCCGACGGCTCATGGCGACTCGGCAATCCGGGGCTCCGCGAGAGGCTGCTCCTCTCCGACCCGAACGGCCGCCTGCGTGCGGAAGCGCTGCACCTCACCGACCCGTGGATCACGCTGCGGGCCGCTCAGATCCTGCACCTGTGCGAACGGCGAGCGCGGACCCGAGTTTCGCAAAGACACTGAGTCGATTGAGCGCCTCCCGCCCCCTCGCTCTCCCGGCCCTCGGGGTGATCGTCCCGTTCGCCCTTTTGACGCGACTCGACGACCCGGTCGCCGCCTATCCGCTTCTCTTGCTCCTGACCGGGATGGCCACGGCCGCGTGGCTCTGGGGTTGGCGTCGGGCGGCGTACTCCGATCCGCGGCCGAGGGAGGGGGGAACGGCGTCCGAGGAGGGTGCGGCCGGGACTTACCCCTCCCGGGCCTGGATTCCCGTTCTCGGCGTTTCGCTTCTCCTCCGGGTTCTCGCTCTCTCTCCGCAGACCCCGCTGTCCGACGATCTCTACCGGTACCTCTGGGACGGCCGCGTCGGCAACGCGGGGATCCATCCGTTTCGCCACGCGCCGACGTCCGACGAGCTCGCCTTCCTGCGCGACGGTGAGGTCTGGCCGCGCATCAACCACCCGGACATTCCCACGATCTACCCTCCGACCGCCCAGCTCTTCTTCCGGCTCGTCGACGGGATCTCGCCGTCCGCGCTCGGAATGCGCGCTGCCCTGGCGATCGTCGACACACTGGGGGTCGCGCTTCTGGCCCTGCTCCTCCGGCGTTGCGGGCGCTCCCCCGCGCTGGCCCTCGTGCACGGCTGGTGTCCCCTCGCCGTTCTGGAGAGCAGCGCGGGCGGGCACGTCGACGCCCTGGGCGTCACGATTTTGATCGCGGGGCTGCTCGCTCTCCGCGGAACGAGGGCCGGCCCGGCCGTCCTGGGGGGTCTCGGGCTGGGGCTCTCGGGAATGGTGAAGCCGATCGCACCGTTTCTCGCCCCGGTCTTCCTGGCGCGGGGATCCGGTCCGCGCCGGATCGCCGTGGCGGGAGGGGGACTCGCGGCGCTGCTCCTGGTGCTCCCGTACGCCGGCGTCGGCGAGCGGCTCTTCACGGGCTTTCAAGCGTACGCGGCCCACTGGCGGTTCAACGACGCGGTCTTCTCCCCTCTGATCGCGGTCGGCGCCTCCTACCGGGCGGCGCGGTTGATCCTCGCCGGAATGCTGGTCGCCGTCGTGATCGTGACGGCATGGCGCTCGCGCGACGCCCTCGCCGCCTCCGGCACGATCGTCCTCGCACTGCTCTTCCTCTCCCCGACGGTCCACCCCTGGTACGGGATCTGGCTCGTCCCTCTTCTCGCCTTCTTGCCTCCCGCCCTCCGGCCCGCCGGCGTCGCGCTCGTGGCCCTCCTGCCGGTCTCCTACGCGGCGGCCTGGCTCGAAGGTCCTTCGGGGGTCTGGGAGGAGCCGCTCTGGAGCCGGATCACGGTGTGGGGTCCGGTCCTACTTCTCGCGGCCCGGGGAGGGCTGCAGGCTAATCGCGCCCGAGCGCCGCGCGGAAAATCGTCGAGAGGATCTTGACTCCGGCGCGGACCGTACCCGACAGCGTGCCGGTGATCTTCGACCGTCCGATGCGCTTCCGGTAGCTTACCGGGACCTCGACGCAACGAAGCCCCCGCTGCGAAGCTTTGATCTGCATCTCCACGGTCCATCCGAAGTCGCGGTCGCGCATCTCGAGTGCCCGGAGCGCCTCGGCGCGAATCGCGCGGAACGGCCCGAGGTCGGTGAAGCGAACCCCCCAGAACCGCCGGATCAGGAACGTCGCGAGGCGGTTTCCGAGCCGTGCCTGTGGGAGGAGCGCCCCCCGTTCCCGTTGGCCGATCATGCGGCTCCCGATGACGAGGTCGGCCCGCCCCTCCAGAATCGGGGCGAGAACGCGGGTCAGCTCCTCGGGATGATCCGAGAAGTCGGCGTCGACGAACGCGATCACGTCGGGGTTGTCGCACGCCGCGATTCCGGTCAGACACGCCCGCCCGTATCCGGGGCGCGGCTCCCTGACCACGCGGGCACCCCGCTCCTCGGCGACGCGACCCGTTGCGTCGGACGAGCCGTTGTCGACGACCACCACCTCGTGAAGGAGCCCGGAGGGCAGGCCGTCCAGAACGAGGGGCAGCGATCGCTCCTCGTTCCGGGCGGGAATGACGAGGGACACGCGCTCCGCCGGCGTCCTCGCCTCCGCCGCTTCGCACGCGTACGACGCGGCAGCCACCGCGCTCAAGAGCGGCTGAATCGCGGGATCTTCAGGGAGAGGACACCCACGTACAGGTAGCCGAACAGGAAGAGCAGCACGAAGGGAATCGCTCCGAGGATTCCCTCCGACACGACGAAGCAGAGGATGATCGTGAAGTACGCCGCGAGACCGAGCTCGAGAAGGGTCGTGGAACTGGGCCGGCCACGGTACCGCTTGTCGACGACCGTCCCCGACCGCCCTCGAATGTCGAATTTCGGGGTCCGGTGGAACGGCGTTTTCCGGCCGAGAAGCCCCTCCAGGATCGCCCGGGAGTTGCTGACCGACAGCCCGATCGCCACCGACATGACCGCGGGGAAGAAGCGCACTTGTTCGATCCACTTGCGACGGGCACCCGCCGTCGCCGCCCCGTAGAAGATGAGCACCGAGACCGTGGAGAAGAAGAAGAGAACAAGCTCGATCCCGAAGGCGGCGAGCCCGTGATCCGTGAATCGGTAGAGCGCGACGGGGTACACCAGGATCGACAGAAGCAGCACGAGGACGTACGCCCCGTTTTGCGTGAGGTGAACGGACGCCTCGATCTTGTTCCGCAGCGGGGCGTCGGACGCCCAGATCCGCGGGAGGATCTTCCTGGCCACCTGGACGGATCCCTTCACCCACCGGAACTGCTGGCTCTTGAACGCCCGCATATCAATCGGGAGCTCCGACGGACAGGTGTGATCCTTCAGATAGACGAACGTCCATCCGGCGAGCTGCGCACGGTACGAGAGATCCAGATCCTCGGTGAGCGTGTCCCCCTCCCAGCCTCCCGCCTCCTCGATGCACGCTTTTCGCCAGATGCCGGCCGTTCCGTTGAAGTTGAAGAAGAGCCCGTTCTTGGACCGCGCCTCGTGCTCGATGACGAAGTGCCCGTCGAGAGAGATCGACTGCACCCGGGAGAGGAGGGAATAGTCGGGGTTCAAATGGTCCCAGCGCATCTGGACCATCCCGATCCGCGGATCGGCGAAATGGGCCAAGACTCCCTCCAACAGGTCGGGAGGGGGCACGAAGTCCGCGTCGAAGATCAGCAGGAACTCCCCCCGGGCCCGTTCCAGGCCGTACTGGAGGGCCCCCGCTTTGAATCCCCTCCGGTCGGGGCGGCGGAGGTGCACGATGTCGACGCCTCGCCCCCGGAGCCGGGCGACCTCCTCCGCGGCCGCCTCGACCGTGTCGTCCGTCGAGTCGTCGAGAACCTGGATCTCCAGACGATCGCGCGGATACTCGAGCGCCGCCACCGCCCGGATCAGTCGGCGGATCACGTATCGCTCGTTGTAAACCGGGAGCTGCACCGTGATCCGGGGCGGCTCGGCCAGGACCCCCGGCAGGAAGCGAAGGCGGCCGGCCCGCCGCCAGAGCCAGAGAAGCCAGAATCGACGCACCCCGAGAAGGGCGAATATGGTCCACAGCGCGAAGTAGATCGCGACCAGAATCGTGCGGGGAGAGTCGGGGAGAGGAATCTCAGCTCCCAAGGCACGGTCTCCGAGCGATTCGTGACGGGTCCCGACCCCGATCGGCCCGAAGGACCTCTTGGCGATCGGACACTGGTTGGGTTCCGCTTAGAACGGCGGGACAATAGGTAAGGGCTCTTGGACTGTCAAGTTGGCGCCGTCCTCGACCCGCGCGCACGTCCTCTCGGTACGCGAAAATCGCGGGCGCGTGACTCCACGGCCTCCTCCGACCGATCCCATCGCCCCGTTCCGCCCGGTTCGGGAGCCTTCCTTGACCGGCGGGTGGAGGCCCGGTAGCCTCCGGGGCCGACTGACTGCGAATCCCCCTTTCGAGATCCGTCATCTCAGGAGTTGGGCCGGTGAGCCGCCCCGAGGATTCGGCCCTGGTCACGCGCGCCAAGGCGGGCGACCAGGCCGCGTTCACCGAGCTCGTCGAGCGTCATCAGGCGAGGGTGTACAACCACGTCCTGCGAATGATGGGCAACCGGCAGGATGCGGAGGAGGTTCTCCAGGACACGTTCGTCCAGGTCTACCGCAACCTGGCGAGCTTCGAGGAGCGTTCCCGCTTCTCGACCTGGGTGTACCGGATCGCCACGAACGAAGCCCTGATGCGGCTTCGCAAGGCCCACCGGAAGCGGGAGGTCTTCGTTGATGATCACCTCGGACTCGACTCCCGATGGCACGGGGATCAGATTCGGGGCTTCGCCCGCTCCGCACTCGACGAAGTGGTGGACCGTGAGACCGTTCGGCTCCTGATGAAGGTGCTGGCGGAGCTTCCGGAGGAGCATCGAGTCGTCTTCACCATGCGGGACATCGACGGACTCACGAACGCCGAGGTGGCCGAAATTCTCGATCTGTCGATCGCGGCGGTCAAGTCGCGACTCCACCGAAGCCGGCTCTATCTCCGGGATCGCCTCTCTCTGCTCTACGGTCAGGGGGAGGCCTCCGAAGGTCCGCGAGAGGGAACCAAGCAGTGACGGATTGCCAAGACCACCCGCTCGATTGCCGGAAGGTTCATGAGCTTCTCGACGATTACCTCGACGACGAGCTCAAGGAGGTCGTTCTGGGCGAACTGGAAACACACCTGGAGATGTGCCCCGACTGCACTCTCCATGTCGACAGTGTGAAGAAGGTCATCCGACTCTATCGGGAAGCGACCGAGGAGAAGGTCCCCGTGGACATCCAGATCCGCTTGAGGGATGTCCTGGCCCGGGTCCGGGACGAAACCGAAGAACAGGGCGGAAGCGGCGACTGAGCGGGGCGTTACCGAGAACGTCCGTTCGTGCCGGACGCACGAGCCGCCTCACAGGAGGAAGACATGAGCAGCGCGTTGGCGGTCAACGATTCGAACTTCGAGACCGAGGTTCTCACCCGGGATGTCCCGGTCGTCGTCGATTTCTGGGCGGAGTGGTGCGGGCCCTGCAAGCTGATCGCTCCCGTTCTCGACGAGCTCGCGTCGGAGTACGACGGCAAGATTCAGGTGGCGAAGCTGAACGTCGATGAGAACCCGACCACGTCCATGAAGTACCAGGTCCGGTCGATCCCGACGCTCCTCTTCTTCAAGAACGGGGAAGTCGTCGACCAGGTCATCGGTACCCAATCGAAGGGTGATCTGAAGAAGAGATTCGAAGCCGCCCTCTAGCCCCGCTCGTCGCCCCGCGCCGAGAGGTCTCTTCGCCGGTTCCGGAAGCGGACGCCGGGGGCCTCGATCGCGGGGCTTTCCCGGCCCCGGCCCCACGGAGGGGATACTGATGGACCCGTTGCCTCGCCCTCGGTTCGATCGCCTCGGGCCCGCGGCACCTCTCCTCGTGCTTCTGGGCTCCGGCGCCGCGGCCGACACCCTGACGGACGCGACCATCTCGATCGACGCCCGGGATCCGGCCGCGGTCGCGGTCACCCACCGGGTGACGTGGCGGGTGGACGACGCCGCGTTCCGGAAGGGGATCGAGTTCTTTCTCGCGCCGGAGGTCCGGGTGTCCGCCGTCGGGTCCGAGGGCGAGAGCCTTCCGCTCGATCGGCGCGACGTGCCCGGCGGAAACCTCGTGGGCTGGTCGGTCCGGCTGCCCTCCCCGCTCTCCTCGGGGGGCACTCGGGTCCTCGAGATCGAGACCGTCGTTCGACCGGAGGGAGGCCCCGGCATCCGTTCCGGTCCGGACGGAGGTCGGTTACTCCCCGGTTCGGGTTGGTTTCCCCGGCTCACCCCCGAAGCCGGCGAACGGGTCCCCCACTCCCTCTCGTTCGACCTCCCCGCCGGGATGACCGGGATCGCCGCGGGAACGGCGGGTTCGGCGGCGGAGCCGTGGGTGACCGACAATCCCGTGCGACCCTTCGCGAGCTGGGGACGGTGGACGCGGACGACGCCGGGAGAGGGGTTCGTCGCGTACCGGCGCGCGGAGAGCACGGGGGAGATCCCCCGGCTCGATCGGATCGCCTCCCTCCTTGACATCCTGGCCACGGGGGCCGGAGAAGCCGTCGGTGAAGGGAACTGGAAGCTCGTCGACGTCGGTGACGGAGTCCTCGCCGGCGGAGCCCGCACGCTGCTTTGGGACGAGAGTGCCTTCGGATCCGAGTCGGACGAAGCGAAGCGCGCCCTCCTCGATCGCGATCTCGCGGGCGCGCTCGCGGCGTCCTACTGGGCGGAGTGCATGCGCTTCACCGGGGAGTACGCGGCCTGGATGTCGGGCGGAGTGACCCGCTATCTGGGGGATCTCGCGGCCATCGTTCACGACCGCGGCGACGAGACCATTCCGGTGGAAGCGCGCATCATAGGATCCCGACGGGCCGCCTTCCTCGAAGGTCGCGGCGACGATCGACCGCTGCGCGGGTTGATCCCGGGCTCCGCGGAGACGGAGCGGCATCTGGACACGCGCGGGGCCCTCGTGGCTCACACGCTGGCGGAATGCGCCTGGTCGAGAGGCGATTGGGTGGTGCTTCTCAACGTCTTCCGGCGGGAGCACCTGCACGCCGCCGTCGACTGGGCCGCCCTGAAGGCCGCCGCGGCGGAGAGATTCTCCCTCCCGTTCCACGAGCTGGATCCTCTCCTGGACGGCACCGACCTGCCCGACTTTCGGATCGTCGATCACGAACCCGAAGAGGGACGCCAGGGCCCCCGCTATCGGGTCGACGTCGAGAACGTCGGCCAGATCGCCGCGTCGGTCGACGTCGCCGCGTTCGCGGCCGACGGCGAGCTCATCTGGAACTCCCGCGTGTACGTGCCGGCCGGAGGGATGAGGAGCCAGCGATTCATCGAAGCGGGTCGGGTGGCCCGGATCGTGATCGATCCTCGCGGGCTGGTCCCCCAGCTCCGACTGGACGACGAGGTCGTCGAGCGGACGGGGGCGGGGAGCGGAGAGCCGTGGGTCCCCTCCTTCCGCTTCTCGACGTCGGCCTCACTCATCTTCGAGGTGCCCGACCTCACGATCGAGCTGAACGGGATCACGATCTCGGGCTTTCACGGAGCCCTTCAGAAGTGGCAGACCCCTCGCGGTCCGACCGGCGCCTCCCTGATCGGGGAGGGTAAGGTGACGATCGCTCCTCCCGGGGACCTCGCCGCAGACTTCCGGGAGAACACCGGAAGCGACCGGCTGACCTTCGACGTCGGCGACATCTGGATCCGATTCCCGCCGGCGAAGTGGGGCGAGATCGAGCCGCAGATCGGTAGCTATGTCGGGGACTCCGCGGTTCCACCGCTGGTCCGCCGGGCGCGGGCCATCCATCGGAACGCCGCTCTCGACCACTACCAGCGGGGGATCCAGGCCCTGCTTCCCCCCCCCGGCGGCGCCCTGGCCTGTTTCGCGCTCGAAGGAGAGTCTCTCCGCTGCTTCCTCGCCCAACCGAATCCCGATGGAACGACGAGCATGCGCCTCTGGGATCACCCGGGGGGAGAGACGCTCTGGGAGAGCACCCGCTGAGGGCGCGAAGCGCGGGCGGAGTCCTCGTCCTGGCCCTGTCCCTCGTGGGCTGCGGCGGGGTGAAATCGTTTCGAGACTGTACGATGCCCGCCGCACTCGCCCCGGGCGCGATGAGGCACGACTCGGGGAGCGAGGCCGTCTTCCTCGCTGCGGACGACTTCGAGCTCCGCCCCGGCGGGCTTCGCCTGATCCACGCCGATCGCGCGGCCGTCGCCCCCCCGTTCTCCTGGACCGACGAGGCGGGGGAGACGGTCTCCCGCGGGAGCCTGGCCGGGCGGGTCGTCTGGATCAACCTCTGGGCCGATTGGTGTGCCACCTGCCGCGCCGAGTTCCCCGGCCTCCAGCGGATCCACGACCGGCTCGCGGACCGCGGTCTCGCGCTGCTCGCCGTGTGCCGCAACTCCACGCGCTCCGGCTTCGAGGCGGCCGTCCGGAAGGATTGGCTCACGTTCCCCGCGATCGACGCGACGCGGGATTCGGACTTCCCCTTTCCCTTCGGGGCGTTTCCCACGAGCGTCGTCCTGGATCGCGCCGGTCGGGTGCGGGCCTACTGGCAGGGACACCGTTCTCTGGCGGCGGTCGAGACGCTGCTGCGGGATCTGCTCGCCGAGCCCCCGCGACCTCGCGGGCTCGAGCCGGGGGGGGACGGGAGCCCACGGCCCGCTTCGGTCGCCGACTCCACCCTCTCCCCCCGAGCGTCGGACTCGGTCGTACGGGCCTCTCTCGAGCTGCCGCGCGAGGAGGCCCCCCCCGGTGAGCTCGTGGAGGGGCGGCTCGTCCTCGACGTCGATCCGGGATGGCATCTCGTCGGCCCGGAGGATCCGGACCTCGCCTCACACCCCCTCGAGATCCGGATCGAGACGAGCTCCCCTCGGGCGGTCTTCGATCACCTCCGTCCGCTCCCGCGAGAGAGAGAGCTTGCCGGCCTCACCCGGTCGGTCTATTCGGGAAGAGTCGAGTTTCCGCTCTGGGGCTTCGTGCCGGCGGACGTGCCGCCGGGCCGGCCCCTCGCCCTCGCGGTCCGGACGACGCTTCAGGCGTGCAACGAGACGAGCTGCCTCCTTCCCGCCGAGATTCTCCTGTCCGGGAACGTCCGGGTCGCCGATCGTTCGGATCGGTGACAGGGTGGTCGTGACCCGCGGGGTTTGACCCGCGGCAGGCCCGGCGCGCGCCGTTCGCCGGTCCCGGCCGGGACCGCTCCGCCTCCGGGGAGGCCATGCCGAACGCCTCGGAAAGCCAGGACCCGACGGGCCGGGGAAGGGGGGCACTGCTCCTTCTCTTCCTCGCGCTGATCGTCGTGGTGATCAACGTCTCGAACTGGTTCGTCCTCTCCCGAGTCACCGCCTCGGTCGACGAGGAGCTCGGGCTCCGTCTCGTCACGGTGGCCGCCTCCGCCGTGACGACCGCCACGCCGGAGCTTCTCCTCGATCCGGCGGTCGCCGGCGACGAGTACGTGCGCCGGGTGCTCCGCGACATCGCGACCCGGCACGAGCTGGAGGACGTTTTCCTGGTGGACACGGACGGGGTCGTGCTCTTCGACCTCGGCGGGGAGACGGTCGGCGAGAGGTCCGACCTCGTGGATCTCGAGTTCGCCTCGTTCACCCGGGCGGTGGCCGGCATCCCCGCGGCCTCGCCCTCGCTCGAGATCGGCGGCGACGTGCTGAAGGCGGGCTACGCCCCGGTCGAGGATTGGGATGGTACGGTGGAGGCGGTGATCGGCGTGACCGCGGGCGGCGGATTTCACGCGCGCGTTCCCGCCCTGCGGAGGACCCTGCTCGGGATCACGCTGGGAAGCGGAGCGCTGGTGATCCTGCTCGGCGCGCTCTTCTTCGGGATGAGCCGACGGCTCGCCCGCACGGAGACGGCGCTCGTCCGCGCCGAGACCCTGAGCGCGATGGGGATGATGGCGGCCGGCGTGGCGCACGAGGTCCGCAATCCGCTCGCGATCATCGCCGGCACGGCGGAGCGGCTCCGCCGCAAGTACGGAACCGGGATAGCCGAAGAGGATCCGCTGTTCGGCTTCATCCCGGAGGAGGTCGATCGCCTCAACGGAATCGTGAAGGGCTACCTCCGCTTCGCCCGAAACGAGCCGCTCGCATTCGTCGAGTGCGACCTCGCGAAGGCGGTCGAGCGGTCGGCCGGTCTCGTGGCCGACGAGTTCGCCGGCCGGGGCGTGACGGTGATGCGCGAGGGGTGCGAGGAGCCGGTGCCGGGGCGCGCCGATCCCCAGCGACTGCAGCAGGTGCTGCTCAACCTGCTGCTGAACGGAGCCCAGGCGATGCCGGAGGGCGGAACGCTCCGGCTCGCGCTGGAGACGAAAGCGGAAGAAGTACGCATCCGCGTGTCCGACGAGGGGACCGGTCTCGACGATAAGCAGTTGAGAGGGGCGTTCACGCCCTTCTTCACCACGAAGGAGACGGGGTCGGGACTCGGCCTCGCGATGGCGAAACGGATCGTGGAAGGACACGGCGGAACGATCGAGCTCGCGAACCGCCCGGAGGGCGGGGCGATCGTCACGGTTGTGATGCCCCGGCGCGCCCGGTTGCCGGAAGGGGCGGAGGAGAGCTGATGGCATCGATCCTGGTCGTGGACGACGAGCGGAAGATCACCACGCTCCTCGAGGGGGAGCTGACCGACGCCGGCCACGAGGTGACCGTGGCGAACGACGGGGATGACGCGATTCGCCGGCTCGGGACGAAGCGCTTCGACGTGGTGCTCACCGATCTCCGTCTCGGGGGGACCGACGGGCTCGAGGTTCTCCGCCGGGCGAGGGAGATCGACCCGGAGACCACGGTGCTCCTGATGACCGCATACGCCACGGTGCAGACCGCGGTCGCCGCGATGAAGGAGGGGGCCGCCGACTACCTCGAGAAGCCGCTGAACCTCGACAAGACTCGACGCGTCATTTCGCAGGCGCTCGAGTCGCGCCGGCTCGCGGAGGAGAACCGCCGTCTTCGGGAGAGGATGCTCGCGGGCGAGGTCGGAACGGACACGATGGTGCGGGGGAAGAGCGCGGCGATGCGCGACGTGATGGCCCTCGTCGAAAAAGTCGCGCCGAGCGAGGCGACGGTGCTCCTCACCGGCGAGAGCGGAACGGGGAAGGACGTCGTGGCCCGGGCGATCCACGAACTCAGCACGCGCCGGGAGCAGTCGCTCGTGACGGTGAACTGCGCCGCCCTGGCCGAGACGCTGCTGGAGTCGGAGCTCTTCGGGCACGAGAAGGGCGCGTTCACCGACGCCTCCGAGCGCAAGCTCGGATGGTTCGAGGTCGCGAAGGGGGGAACGATCTTCCTCGACGAGATCGGGGAGATGAAGCCCTCGACGCAGGCGAAGCTGCTTCGGGTGCTCGAGGACCGGCGCTTCCACCGGCTCGGGGGCTCCACGATCATCGAGGCCGACGTCCGAATCGTGGCGGCGACGAATCGCGACCTCGAGCGGGAGATCGAGAGCGGACGCTTCCGCGAGGACCTCTTCTATCGGCTCAACGTCTTTCCGATTCCGCTCCCTCCGCTGCGCGAGCGCCTCGACGATCTCGACGAGCTCTGCGATCACTTCCTGAGGCGATGCCGGTACGCGGGTCCGGGGCTCGACCCGGAGGCGAGGGCGGCGCTGGCCGGGTACGACTGGCCCGGAAACCTGCGGGAGCTGCGCAACGTGATCGAGCGCGCGGTCATCCTCGCGGGAGAGGGTCCGGTCACCACGGCCGAGATCCACATTCCGCGGCGGCAGCGGTCGAAGGCCGGGGAAGGGGGGGCCGCGGTGGCCGGAGAGGAGAGCGGGGGGGCCGGAGCCTCGAGCCTCGCGGCGGAAGAGGAGCGGATGATCCGGGAGGCCCTCGCGAGGGCGGGAGGCAACAAGTCGAAGGCCGCCCGAATCCTGGGAATCACCCGTCGGGCGCTCTACGGCCGCCTCGAGCGGTACGGAATCGAGGGCGGGGAGAAGGGGTGATCCCGTCCGCGGCGCTGTCCTTGGGGGTCCGGAAGTGTCCCCTGGGGGACACTCGGAGGCCGCCGCGGGCAAGCGCGAGGATTCGCAAAGTGTAACTTGTTAACCCAAAAGGAGTTGTATCGAGCCGGCCATCCCCGCCGCTGGCACGCGAGCTGCATGTCGTTGGGCTGAAGACCGCCCCGGATCGCCTCCGAGGAGAGAGAACCATGAGACGCCGACGCAAGCCCCCGCTCCGGACGCTCGTCGCGTGGACCGTCCTGCTCCTTCTGGCGTCGGGGAGCGCCGCGCCGGCGCAGACCGACTCGCGCCTCGGGGACCAGCTCCAGCGGACCGACGAGGCCCTGGCCCGGGCCGGCGAGATCGTGCGCGAGAGCGAGTCGCTCCGCGCCCGGGAGACCTTCGAGCAGGCGTTGAATCTCCAGAAGATCGCGTGGGAGAAGTTCCGCGAGCGCCAGCTCCTCGTCTCGGCCCGCCTCACCGGCGAGGCGCGGAATCTGGGCGCGCGGGCCGTCACCATGGCCCGGGAGGACGCGCAGCTCCGGGCCCGGGCCCGCCGCGAGGGGGAGGCGGCGGAGCTCGCTCTGCAGCGCGCGCGCGAGGAGCTCGGCCCCGCCGCGAGCCCCTCGGCCCGCCTCCTCTTGGAAAGGGCCCGCTCGCAGATCGAGCGGGGTCGGGTCCAGTTCCACGAGCAGCACTACGAAGCGGCCCTCCGCCTCGCGATCTCCGCGCAGCGACTCATCCGCCAGGCGCTCGGGGCGGGACTGAATGACGGCGCCCTCGGGTCCCGAGTTCTCCGGGAGCTCGAACGCACGGATCACCTGATCGATCGGGCGAGGACGATCGTCGGCGACGGCGACGATCCCGAGGCCCGCGAGCTCCTGGAGAGGGCCGCGGACCTCCAACACAACGCCTGGAGCCACTACCGGGAGGGCCGCCATCGTGTCGCCCAGGCGACGACCCGGGAGGCCCGGAGCCTCCTTCAGCGGGCGGTGTCCCTCGTCCAGGGATCGGTGGACCCCGATCGAGTGGAGAGAGCGGTCGCGGAGACGGATCGGCTGCTCGGACGCGTCGCAGAGCTGGTGCGGGACTCCGGCGACGAGGGCGCGGCCCGGACGCTCGAGAACGCCCTCGAACAGCAGAGGCAGGCGAAGGACCTTCTGCGCGAGGGCCAGCTCCGGGCGGCGTTGGCCAAGACCCGCGTCGCCCGCCGGCTCGCCACGCGCGCCGCCGGCATGGTCGAGACGGGGGATTCGCGGTGACTCGCTCCCTCCTGCTCGGAGTCGGGGGGGCGATGCTCGTCACCCTGTCCGGCGCGGGGGCGGAGTCGACCGAGGGGAAGATCGCCGTCACTCCGAGAGTCGGCGTCGACTTCGAGCACTTCGGCGAGACCTTCCGAGTCACCGACACCCGGGACACCGTCGCCACGATCAACGACCTCGGGACGATCGTCGGGCTGACCGTGCAGAGCGGTTCTCCCGGAGCGAGCTCCTTCCGGCTCGATACCGACTTCCACTACGGCCGGCAGACGCACCGCGTCCGCCTCGATTTCGAGGGCCGGCTTCGCAGTGGTGCGAACACCTGGGAGCTCGAGCACGACGGCTCCTACCGCGTCTTCTCCGAGGAGGGGGACTACGCGCTCTCGGGGGACTATCTCCAGGACTACGTGCGCCTCACCTGGGAGCGGCGACTGACCGAGGCCCTGCGCTTCCGGCTGCGCAACGTCCTCGACTTGACCTGGTACGAGGACCCCGACGAGTACAACCTGACCTCGACCCGGTACCGCCCTTCGGCCGACGTGCGATTCGCGTTCGGCGATCTCAGCGAGCTGCGGGCGGGGTACGAGCTCGGCCGGCGGACGGTCCCCGATTCGACCTCCCTCAATCACTGGCGGCACGTCGGGCAGGCGGATCTCTCCCTGCTCTTCGGGTGGACGTCGTCCCTCGACGTCTCGGAGCGAATCGAGAGGCGCGTCTATCCCGAGGGAAGCGTGCGCGAGAGCTCTTGGGAACATCGCGCGGACATCACCTTCGAGTTCTCCACCGGGGACCGGACGACCTTTCGAGTCGTTCAGGAGAACGAAGTGATCCGGTACGACGAGCCGGATGATCTCGACTTCGACTCGGAGTGGGCCCGCACCGGCTTCCAGGTCGAGATTCACCGCACCCGGAATCTCGATCTCTCTCTCATGCCGGTCTACGCGTTCCTGACGAGCGACGGGGCGCCCGAGGAGGAGTACACCGAGACGGGCCTCGAGTTCGGGATCGACTGGCGGATCGGCGACCACACCTGGATCAATCTCACGGACGAGGTCGGGCGCCGGGACTACGAGATCGGTGCGAACCCGGTCGACCGGCCCGAGATCGACAGCATTGCGTCCCTCGCCGCGGACGACGCGTTCGCTCTCGACACGGCGTTCTCCGACTATGTGTACAACCGCCTCACGCTCCTCCTCACCTCCCAGGTCTCGCCCGGGATCTCCGCGGATCTTTTCGTGAACTGGCAGCCCGAGAATCACCACGTGAACCGGCACGACACCGACACCCGGATCGTCTCCGGAGGGTTCGAGTACCGTTTCTGAGCCCCCTCGCCCGGCGGGCGGTCCCGGTCCGGACAGAACCCGGCTGCGTTTCTCACCGGGCTCGTCGCGGGCAGGTCCTCGAAGGCCGGGCCGGTCCGAGCTTGACGGCGCGTCCCGTCCCGGTTTTCCATTCCTCCGGTCGAACACCCTTCCGGAGGTCTTTCGTGACTGATCTCGCCCGGCCGGTACCGTTCCGGCGCCTTCGCCCTCTCCGCTCTCTCGCGCGCTCTCTCGTGCTGACCGTCCTTCTCAGCGGATGTGCCGCGATCGGCCAGATGAACATCTTCTCCGAGGAGCAGGAGCTCGCCATGGGCGCGCAGTTCGCCGCCGAGCTCGAAAAGGAGCTCACGTTCATCGACGATCCGGAGGTCGTCGGTTACATCGACAGGCTCGGGCAGTCCCTGGCGCGTGTATCGAAGCGGAGCCACCTCACGTATCGCTTTCACGTCGTCGACACCGACGACGTGAACGCCTTCGCCGTTCCCGGCGGCTACCTCTACGTGAACCGCGGTCTGATCGAGGCGGCGGACAGCGAGTCGGAGCTCGCCGGGGTGCTCGGTCACGAGATCGGGCACGTGGTGGGAAAGCACAGCGCCCGCCAGCTCAGTCAGCAGTATGGACTCTCGCTTCTCGCTTCGATGGCCCTCGGCGAGGAGCCCGGCATGCTGAAACAGCTCACCGCCCGGATCATCGCCACCGGGGCGCTCACCCGCTACAGCCGGGAAATGGAGTCGGAGGCCGACAGCTACGGAGTTCAGGAGCTGTACGATGCCGGCATCGATCCGAACGGCCTCGCGACTTTTTTCGGCAAGCTCGAGGAAATGCGCGGCGGTCGCGGGAGCGGCGCCCTCGAGATGTTCTTCTCGACCCACCCGGACCCGGGAGATCGGGCCAATGCCGTCCGTTCGCAGATCGCCGCGCTCCCGGCCAAGCCCGGTCTGCGGGCGGATTCCCCCCGCTTCCACGAGATCCAGGACCGGGTGAAGAGAGGGAACTAGCCTGCATATCTCACCAGCCTCGCCGCGTGGTCTGCCGTCGCCGCGGCGGAGACCGGTGAGAAAAGCGGGCTCGTGCGCAAAACTGCCTAGATTCTCCTCCTCCTGACAAGCATGGCCATTCCTCGGTCCGCGAATGGCCGCCGGTGCCTCGAAATACTCCCCGGAAAATTCCCCGAAAAAACACCTCAGTGTTGATTCGATCCCACCGATGAACCGATACGAACGGAGGAGGATTCGATGCACGCGTTCATCTCACTCCTCGCGCTTCTGGCCGGGCCCACGGCCGACGCGACGGGCGATCCGGCTTCCGGCGCCGGTGTGCTGGCCGGGCTGGACCGTCTGCACGTCGAAGTTCTGCATCTGTCCGAGATCGTCACCGAGTCTGGTCTCAACGATGAGACTCTCACACGAGAAGTCAGCGGTCAGATCTCGAGAGCGGGGTACGTGGTGCTGTCGGCCTCCACCTACAAGCCCGATACGCCGTTCGTGGCCCTGGCGATCGAGGCCGTCGAGCTTCCCCAGGACGGGGTCGCGTGGCACGTCTCTCTCGAGCTTCAGGAAGGCGTTGTCCTCGCCCGTGACTGCTCCGTCTCGACCTTCGGGTCGACCTGGTACACGTCCACCATGGGCCTGTCGCAAGCCGGGAATCTGGCGGAAGAGGTTCCCGAGGTCGTCTCGAGACTCGTCGACGACTTCCTCGCCGATGCCGCTTCCACCCGCCCCAGCGGGAGATCGTGATCGTGGTCGGTCCTTCGCTCATGGCCGTGAACGCCACCCGCGACACCGTCCTGGCGCAAAGGCTGGAGTGGGCCGGGACGAGTGACACGAGGCGACGAGGCCTCCTGGGCCGGACCGAGTTCCCGGCGGGCGAGGGGCTCTACCTCGTGCCCTGCAAGTGGATTCACATGTACGGCATGAAGTTCGCGATCGACGTAGCCTTCCTGGGAAGCGATGGGCGAATCCTCGCCGTACACGAGGGTCTTCGCCCCAACCGCCTTTCGCGACCGGTCTTCCGCGCCGAAGGGGTACTCGAGCTGCCCGAGTCCACTCTCCGGCGCACCGGGACCCGCGTCGGAGACACCGTCCGGTTCACGGAAGCGGACGTCGACGGGGCCGTTTCGTGTTCCGACCTGTCCGATCCGGCGAAGCCGGAGAACGGAATTCGTCAGGAGTGTCGATCCTCGACGGATCGACCTGTGCAACGGGTGAACAGATGCTCGGCTCCGTTGCGACCTTCCTCGGACGCGCGATCTCAGCGGCGGCAACTCTCGACCGCTCGACGCTCGACCGTCCGAGTTCTCTTCGAGTTGTGCCGTCCGAGAACAGCGTGCGGAAATGTTGCGCATTCGAAGCGAGCCCGCGTTGACGATCTGCAACTCTCGCACAAGAAGAACCCATTCCCATCACGAATGCAACTACCGTGTGCAATTCGTGTTACTCGAAAGGCGCTTGAAGTCTCATGAGCGGATGGTTTAGGATCTCCCTACGTCGGACGAAGACTCGAGTGATCGAGACTCTCATCCGGACCACGTGTCGCTCCCGTAAGGGGCCCGCCCTGACACGTGAATGCTGCCAAACACGGAAAGGATCCTACGATGAACTTCCTGCTCCGAGTCCTCCGCGAAGACGACGGTCAGGACATGATCGAGTACGCGCTTCTCGGTTCCTTCATCTCCATCGTGGCCATCGTCGCCCTGCGTGCGATCGGCCCGCTCGTGAACACCGTGTACGAAGGAATCCAGGCGGCTCTCACCTGATCCTGACGACGAAACCGACCAGGGAATGCGGTCCCGGAGGTTCTGACGATGCAAGAGTCCACTCCATCCGTGATCATCGGGTGCGTGACCTTGAGCCTACTGATCGGAGCCATGGTGATCGACGTCCGGAGCCGCCGCATCCCGAACTGGCTCACTCTTCCCGCTTTGGGCGCCGGGCTGGCCGTACGGTCCATCTGGGGGGGGCCACAGGAACTCCTCATGGGGGTGGCGGGGGTCTTCGCGGCCCCCGCCTGTCTCCTGTTCCTGCGGGGGTTCCGTCCCCTGGGAATGGGCGACATGAAACTTGCCGCAGCCATCGGGGCGCTCCTGGGACCGAAGGTCGGTGCCCTGGCGATGGTCATCTCCGGAGTCGCGGGCGGTCTCCTCGCGATCGGGTACCTGTTCCGAACGAAATCGACGGCCCTGAGCCTTTTTTCGCCGTTCTTCATCGGCGTGCCGTTCCTGAAACGGCCCTTCACGAATGCGGAAGCGTCCGAGGAACCGGAAGAGCCGGTCGCGATCCCCTACGGAGTCGCGATCGGGGCCGGAACCTTGCTGACCGCCGCATTCGTGTGGGTAAGGTGACCGAGATGCCGCGCTCGATTCTCCGCAGCGACCGTGGCCAGGCCCTGATCGAATTCGCGCTCGTTCTGCCGCTTCTCCTGCTCCTCGTATTCGGCATCACGGAATTCAGCCGGGCCTGGATGACGGTGAACGTTCTGACCTCGGCGGCGCGCGAGGGAGCCCGGCTCGCGGTCGTCACCGAACCGGACCAGGATCGCGTCATCGCGCGGGTCAACGAGGTCTGTACGTCGTCCCGGGTCACTCCGACGGCGATCACGATCACCGGGCCGGATCCTGCCGACGTGGAGCGCCGGGTCACCGTGGAGGTCGAAGCCGACTTCCAGGTCCTTCCGGGTGAGATCCTGGGGACCTTCTCCGGCACGATCCCGCTTCGCGCAAGATCGATCATGCGTCATGAGTCCTTTTGAGTCGACCACGTGGGAGGCACGTGCATGAAGGAAAGGGACGCCACAGAGAGAGCGGGGGTTGCTTTGCTCAAGGATCGAATCGAGTCAACGGACACGAAGGGTCTGGTGATCCTGATCGTATCCGTGGTCTTGGCCGGTCTCTGCGCGGGGGGCCTCTACCTCTACATGAAGAACGCAACTCCGATCGCGAGTGTCGAGCCGCCGAAGGTGGTTCCGGTCGTGGTCGCGACAAAGGACTTGACGTTCGGGACGGTCTTGCAGCGGGAGCACCTGAAGCAGGTCGACTTCCCGCCGGAATCGGTCCCTCGAGGTTACTACTCCGATCTCGACAGCGTGGTGAACCAGAGCACACGGGTCTTCCTGATCGAAGGAGAACCGGTGCTGGGATCCAAGTTGTCCTCGATCGGGGGAGGACTCTCGCTGCGGATTCCGGAGGACAAACGGGCCATCAGCCTGAGCGTGAACGAGATCACGGGAGTGAACGGCTTCGTGCTTCCCGGTGATCGCGTCGACGTCCTCGTGACCGTCGACAACGCCAAGGGATCCAACGTCGCGGTCACGGAGACCATCCTGCAGAACATCGAGGTCCTCGCCTCGGGATCCAAGACGGAGACGAAACGGAATCACCAGATCACCGTTCAGACGGTCACGCTGATCGTGGACACGGAAGGAGCCGAGGCCCTGGCGCTGGGAATGCACCAGGGGGAGGTGAATCTCGTGTTGCGCAACCCGGTGGACACCAAGATCGTCGCGACGAAACTGACGGACACGAAGTCCGTGCTGGACCTCTACACGACGCGGACGTCGTCGTACAAGCGGCCGTCCACGACGAAGAAGGCTCCGGATCCGGAACCTTCGTACACGATCATCCGGAATGGAAACATCACGCATCAGTCCTCGCCGGAGAAGAACAAGTAGCAATTCCGCGGAGGGTCACCCCGAGGGACCCTTCAGGTGATCGCCCCGTGAAACGGAGCCTTCTATGATTCTCAGGCGCGCGCGACTCTCTCATCCTCGATGGCCGGGGATGCCGATCGTCCTTCTGGCGGGCTGGATTCTGGCACTCGTTCCGAACGAGGCACGAGCTCAGCCGGCGGCCGAGCCACCGGCCAAGCTCAACGTGACCGTCGGGCAGTCGATCACGCACCGACTGCGGACGGCCGTGAAGACGGTCTCCATCGCGGATTCGGACATCGCCGACGTCGTCGTCGCGGGGCCCCAGGAAATCCTCATCAACGGGAAGGAGATCGGGAGGACGACCCTCGTGATCTGGGATGCGGTGGACGTGTCCACGACCCTCGATCTCGTGGTGCGAGGTCAGTTCAGCGAGCAGAAGATCGAGCTCCGAGTCCAGCTGGCCGAAGTGAATCACTCTCGAGCAAAAGAAACGGGTCTGGATGCGCTCTTCGAGACGAACCGACTGGATGATCAGGTGCAGGCGGGCTCCTACGCCGGCAACGTCGACACGCCCAGCATCCCTCTGTCCATTTTCGGAGGGGCGGCGACCGAGGGGGCGGATATCGCGCTCCGGTGGGTGCACGGCAGGGAAGAGATCTCGACCATGGTCCGGGCGATGGTGGCGGAGGGGGTGATTCGCGTTCTCGCGAAACCCAACGTGGTCGCCGCGAGCGGTGAGAAGGCGTCCTTCCTCTCGGGAGGGGAAATTCCGGTGCCGGTGGCGAGCTCGGGGTCGACCGGAGGAAGCACCGTGACCATCGAATGGAAGGAGTTCGGGGTCAAGGTCGCGTTCGTGCCGACGATCGTCGACGACGGCGTGATCAGCCTGAAGGTCGCTCCGGAGGTGTCGAGCCTCGACTTCGGGAACGGAATCGAACTCAGCGGATTCCGGATTCCGGCCCTCCGATCCCGAAAGGCCAGTACGACGGTGGAACTGAAGGACCGGGAGACGCTGGTGATCGGCGGACTCCTCATGGAAGAAGAGACGGATTTCGAGACGAAGATCCCCATTCTCGGGGACATCCCGCTCCTCGGATACTTCTTCCGGAGTCAGCAGGCCGCCACGACGATCAGCGAGCTCATGCTGGTGGTGTCTCCCCGAATCGTCCGGCCGCTCGCCCCGGGGAGGGACGTTCCGCTCCCGACCGACGGGCTGGACGTGCCGGAGGTGATTCCCCGGGACCGAGACCGGGAATTCCGGTCCGAGAGCTTCGGAGGCTGAGATGAAAGCGCGGGAGGGAAGCAGGAACAGTCGACGTGCCGGGCCTGTCCGTCTCCTCCTCCGGGACGAGAGGGGAAGCACGCTCATCATGGTCACGGTGGCGTTCCTCGCCCTCGCCGCGCTGACCGGCATCGCCATCGATTCGGCGGTCATGTGGACCACGAAGACCCAGCTCCAGAACGCGGCGGACGCCAGCGCGCTGGCGGGGGCCTCGGGTCTCATCGAGGGGTCCGAAGACCTGGCCGTGAGCCGGGCCATCGAGATCGCCGCCGCCAACCGCGCGGTTCAGGACGCGGGGGGTGCACCGGTGGTCATCACCCCCGAGGATGTGGAGTTCCCGGAGCCCGATATGATCCGGGTCACCGCGCACCGCACCCGGGCGAGCGGAGATCCGCTCCGCCTGTTCTTCCGCCGAATCGTGGAGCCCGCCAGCGACAACCTCGCCGATGTGACCGCGGTGGCCGCGGCCCGCGCCTACAGCGTTTGCGGGGCGCGCTGCGTCAGGCCGTGGGCGATCCCCGACCGCTGGGACGACGCCAACGACAACGGAGAGTACGACGAGGGAGAGTACTACCACCCGGAGGGAACCGGGTACGTGGCCGACCTCGACGTCGGCGCTCAGATCACTCTCAAGGTCGGCAACCCCCAGCAGGCGATCGAGCCCGGGATCTTCTACCCGATCAACTTTCCCCCGCTCGATTCCGACATGGGCAATCCGCTGACCGGCGGGGACTGGTATCGGGAGTGGATTTCGGAGTGCGCGCCGTTTCTGGTGCAGATCGGTGATCGTCTCCAGCTCGAGCCGGGCAACATGGTCGGTCCCACCCGCCAGGGAATGGACGCGTTGATCGCCCAGGATCCGTCCGCATACTGGGACTCCACATTCGAGACGGTGTCCGGATCCGCCTACGCCTTAAGCCCTCGGATCGGACTCGTGCCCCTGTTCGATCCGACCCTGCCTCCGGAGTCGGGACGCAACTGGGTGACCGTCACCAAGATCGGCGCCTTCTTCATCGAGGAGACGGGTCCCGGAGGAGAGGTCACCGGTCGCTTCATCGACACCATAACCGCCGGCAGTGAATGCGAGGAAGGCTCGGGGGGCGGTTTCGTCATGGGCATCACACTCACTGAATAGTGATTAGGGAGGGCCGCATGTCGGACGCTCGGAACGGTGGGAGCTTTCGTTTCGTCCTGATCGACGGGGACGAGCTCGCCCGGGTGAAGATCAAGCAGCATCTCTTGTCCTCGGGCTTCCGGGTCATCGGGGAGACCGAGGATCAGAAGGCCGGAATCCGCCTGATCCGCGGGCTTCACCCGGATGTGATCATCATGGAGATCGGAGCCGACGCCGGAGCGACTCTGGACGTCGTGCGTCGCCTCCGTGAGGAGCTCCCCACGATGGGGCTGATTCTGCTCTCAAGGGATGCGTCTCCCGAGCTCATCCTCGGCAGCGTCCGAGCCGGGGCTCACGAGTTCCTGACCATCCCGATCGATCTGACCGAGCTCGACCGGGCCGTCGAACGGCTACGGAAGATGATGGCGCACATGCAGACGGCCCAGGGACGACGGGGGCGGACTCTCGCGGTGTATCAGACGAAGGGGGGCGTCGGCTCCAGTTCCGTTGCCACGAACCTCGCCCTGTCGCTCCTGGCTGAGCCCGAGAGGAGGGTGGGCTTGGTCGACTTCAATCTCCAGGTCGGAGACCTCGCCCTCATGCTCGACATCGAACCCGAGCACACCTTCGCACGAGGCATCGAGGACGGAACGATCGACGAGGCCAAGCTGCAGACGATGCTCGCCCGACATCGCTCCGGCCTCCGGCTCCTGACGATCACCGACCGGCCGGAGGAGTCCGATCTCATCCTGCGAAACCACATTCCGGAGCTGTTCGGTCTGCTGAACACCATGTTCGATTACGTCGTCGTCGACGTCAATCGACACCTGGACGAGCGGACTCTCGAGCTTCTCGACCTCGCCGACACCATTCTGCTGATCTCCACGCTCGACATTCCCACCATCCGGAATGCGCGTCGCTACGTGGACCTCTTCGAACGGCTCGAGATTCCCAAGGAGCGGATCCGCTTGATCGTGAACCGATTCCAGGAGGGCACCTCGATCACGATTCGGGATCTGGAGAACACGGTCGGCACAGAGGTGTTTTGGTCACTTCCCAACGAGTTTCGGCCCATGCGTGCCGCCATCGACTCCGGCAACCCCGTGCTTCTCGACTCCCCCCGGTCGCGGCTGGCACGGAGCTACCGGGAGCTCGGCGCGGCACTCTGTGAGCGTCCGTCAGAGGAGAACGGTACCCCGCCGAATCAGGACTCACTGCAATCGATGCAAACGTCAGGATGACCCATGTCACTTCGTGAGAGGATCCAAGGCAAGGCTGCGGCCTCGACCAACGGCCGCGACAAGATGGCGAACAGCACGACTACCGTACCCGAATCCCGGCCTTCGACCCAGGGGCTGAGTGATCGGCAGTACGGATTGAAGGCGCGAATCCACCGGCAAATGGTGGAGCGGTTGAACCTCGCCTCACTCGATATGGCGGACACGGAGGTCTTGCTCAGTCACATCCGGAAGATCATCTCGGACCTCATCGAAGAGGAGAGGATCCCGCTGACCGACACCCAGCGGGCCGAGCTCGAGCAGGAGATCCTCAACGAGACGTTCGGACTGGGGCCCATCGAACCCTTGCTTCACGATCCCGACGTGTCCGACATCCTCGTCAACACGTATCGACAGGTCTTCGTCGAGAGATTCGGCCGCCTCGAGCCGACGCGCGTGCAGTTCGACGACGACGAGCATTTGATGAAGTTCATCGACCGAATCGTGTCTCGAGTGGGGCGTCGCATCGACGAGTCGTCACCCATGGTGGATGCCCGCCTTCCGGACGGGTCCCGGGTCAATGCCATTATCCCCCCCCTCGCGCTCGACGGACCGATCCTTTCGATCCGGCGCTTCGGGGTTCGGACACTGGACATGAACGACCTCCTCGAGAACGGATCGATCAGTGTGGGAATGGCGGAACTCGTGCAGTCGACGGTGAAGGCGCGGCTGAACGTCCTGATCTCGGGGGGAACCGGTTCCGGGAAGACGACGCTCCTGAATGCGCTCTCGGCTTCGATCCCGCATGAAGAACGGATCGTGACCATCGAGGACGCGGCGGAGCTTCAGCTACTCCAACCCCACGTCGTCCGGCTCGAAACGCGCCCCGCCAACATCGAGGGAAGGGGGCGGGTCACGCAGAGGGAGCTCGTGAGGAACGCCCTCCGGATGCGTCCGGATCGAATCGTGGTCGGGGAGGTCCGGGGGGACGAGGTCCTGGACATGCTCCAGGCCATGAACACCGGGCACGACGGGTCCATCACGACGGTCCACGCGAACAACCCGCGAGACGCGTTGCATCGGTTGGAGGCCCTCATGCTTCTCAGCGGCGTGAACCTGCCGACGATCGCGATGCGGCAGCAGATCAGCTCCGGGCTCGACCTCGTCATTCACGTCGCACGGTTGTCGGATGGAACGCGACGCCTGACCAGCGTGAGCGAGATCGTCGGAATGGAAGAGGATGTGGTCGCGATGCAGGAGATCTTCCGGTTCGTGACCGAGGGAATCGCGGAAGATGGGAGGGTCGTGGGCCATTACGAGGCGACGGGCATTCGGCCGAAGTGCGCGGACAGGCTGCTGACCTGCGGCATCGACCTCGCCCCCGAGATCTTCATGGAAGCGCACGTGCATTAGGAGGCGTCATGGAACGGCTGGTTCTCATACTGAGCGTCGGCGTCTTCCTGACGATCGTCGCAGGGGGAGTCGGAGTATTCTTCCTGATGGGGGATCAGGAGTCGAGGCGCGTTCGAGCCCGACTGCGGGGAATCCAGTCGCGGGCTCCCGGGGACGCTTCCGTGCCGGTGATGACGCACGATTTGAGGTACAGCTCGATTGCGCCCCTGGACGTCCTCCTCCGGCATCTGCCCCTCTCTCACCGCGTGCAGGAGCTCCTCGTCCAGGGGGACACGCAGATGCGGGTCGGGGCGTTCATGCTGTTGACGCTCCTTCTGGTGAGTCTCGGAATCGCGCTCCCCATCCTGTTTCCCCGACTTCCGGTGCTGGCCGCCTCCCTGGGTCCCGTCCTCGGCATGATTCCCCTCGTATGGGCTCACCGACGCAAGGTCCGGCGGGCGAGGCACTTCGAGCGTCTGTTCCCCGATGCGCTCGACATCCTGACGGGGGCACTTCGTTCGGGAATGGCACTCTCCGGGGCCATTCAGGTCGTCGCGGACGAGTGCGC
>JALGZR010000046.1 GCA_025774805.1 bacterium
CGAAAGAAGGAGAAGGAAGAGGCGGGCGGGGCCGGCCTCCGGCCCGAAGAGGCGCGCCGGCAGGGAGAGCAGATAGGGGAGAAGCGGGGGCTTGTAGAAGACCGCCTCTCCCCCACCGCCGGACGCGATCGACAGCGCGTCGGCCCAGGCGAGCCCGGAGTCCACGACGGGCGAATCGAAGAGGGGCTCCCCCCGAAGGGAGAGCCCGTAGAGCAAGCGAATCGAAAGTGCCGCCGCGAGGAGGATCCCGTCGTCCCATCGACCGGCCCCGCTCCGGCGTGACGGGGTCTCACGCCCGAGCGAGCCGAAGGTCGACGCGGCCCTTCGGGAGGACCCCTGCGGTCGCCCCTCGGAGATCAGGGCGGGGTGGGGAAGTCGGGCAGAGGGCGGTCACCGCCGCCTCCGTCGTCGTCCCCGCTCAGAGCCACCAGGAGCAGACCGCCGGCCGCGACCCCCAGGATCGGTCCGATGATCTTGGGCTTCTTGTACCAGGGCTTGGCTCCGGCCCTGCGGTCGACCCCGCTGCCCACCGTCGTCGTCGGCGCCACGGTCTCGACCTCGGACGGCGGACAGGCTTCCTGCGCTTCCGCGAACGTCTTCGTCTCGTCTGCGGGGATCATGACCGGATCCGGTCTCCACTCGGGCTTGAGAGCGATCGCTTCGCAGAAGGCGACGATCGCGTCGGACTTCCGATCGAGCGAGGTCAGACAGCGTCCCTTGAGCACCCACGCCTCGTGCAACTCGCCGGTCGTCATCGTCCGGTTGGCGATCAGATCGTCCAGGATCCGGAGCGACCCGGAGAAGTCCCCGTCCAGGTACGCGGTCTCGGCGTCCTCGAGCGTCGCGCTCCACGAACCCGTCGAGGTCCCGAGAATCGCGGCGAAGACGAGGGCCGCGACCCGGATCCACGCTGTCTCGGCTCTCGGACCTCTCATGTCGTCTCCTTTCTCAACCCGGGCTCTCTTCCCTCCGCCCGTTCCTCCCCGATCCTCACGGGGGATCGGGGCCGGGCGTCGGGACGACCCGTTTCGGGAAGCCCCCGCAAGAGAGGGCTGCGAGAGAGGGCCATGCTCTCATGTCTCAGTCCACTTTTGCCAGGTGAAAGACCACCTTGACCGTACCGCTCTCCACGACGGTCACGGGCACCTGGCCGCCGCTCCGGGAGACATCGGAGATCAGGCTCGTCTCCCCGCCGTTCCCGTTCGTGATCTCGATCCGCTCCACGTCCCACCCGGCTCGCGCCACGCGGACGTTGTGGGTTCCGACCGCGATCTCCCGGTTGAAGGGAGTCTGGCGATCACTCTTCTTTCCGTCCAGAATGACGTCGCAGGGACCCGGCGGCGAGTTCGTCACGATCAGCTTGCCCCACTTGAACCGGTACGTTCCGAGATCGAGCGTGTCTCCCCCGCTCGCCTCGATTCCCTTCCACAGGTGCGATCCGAGCAGTACCGGGTGCCGGACCTCCAGATCGTGCTTCTTCCCGCCCGCGATGCTCTGAACGATTCGGGTCTTTCCCTCCGCGAGGAGCTTGCCGTCGAGGTAGACGTCCCCGTAGGGGTGAATCCTCAGGCTCACGAATCCCGGCTCCTTCGGTGTCTCCGCGGTCAGGCGGACCTCCAGTGCGGCCGTCTCCCCGTCACGAATCTCGAACCCTCCGATCCACGTCTGGTAGCCCGACTTTCGAATCCGGACCTGCCAGTCGCCCGCCGGCATCGGGTTCGTGGTCAGAGGGGTCGTCCGGGTCAGCTTCTGGAACCGGCTGCCCGCGCCCTTACGGCGGATCTCCACGGAGGCGCCCTCCACGGGAGCCGTCACGACCCGAAGTCGCCCTTCGGGCCCCGTCGTTTTCGTCAGCTCGACCTCCCATGGCGCCGTCCGCCCTCCGACGACCTCGAGGGTCCGGGTGGCGGTCTGGTACCCCGACTTGCTCAGCCGGATCTCCCAGCTGCCGGCGTCGAGAGTGGGGATCGTGGCCGGACTCGTCTCCGGGTGGCGGAGGAACTCGCCCTCCCCGGACGTCCGGTACTCGATCGTCGCGCCCTCCGGGCTCGTCGCGATCTGGATCGCTCCCTGCGAGACGAGAGCCGACAGGCGAACGGAGAGGGACTCGGGGCCGTCTCCCACGGCGACCGACCGGGACAGGGGCTCGTATCCGTCCTTCTCGAGAAGCACCTCCCAGGTCCCGCTCTCCACGTCGCTCAGCAGGACCGGAGTGGTCCCCTCGACGCGTTCGTACGTTTCCTGCCCCGGCCCGCGCACGGAGACGAGCGCTCCGGCCGGATCGGTGGTCAGTTGAATCGCCGGACCGGTCGCGCCGCCGTCCGTGCCGGGCCACAGCCGCCAGATCGCGGCGACGATCGCGAAAACCGCGACCGCCCCGACGACGCCGAGCACCGCCTTCCGGCCCGCCCGCCGATCCCCGCCGCGAGGCCGGACCCCGGAGTCGGCGTCCCCCAGGACGAGAGTCTCGCCGGGTCTCCCCGGAGGAGCCGGAGCGGAGGGAACGGCGCTCTCCGCCCGAGGCGCGGCCTCGCCCTCCCCCTCGGCGGCCGCGGGCGGGCGGATCCCGCTCTCCTCGCGCTTCTTGCGCAGCCTCACGACGGCGGATCTCGCCTTCTCGTTCTCCGGATCGAGAACCAGGACGGACTGGTAGGCTTGAATCGCGTCGTCGATGCGATCCAGTCCCATCTTCTCGAAGTACGTGCCCTGACCCAGGTGGTGGGAGATGCTGATCTTCCTCATCTTGACCATCAAGTTGGCCGGGTCCTGCGCGAACTCCTTCAAGAACCGCTGGCGGTGTCTCACGAACGATCCCGACGGATCCAGGAGGTCCATGCACTCCTCGAGGTTCCTCCGCACCTGCTTCATCGATTGGAATCGCTTCTCGGGGTCCTTCGCCAGCATGCGGCGAATCAGGGCGTCCACCGGCTCGACGGGCAGAGGCCATTGCGAGTGGATCTTCGGAGGGTCTTTCGTCAGTACGGCCTCGCGCACTTCCGAGTAGCTGTTTCCCTGGAACGGCTTCTCGCCGGTGAGCATCTCGTAGGCCAAGACCCCGAGGGAGAAGATGTCGGTCCGATGATCCGTCTCCTTCCCCGAGGCCTGTTCGGGAGACATGTACGCGGGTGTTCCCAACACCGAGCCCGGTACCGTCAGGTTCGGAAGGAGCTGATCCCCTTGCCCCCCGACGTCGCGGGCCAGACCGAAGTCTCCGACCTTCACCTCGCCGTTCTTGTTGAGAAGGACGTTCCCCGGTTTGATGTCGCGATGGATGATCCTCTTCTCGTGCGCCGTCTCCAGGCCGTTCGTGATCTCCTCGAGAATGACGAGCACGATCTCGGGAGGAATGACGGGGTGCTCCTTCAGAATGACGCTCATGTCGACACCGTCTACGTACTCCATGACGATGTAATACGTTTCGTCCTCGCTGCCGAAGTCGTGGATCGTGACGATGTTCCGATGTTCGAGGGAGGACGCCGCCCTCGCCTCCCGCTCGAAGCGGCTGATGAAGGACTCGTCGATGCCGAGGGAGGGGTGGAGGATCTTGATGGCGACCCGGCGTCCGAGGGTCTTCTGGAGCCCCAGGTAGATGGAGGCCATGCCTCCCTCGCCCAGTTTCTTCTGGATCTCGTAACCGCGGAAGGATCTCGCCAAGGGTCACTCGCTCCCGCAAGCCGAGCTCGCGTCGAGTGGATCGGAGCCCGCCCGAAACCCACGGGCAGACGGCGGCAGTGTCCGATGAGGCCCGGCCTCGTGTCAACGGTTCGCGGGAATCGCCCGGTCGACCCGGTGGCCGGTCGCCGAGAAGCGGTCGGATCCGCGACGTCAATTCCCGATGTAGTTGCTCTCGATCTCGCTCAGTCGACCCGCGATCTTGATCTCCAGGAGCGTCGCGTTGATCTCCTCGCGGAGCACGTTTCGAACCGACTCCGCCGTCGGCCGAACGGCGATTCCGTACTCCTCTTCTCGGATGGGCTTCACCAGCACCTGAAGAGCCGTCCCCCAGTCCCGATTGCCGAGAATCTCGTACCTCAGCACCGGCTGGTCGTGCACGAACGCATCGATGTCCCCCGCGGCGAGCGCCTCGAGCCCCTCCGGAATCGAGTCGAACGCGATCGCGCGGACTCCCCGGTTCCCGAGGATCTCCATCGGGCTCTCCCCGGCCTTGGCGCCGACGCGGGCATCGTAGAGATCCTCTTCCCCGGAGATTCTCGAGCTCAGTTGACGAGTGGTCAGGGAGGACGCGATCACGGCGGTGAAGCTCGAGATGAGAATGATGCTCGTGTACATCCAGACGAGGCCGACCAGGCGACCCCCTACCGATCGGGGCGCCTTGTCTCCGTAGCCGACCGTCGTCATGGTGACGGCCGACCACCAGAAGCCGGACCAGAGACCGCGCCGGGGGTCCTCTTCGAACTCCTCGGAGTTGGCCCGACGTTCCAGGCCCCACATCACGAGACCCACGAGGAAGAGGACCATCGCGAGACCCGCGATCGCCTTCAGGAAGTCCCCGGTGAAGAGAACGAGGAGCATCGAGAGCGCACTGGGCGCCTGGGCTCGCACCGCGATGCCCAGTCCCGACTTGTACATCGAGTTCGAGAAGTCGACCCGGCGAGCCCGGGACGGCTTCATCGTGATCGCGGCGATTCCGACGTCCAACTCGCCGGCGGCCACGAGGTCCACGAGCTCGTTCGTGTTGCGCGCTTCCCGCAACTCGTATTCGTACCCTTGCCTCCGCGCGATCTCCTCCCAGAGATCGATGCTGATCCCGGTCCAGCGACCCTCCGCGTCCTTGAAGGCGAAGGGCTTCACGACCTTCGTCCCGACGATCAAGTTTCGCGTTCGCGTCGACCCGGCCTCCTGGGCCGTCGACGCGAAGGGGTACGCGAGCGCGACCAGAACCGCGACGAGCCCGAGACCCCGTTTCGTCCGCATTCCGGTCACCTCCGCGAAACGCTCACCGGCTCGCGGCCGGTGAATCCCGAGCCCGATGGCGCGGGGAATCCGGCTGCGGCTCGGCGGGCGGGGTCGGGAAGGAAGGGCGGTTCGCGGATCACCCTCGCGTGATGCGAGCGATCTGCACCGTGATGTTGTCCGGACCGCCACGCTCCCTCGCGAGCTCGACCAGCCTCTTGCACGCTCCCTCGGGAAGGTGCATCGAGATCGCGTGAAGGATCTCGTTGTCTTCGACCTGGTTCGTCAACCCGTCGGAGCACAGGACCAAAATTCCGGAGTCGGGGAGTCCGATCGCGGACTCGGAGACGTCGACCATCACGTCCGCTCTCACCCCGAGACAGCGCGTGAGGACGTTCTTCCCCCGGGACACGACGACGGCGGGTCCCCCCTGTCGCTGGGTCTCCGCCGCGAGCGAGTGGTCCTGCGTGAGCTGCTCGAGACTGCCCTCGAACGCCAGGTAGGCGCGGCTGTCGCCCACGTGACCGAACCAGATCTCGCGGCCGGCGACCGCCACCGCGGTGCAGGTGGTTCCCATTCCCCCGAGCCGCGGATCCCCGCTCGCCTTCTCGTAAATCGCCGAATTGGCTCCCTCGATCGCCTTCCGGAGCGCCTGCGCGGGTGTGTTCCCCGATCCGGCCCCGAAGTAGAGGTCGCTCACCTTTTCGACCGCCAGGCGACTCGCCACCTCTCCCCCGGCGGCGCCTCCCATCCCGTCGGCGACGACCATCAGGACTCCGCGGGCGGGATCCCGACCCGGGAACACCCCCTGGAAGTCCTCGTTGTTCTTCCGGACACAGCCGATGTCCGAGAGCGCGGCCACCGCCAGCTTATCTTCCCCACCCGGGGTCAGACGAATCTCCTCCACTCGGTCGTTCCTCCTCCGTGCTCGGACCGGGCTCTTCCGCGTTCGCTCAGGGCTCTCTCAAGGCGGCCCAGTGTCTCATGTCATCTCCTGGCCCGGACTATTCATGAGAATCGTCGCGAGATCGCGGAGACGCCCACCGGACGGGCACCCGCAGGGGTTCGGACCCGAGGCGTATCTGGACGATACGTCGCAGGGTACGGACCCCGAGGACGCCCGTCCAGTGGCGTGTATCCGCGATCGCAGCAGATTATTCATGAATGGTCCGGGCCGGGGCCGAAACGAAATCCGCTCTCGTAGACCAATTCGACGGCGTCGGCCAGCAGGATTCGGTCTCCGTCCTTCAGGGGGGCGGTGGAGACGCGACGACCGTTCACCTTCGTCCCGTTGGCCGAGCGGGTGTCGACCAGGAGCACCTTTCCCCTCTCCATGCGGATCACGGCATGGTGACGCGAGATGCGGGGATCGGGAAGGACCAGACGATTTCCGACCGCACCTCCCAGCGTCAGACCGGAGCGCGTGACGGGAGTGGTCCCGGGCGGGGCCCCCGAAACCGTGACCAGCCGTCCCACGGGAAGGAAGCGATGTCCCAGGAGGAGCGCGGCGACGAGCAGTGTCGCGAGACCGACGACGAACGGCACCCAGGGGAAGGGCTCACCTCCGGCGGCGACGACGGCACGCCGGGATCGAATCCACCCGGTCGAGGTGTTCGCCAACGCGACCCCCGGTCGCACGGTCACCGGGAAGGGAGGAGTCCCCTCCAGCCCCCGAATTCGTACCCCCCGCGTTCCCCGGATCTGGGCCAGGACGGAGCGGAGGCCGTCGACTCCGCCCTCCTGCCCCCCGACCACGAGACTCCCTCCGGTCCTCTCGGTCAGGACCCGGAGGCGAGCCGCCCCGGCCTCGGTGTCCTCGGCGGGAGGGCGCGGCATCACGGCGAAGACGGCCACGCGGGCCCGATCCGCGGCCTCGACACAGGTGATCAGAACCCGTCGAACGGGGAGACCCGGTCCGGAGAGACCTTCGAGGGCCGCCAGAGTGCCGTCCCACAGGCGCCCCCTCTCGTCGGATCGCAGGAGGTCGGCGACGCGATCGACCGGGGGAGGCGTCCGGCCGCGCCCCGAAAGCACCCGGAGTCCCTCGCCGAGCCCGAGCAGCGAGGGGACCTCTTGATCGTCCGAGCCCTGCGCGAACGTGGCCAGCTCCGCGGCCCAGGCGGGAACATCCGCCTCTCGAAACGCCGCGGGATCGAGAAGGACGGCGAGCGCGAACGGCTCTCCTCCCCGACCGAAGGACACGAGCCCCGGATTCCGCACCGGCACGCCGTCCACCTCCACGAGCAGCTCCGCGAGGCGGAACCGATACGGCGCCCCGCTCGACTCCAGGAACCGGACGGGAAGGAGCGCCTCCCGGTTCTCCAGCATCACCCCCGGCTCGACGGTCACTCGGAGAGCACCGGTCTCGGAACGGACGGACGGGGCGGGAAGCAGTCCCCCGAGGAGGATCAGGGGGGCGACGGACCGACGCGTGATCCGCAACGTGATCCTCAACGGCCGCGCTCTCGCGCGTCGGTCAGGCCGAATGCGCCCGGACGTCGCATGACGATGGCCGCCGCCAGGACTCGGGGAACGTACTCGATCGTCTCGGGCTTCAGGCATCCGCTTCCACTCTCGACCATGTCCCAGAACTTCCACTTCGACTTCCAGCTCCCCGGCTCGCCGGCGGCGTGCCTCTTCAGACAGGTCAGCATGCCGTACTCACCCTTGTTGTAGGCGGCGACGGCACACATGAACGCGTTCGCCCCGAACGAGAACAGGAGACCGTCGAGGTAACGACACGCCGCCTGCGTGGATCGCACGGGATCGCTCCTCTCGTCCACGCCCTCGTCCACCCGCAGGCCGTACGCGCGCGCCGTTTTCGGCATGAACTGCCACATGCCACCGGCCCCGGCCCGGCTCGAGACCTCGGTCCGGTAGCCGCTCTCGACGAACGGAATGTAACAGAAGACCTCCGGCAGACGGTTCTTCTTCAGCTCGGCGCGGATCATGTCCAGGTGCGGTTCGGCGCGACGCATGGACCTCACCGTGTACCCGCGCATGTCGCCGGTCCAGTAGTCGACGAATCGCTTCACCTCGGCCAGGAGATCCGGAGGGATCTCTCCGTTCGCGGGGTCGATTCCGAACTCGGCCAGGATTCTCGCCAACTGGCTCTCGACGATGCTCCCGGGGGCCGGCTCCTCCTCGAGGGCCCCGGCGGTCGCCAGCGACGTGTAGATGCGGTAGGGATTCCGTCCCCCGAGGCGCGCGGTCAGAGAGCGTGCCGCGGTTCGAAAGGCCGCGTCGATCTCCTCCGCGTCGCGCGGATCGGGAGGGAGAGCGTCCGCGGAGATCAGGGACCGGAGGGCGATGTCGAACTGGGCGCGCGCGACGTCCAGGGCGGGGGGGCTCCGGTCGTACGCCGCGATCGCGTCCGAGAGGCTCCGGGTGGCCTGCTCCTCGTACATTCGTCGGGTCCAGAGCTCATCGCCCGTCCCCCGTTCCGTCGAAAGGAGAGAGAGACCGACGATCACCAGGCTCGCCACGGCGGCGACCCCGGTCACGCCGACGATGCCGCGGGATGTCGGGTGTGCGGTGACGACGACGTCGAACGGGCGATCGGCGAAGGCGACCTCGTCCCCCGGCCGGAGAAGCTGCTCGCGGACCGGCTCCCCGTTGACGTAGGTCCCGTTCCGGCTCCGATGATCGGAGACCCAGGGGCGGCCCGCGCGGTTCTCCAGGCGGGCGTGGATGTCGGAGATCTGCGAGTACGGGAGGGTGAGGTTCGCGTTCGCGCTCCGGCCCACGATCGAGGTCGCTCTCCGAATCGGGAACCGGGCCGGCTCGAACTCCGGGTCGCGGGCCACGAGAGCGTGACGGAGGAAGGCGAGAAACGGTTCCTTCCAGCGGGCGGTCCCCGCTTCCCGGAGGAACCGGAACTCGGGGTGGGCGCCGAACCGGACGAGCTCCCCCCCCTTCAACCGGCGTTCCCGGACCGGGCGCCCGTTGACGAAGGTCCCGTTTGCGCTGTCGAGGTCACGGACCGTCCATCGGTCCCCGTCGATCTCGAGGATCGCGTGCTCCCGGCTGACGGACGGATCCCGGAGCGGCAGGTCGTTCGACTCCTCACGGCCGACGGTGAGTCGCCCCTCCGCCGGCAGCCGAATGGGCGCGCCGGCCTCGCTTCCGCGGGGCAACAGCTTGGCCCGGCTCATCGGCGTCCCCGAGTCAGCCCGGACCACTCATGAGGATCGTCGCGAGATTGCGGAGACACCCACCGGTCGAGCACCCGCAGGGGTCCGGACCCGAGGCGTATCCCGACGATACGTCGCAGGGTACGGACCCCGAGGACGCCCGTCCGGTGGCGTGGTTCCGCGATCGCAGCAGATCAATCATGAGTAGTCCGGGCTAGAGCCGAACGCTCTTGAAGACGAACGTGGACAGCCCGAATCGCACGCGATCGTCGTCCCGGAGGACGACTTCGGTGATTCGCTCTTCGTTGCGAAACGTCCCGTTCGTCGAGTTGAGGTCCCGGAGCACGTACTCGCCTTCCCGCACCCGCAGCTCCGCGTGGGACGTCGAGACGTATTGCTCTCGCGGCAGCCGAATGTGACATTCGGCGGCCGTCCCGACCCGGGTCACGCCGTCGGGGAGACGGTAGTCCCGACCCCGTGCGGCGCCGGTGACGGCCACGAGCCAGGCGACGGTCGTGACTCTCGGATCTACGGGAGGGCCGATGAACCGGGTGACGTCGGACCCCGCCTCCAGGTCGGCCTCACCACCGTGGAGCTCGGCATCCGGCGGAGGACCCTCCACGACGGTCGCCTGATCGAGGGGCCGCCCCGCTTCCGGAATCGGATCGGGAGGCGGCTCCCTCTCGATCCGGGCCGGGCGATCGTCGGGGACGGAAGACTCCTCCGAGACCTCCTCGAATCCGAAATCCTCATCGTCGAACGGCTCGGACTCGGGGTCCGGTGCGGAACCTTTCCGGCGGCGGCGCTTTCCGAAGAACATCTCAGCTCTCGACGTGTCGCGACGGGGCCGGGTCCGGTTTCTCCGGGTCGCAGCGGACCCGCGTCAGCTTCAAGCTAGCACCCGCCCGGAAGAGGTGTCAAACGGCGCAATGCCCAGGGGTTTAGCGACTTGACCTCCCTGAACCCCCCACCTAGAATCGGCCCCTCATCGGCCGGTCCGGCAACTCGGCAACGCAGAAGCCCAATCCTCATCCGCCGATAGAGAGTCGTTCGCTCTTCAGATCCCGCCGGATCGTCGCCGCGATCCGGACCGAAGGTGTGCGTCGGACGCCGGGGCGAAGACGAAAGGGACGCGCGCGAATGGTCTCGACCGTGAGAGCCTTCCTCCGTGCCGCATGCGGAGGACTCTTGGCGATCGCCCTGCTCACCGGGTGCGCCGCCACGGATCACGTCTTCCTGAACAGCGACGCCAGGGTCAACATGTGCGAGGGAGCGGATCCCCATCCGGTCCTCGTGCGGATCTACCACCTCCGGGGGACGGACCGGTTCGACCAGGCCGAGTTCACCCTCCTGTGGGAAGATGAGCAGGCGGCCCTGGGCCCGACGTTTCTTCGCCGCGAACAGCAGGTCGTGAATCCCCGAGAGAGCCTGAAGATCTCGATTCCGCGAAAGGACGAGGCGGAGGAGGCCACTCACCTCGGATTCGTGGCGAACTTCTGCGACTTGAGCGGTGACTGCTGGCGGGTCTCCGCTCCGGTCTCGGGCCGGAAGACGGAGATCCATCTCGATCTCGAGATGACCTGCATCGAGGTGAGCGCTCCCTGAGGGGGGGTCGATCGATGAACGGACAGCGCCGGGTGGTCTGGACGGAGGGAATGCTCCTCGGGCCCCACCACTTCCAGCAGATGGAGCGCAATCTCTTCGGGGAGATGGACTTCCGGATGAGGGTGGCGCTCCCCCACGCGTGGGGGGTCCGACGGCTCACGATCGATACGGACGCCCTCGCCAACGGGCGGTTCAGTCTTCTCGAGCTCGAAGCCGTCCTCTCGTGCGGCACGTCGGTGCGCCTCCCCGCCACGGATCCCCTGCCGGAAGGACGGAACCTGGCCGAGGTCTTCTCCGCCGACCGCTCCCGGCTGGACGTGTGGCTCGCCCTGCCCGAGGAGCGTCCGGGCACGCCCCGGTGCCGTCCGTCCGAGAACGGAGGCCCGACGGAGAGCCCGTTCTGGAGCGAGACGGCGAGGATCGCGGACGAGAACGCACCGAGCTCGCAGACGGAGGTCGAGGTCGCCCATCAGAATCTCCGACTTCTCGTCTCCGGAGACAACCAGGACGGGTACCGGACCCTGAAGATCGCCGAGCTCACCCGGGCGACGGACGGCTCGATCGTTCTCAATCCCGACTATGCGCCTCCCAGCTTGACGCTCCCTCCCGCCGGCCCCGTCCCGGGCATTCTGCGACTGGTCCTCGAGAGTCTCACCGCGAAGAGCGACACCCTGAAGGTGCAGACACGGGAGGTCGGAGGGAAGATCCAGTACAGCACCAGCGACGTGATGCTGTTCTGGCAGGTTCACACGGTCAACTCCTTCATTCCGGTGTTCGCCCACTACCTGCGATACCCGGACACGCATCCGGCCGAGCTGTACCTCGCGTTCGTCCGGCTCCTGGGTGCGCTGTCGACGTTCGCGGGCGATCACCACCCGAGGGACATCCCCTCTTACGAGCACGAGGACCTCGGCGGCACGTACCGTCGGCTGGAGTCCATGTTCCGCGACCTCATCGAGATCTCGGACGTGAGCCGTCACGAGAACGTGCCGCTGGAGCGCGTGGACGAGTTCATGATGCGGGGCAACGTGCGGGACGATCTCCTGGAGGAGAACTACCTCTGGTTCCTCGCCGTCTCCGGACCGATGACGGAAGACCAAATCCGCAACGAGCTGCCGGGCAAGATCACGATCGGCTCGACCCACAACATCGATTTCCTCGTCCGGCGCGCGCTCCGGGGCGTACCGATCACCTACACCACCATCCCGTCCAGTGATTTCCCCATCAAGTCCGGGGTCGTCTACTTCCGGCTGGAGAGCCACGGCGAGACCTGGGACACGATCAAGGAGTCACGGACGATCGCGATCTATCTGCAGGGAGCGGAGCTCAAGGAGCTCGGTTTCGAGCTGATCGCGACCCGAAGCTAGCCCGGGTTGTCCGACCAACCGACCGGGATCGTGACGTGATGGAAGAGCGCGAATCTCCAGCTCGCGGCGTCCGGAGCCTCCCCGACCTGGCGGGAAGCCTGCTCTCCCTGATCCTCTCCCTGCGCTCCAGTAAGATCAGCGGACAGGAGACCGAGCTCCGGGCCCGCATCGGCGAGTACCTCGACCGCATCGACCGGGAGGGTCAGCGGGCGGGAATCGCGCGCGACGATCTCGAAGAGGCCAAGTTCCCTCTCGTCGCCTTCATCGACGAGACCATCCTCAACTCCGACTGGTCCGGCCGGGACCAGTGGATGGAGCGGCCGCTCCAGTTGGAGCTCTACGGCGAGACGGTGTCCGGAGAGAAGTTCTTCGATCGCATGGAACGCGTCCGACGGGGCGGCGAGGCGAAGTCCGATCTCCTCGAGATCTACTACCTCTGCCTCGCCCTCGGTTTCGAGGGCAAGTACAAGATTCTCGGTCAGTCGAGGACGAGGTTCGGCGGGAGCTCGGTTACGCTCGAACCACTCCCGGCAAGGCCCCGATCTCCCCGAACGGCCGTCGGCGCGAGACGCTTCGACCTCCGAAACGAAGCGGCTTCCCGGTTCTCCGCGTGGTCCTGGGATCTCTCGCCGGGCTCCTCGTTCTCTACATCGCTCTCCAGTTGATCATGGGCTTCTCCGAGGGGGCGGCCCTCCAGCGGCTTCAGGCTCTCGCGGGAGGATGATCTCGTGCCCGGCACGAAGAAGCTGATCGACTCGTTCAAGGATCCGAAGAAGCTGTTCAGGATCGTGAGAAGCCCCCGGGTGATCGTCGGGCTTCTCGGGCTCACGTTCGCCTTCCAGGTCTTCCGATTCGGCAGGCGGCTCGGCATGAGGGGCGGTATGCGTCTCTGGATCGCGATCGGAATCCTCGTCATCGCGATCGCGGTGATCATCATTCTGCGGATTCGGGAGAAGAAGAAGGCGAAGCAGATCGAGGACTCCCTACTCCTCGAGGCGGACAGCCAGGTCCTGACGTCGAGCGGGGCCCAGCGCGCCGCCGACGAGCGGGCCCGGGAGGAGATGGCGGAGGCGATCCAGCGACTCAAGAGCTCCAAGGTCGCGAGCGGGCGGAGCGGCAAGGTCGCCCTTCACGTCCTCCCCTGGTACCTCGTCCTCGGGCGCGGCGAGTCGGGCAAGAGCAAGGCGATCCTCAACTCGGGGCTCACGTTTCCCGGCTCGAAGCCGGCCGACCTCCGGGAGAAGGAGGGAGTCGGCCCGGGGCGGATCTGCAAGTGGTGGTTCACGAGTCAGGCCGTCGTGCTCGAGGCGAACGGACGCTTCGTCGACGAGGAGGACGACGTGGAGGCGGGCCAAGACTGGAAGGGGATCCTCGAAGTCCTCCGGAAGGCCCGGGGGGACGTCCCGCTCCAGGGAATCGTGATCTCCCTGTCCGCGGAAGACCTCATCCGGCACGACTCCGCCCGGCTGGATGCGCAGGCCCGGGTCCTCCGCCAGCGCCTCGACGAGGCCATCACGACTCTCCAGTCGTTCGCTCCGGTCTACCTCATGATCACGAAGGTCGACCTCGTCCACGGTTTCGAGGAGTACTTCGCCGATCTCGAGGGAAACGCCCGGGACCAGGCGTTCGGTGCGACCCTGACCCAGGAACAGATCCGGACGGGGGATCCGCTGCGGGCCTTCTCCCGTGAGTTCGAGATCCTCTTCCGTTCCCTCTGCCAGCGGCGAATCCCCCGCATGGTCTCCGAGGTACGTCTCGACAAACGGGGTCACATCTATCTCTTCCCGCTCGAGCTGCTCGCCCTCCGTCCGAAACTGACCACGTTCGTGAAGACGCTCTTCGAGCCGAACCCGTACGGAGAGCGCCCGATGTTCCGGGGATTCTACTTCTCCAGTGGAAGCCTCGAGGGCCGACCGGTGGAGATGGTGGTCAACGAGGTCAGCCGCGTCATCGGAATACCGCCCGGACTGGAGGACTCCGGAGACCTGACGCGGGTCATCGACCCCGCGTCCGACTCCGCGGACCAGGCCGGCCCGGACTCCTCCGCCCGACGGACCGAGGAATCGGAGCCCCGCTTCCTGCGGGAGGTCTTCACGCGCATCCTCCCCCGCAGCAGCGTCATCGCCCATCCCACGGAGCAGGCGTCTCAGAAGAGGAGGGCTCGAAGGCTCGGACTCCAGATCGCCGGATACGCCTCGATCGCGGTCCTCGGAGTCCTCCTCCTGATCTCGTTCTTCAACAATCGCGGCCTGCTGAGCCGAACGGACGAGATGGCGCGGGAGGCGGCGAGCGTACAGCGGGCCTCGACGGCGGAGGAGGTGGAGACCCAGCTCCGGTTGCTGGAGAGCTTCCGACAGACGCTGGCCGATCTCGACGAGTACGACCGGAGCCGCCCGCTCACCATGGGGTTCGGTCTGTACCGGGGCGCCGCGGTCAACGAGAGGGCCCGGCGCGTCTACCTCCGCAAGCTCTTCGACGCCCTGCTCCGGCCGAGCCAGGAGGCCCTCGGCAACTGGCTGGAGCGGAGTTACCTCTACTCCCCCACCCCCGCCGAGTTCGAGGAGTACTTCGACAACTACCGCGCCTACCGAATGCTCTCCGACCGCGATCCCGGGCGGGCGGACCCGGTCTTCCTGGCGGATCAGCTCGCCGACTTCTGGCTCACGTCGACGACCGGCCCGACCGCGAACGAGGAGGGACTCCGCAATGCCATCAATCGTCACGTCACCTACGCCTGGAATCACGTTCCCGACGTGAGGTACCAGCTCGTGGAGTCGCGGATGCCCGGGCCGAGCCGCACCATCATCGGAGAGGCCGACGCACAGATCCGCCAGCACTGGGACTATCGCGGTTTCTACGGCGCCATGATCTCGGCCGTGAACGACGAGACGCCCGTGTACTCACTCGATCGCGTTCCGGGTGCGGTCGGGCTTCTCACCGCGGGCGCGGCGCTCGCGACCGACGAGACCTCTATCCCCGGCGTACCCGGGAGCTTCACGCGCGAGGGGTGGGAGCTGATCTCGCAGCGGATCGCGCAGAGCGAGAGCCTGTTGAGGGACGACTGGATCCTCGGGGAAGCGCTCCAGGGGGTCGAGTTCGAAGACATGAGAACCAGCCTCGTGGAGGACTACCGGAGGGACTACGTCGACCACTGGATCCGCTTCCTCTCCGCCGTAGATCTGGTGCCCGCCCGAGGCATCGCCGGAGCGGAGGAGCAGTTCCGGAAGCTGCTGGGGCAGGGCTCTCCCTTCCTCGTCCTTCTCCAGCGCACAGCGGCGAACCTCCGCTTCGCGACGGCGGTGGACGAGACGCCGGAGGAGAGCGAAGAAGAAGAGGAGGGCGTGACGACCGACTCCCCGCTGGCCGACATTCAGACGCGCTTCGTGGCCCTGCACAAGCTGTGGGAGACCGCGGGAGAGGGAGAGGAGGCGGCGATCCGCTCCCTGGACGAGTACCTCGACCTCCTGGGAGAGGTTCGCAAGCTTCTGCGCGCCTTGCAGGAGGTCCCCGGCCCCTCCTCGATGGGCTACGCGGCCAAGATCTTCGGGTCCCTGGCCACCGACCCCTCTGCCCTCGCCGAGGACGCGATCTTCCGGACGATTCGATTCGCGGAGGATCGAACGGATCTGCTCGAAGGAGACCAGGACTGCGCCAAGGCGGTCCGCTCTCTCCTCCGCCGTCCGGCGGAAGGGGCCTGGGGATCGATTCTGCGGGAGTGCGAGCGGCACCTGAACGATCTCTGGAAGCAGGACGTCTACGACCGCTACCGGGACACGATCCTCGGAAAGTACCCGTTCAGCGGCGGGGGAGCCGACGCGGATCTGGGCGAGTTCGGCAGCTTCTTCACCCCGGGCGGGATCTTCTGGACCTTCTACGACAACAATCTCGATCTCTTCCTCGATCAGGACGAGACCCCGATCGTCCGGTACCGCAAGGGCTTCTCTCTGACGTCGGAGGGCCGGGCGGCGATCCTCAAGGCCCGGGCGATCCGGGGGGCGCTGTTCGAGGAGTCGGGGGGGGGCATCGCCCTCTCCTTCCAGGTCACGCCGCGACAGACGAAGACGGTGGAGGGCAATCCTCCGTTCGTGCACCGCTCCGTGCTCGTCGTCGGAGACCGGGAGATCACGTACAACATGGGACCGCCCCGGGCCCGCCCTGTCGCGTGGCCGGGGGAGCCGGGACGGGAGGGCGCGTCCGTCGGGATCATGGTCGACGTGGGGAGCCCCCCCGAGAAGGTCACCGCCGACGGTCCCTGGGCGCTCTTCCGGCTCCTGGAGGAGGCGCGGGTCGAGAGAGCCTCGAGCACGGAGTACACGATCAGCTGGGTCCTCGGGAGCCCGACCGAGAGGTACAGGGTCCGCGTCCCGTACGATCTCACCGCGTCCTCGGGGACGAACCCGTTCGATCCGGGCTTCTTCCGGTTCTCTCTGCCCGAGCAGATCGCGTCTCCGTCCGAGGCTCCCGCCCTACCCTAGCCCGCATTTCTCACCAGGCTCGTCGCGGGGCCGGGGAGACGGGCAGGCCGGCCCTCTCCCGACCGAAGGCGGGGAAGCCTTGATCCGATCGGCTCCTCGGGTAGATTCACCTGGGTCCGTGCGCGCCGTCTGCGGCGCCTCCCTTCGGCGGGTCCGCGAGAGGATCCCGGGCGACTCGGGACGCGCGGGGTTCCGGTCTCGCCGTTTCTCACGGACTCATCGATCTACGTTGACAGAAAGGAGACAGACCGTTGCTCGACAAAATCGGCGTGATCGGCGCGGGGTATATCGGAGGAGTGCTCGTGCAGGAGCTGGTCCGGAGGCGCCTGGCCAAGACCGTCGCCGTCACCGACCCGGCTCCGTTCGTGAATCCGGACGATCCCCCCGAGCGGCAGGAGACGGCGAAGAAGCAGTCGGTCGCGAAGGGCAAGGCCCTCGACATCATGGAGGGGACCCCCCTGCTCGGCAGTGACACGATCCTCGAGGCGAGCAAGGGCTACGAGGTCCTCGACGGCTGCGACATGATCATCAACACGGCCGGCGTGCCTCGCAAGGCTCGACCCGACGGCAGCTTCCCCTCCCGTGAAGAGCTGCTCGAGATCAACCTCAAGGTTACCGGACAGGTCGCCGACGCCATTGCCCGCTACTGCAAGAACGCGATGATCATCTCCATCGCGAACCCGCTGGACGCGATCGTCTACACGCTGAACCGGAAGCTCGATCCCCCGAAGAACAAGATCGTGGGCATGGCGGGAATGCTCGACTCCTCGCGGTACCGCACGTTCGTCGCGCAGGCGGCCGGAGTGAGCGTGAGCAACGTCGAGGCGCTCGTGCTCGGCGGACACGGCGACACGATGGTTCCGGTCCGGAGCTGCTGCCGGATCGCGGGGATGCCGGTCGAGAAGTTCGTCCCCGCCGACGAGCTGGAGGCGATCGAGTCCCGCACGCGCAAGGCGGGCGGCGAGGTCGTCGGACTGCTCGGGTTCGGATCCGCGTTCGTCTCGCCGGCGCTCTCCGCCCTCGACATGGCGGAGGCGATCATCTACGACAAGAAGAAGATCGTCGCGGCCTGCGCGCGGCTGGAAGGCGAGTACGGCGTGAAGGGGCTCTTCGTCGGCGTGCCGGTCATCCTCGGCGCCGGCGGCGTGGAGCGGATCATCGAGCACGACCTGACCGACTCCGAGAAGAGCGCGCTCGACAAGTCCGTCGCCGCGGTCCGGAAGACCTGCGAGGAGGTCGACCGGATGCTCGGAGCGTCGGCGGCCGTCTGACGGAACCGGCCGTCTCGTGGGTCGGGTCGCCCGCGGGACGGCGGGGCACCCGGCGCCCAGGGGGCGAGTCCGGTGGGCTCGCCCCTTCCCATGCCCGTCCGCGGCGGCGGCCCCGCGATGAGCGCCGGCGGGCCGGACGGACCCGCGATTCGCCCGTGCACGACGGGGAGGAGCGACGCTGAGGTGAGATCACGAGGCAGCGGAGGCGGAACGCTCGCGCTCCTGCTCTCCGCCGCGCTGCTCGCGCCCCCGGTCCGCGCGACCGCCGACGAGGAAGCCGAACCCGGCCACACCGTCATTCCGATTCCGATCTTCTTCTACACTCCGGAGACGGAGACGGGCTTCGGCGCGTCGGTCATCTGGTTTTTCCGGCTGTCCGAGGACGCTCCTCCCGATCGTCCCTCCTCCCTGGCCCCCGTTCTCATCTACACGATGAAGGAGCAGGTGATCGCGAATCTCGAAGCCGACCTCCACCTCCGGGGCGGGGCGTGGCGACTCGTCACCGAGATCGGAGGTGTCCGTTTCCCGAACACGTTTTGGGGGATCGGCAACGAGACGCCCGACTCGAACGAGGAGGATTTCACCCCTCGGGCTTACACGGGGCTCCTGCGTCTCCAGCGGCAGATCGCCCCCGCGTGGTTCGCCGGGATCACCGCCTCCTTCGCGTACCGGGAGCTGGAAGAGGTGGAGCCGGAGGGCCTTCTCGACCTCGGTCTCGTCGGCGGCACGGAGGACGGCCGGGTGGCGGGGATCGGGCTCGTCGTCACGCGCGACACGCGGGACCGCTCCGTCTACCCGCGGGCCGGCGGCTATCAGGAGCTCGAGATTCGCGTCCACGAGGCCGCCCTCGGGAGTGACTGGAGCTACACCAGCCTCTCCTCGGATCTGAAGGCGTACGTTTCGGTTCGCGAGTCCCAGGTGCTGGCTCTGCAGGCGGTCGGAACGGTCCAGAGCGCCGCGCCCCCCTTCGATCTCCTGCCGCAGATCGGCGGCGATTCGTTGCTTCGCGGTTACTTTGGCGGTCGCTGGCGGGATCGCGCCCTGCTGGCATTCCAGGCGGAGTATCGCGTTCCCGTCAAGTGGCGGATCGGTGCCGTGGCGTTCGCCGGTGTGGGACAGGTCGCGCACGACGCGGACGGGTTCCGCCTCGACGGCTTTCGGGCGTCGGGAGGGGCCGGGCTCCGATTCCTACTGAGCCCGGAGGAGGGATTCCAGCTCCGAGCGGACTGGGGGGCCGGCGACGGGTCGAGCGGCTTCTACCTCGCGTTCGGGGAGGCGTTCTGAGGCGACTCCCGAAAGTGGCCGCCCGTCTGGACGCCCCGCCGACCCGGGTGCCATACTGCGTACGGGGCCTCCGTGCGAACGGGGAGAGGCGATGCCCCCCAGCGGAGCCCGCGGCCCGCGTCGATCCGCGAGTCGGAAGGAAGGAGCGCTGCGTCCGTGTCCGTCGTTCAGTGCGAGCTCTGTCCGAAGAGCTGCCGCGTCGAGCCGGGCCAGAGCGGTGAGTGCCGCATCCGGGTCAACGTCGACGGGAAGCTGTTGGCGGTCACCTACGGTCACCCCTGCTCCGTGCACGTCGATCCCATCGAGAAGAAGCCGCTGTTCCACGTCCTTCCGGGCACGCCGATCCTGTCCCTGGCGACCGTCGGGTGCAATCTCCACTGCAAGAACTGTCAGAACTGGGAGATCTCGCAGGAGAACCCGGAAAACGTGTCGGCCCGTCCCGTTCACCCGGCGGCGGTCCCGATTCTCGCCTACGATTACGGCTGTCGCTCCGTCGCGTACACCTACACCGATCCGGTGGTCTTCTACGAGTACGCGCGGGACAGCTCCGAGCGGGCGAAGGAGGCGAACCTGCGCAACGTGCTCGTCACGGCGGGCTACATCAACCAGGATCCGCTCGAGGAGCTCTGTCGATTCGTCGACGCCGCGAACATCGATCTCAAAGCACTCTCCGACACGTTCTACCGGGACGTCTGCGGGGCGACCCTCGCCCCGGTGCTGAATACGCTCGTCGTGGCCAAATCGCGGGGAGTGCTCGTCGAGGTCACGAACCTCGTGATCCCTACGCTCAACGATTCCGACGACGATCTGCTCCGCCTCTGCCGGTGGATCGCGGAGAATCTCGGCCGGGAGACGCCGCTTCACTTCTCCCGCTTCTTCCCCCACCATCAGATGAAAAACCTGCCCCCGACGCCGGCCGCCGCGCTCGATCGCGCCCGGGAGATCGCGCGCGGTGAGGGGATGCAGCACGTCTACATCGGCAACATCCAGCGACCCGAGGCGAGCAACACGTACTGTCCCTCGTGCGGAGAGCTGCTCATCGAGCGCGTGCGGTATCGCGTGAACCGGAACCGGGTGCGGTCGGGCAAGTGTCCCGACTGCGCGGCCGATATCTACGGAATCTGGTCGTGAGACGACGGCGTTTTCTCGAAATGGCCCTCGAGGGCTTGGCACTCGTCGTGATTCCGATCGGGCGGGTCGCGGGGCGGGTTCTTCCCCCCCGCGTGACGGAGGCGATCCGGACCCGGCGGTATCCCGGAAAGGTGGTCGGGCTCGATCCGAAGGAGGTCCGGCGTCCGGGCCGGTGGGCCGGCTGAGCGTTCCGTCCGGCGGAGGACGCGAGGCATCCGGGGAACCGGCGCGTGCGACCGGCGGCCGGGGGGAGAGAAGAGCGATGTCGAGAAGAGCGTGGATCCTCACCGCGGGACTCGCCGGAATCGTGGTGGCCGCCGTCGCTCTCCTCGCGCGGCTCGCACCCGACCGCTCCCTCGCTCCGCCTCCGTCGGATTCGGAGGTGGTGCCGGCCTCCGTGCCTTCGACGGCGCCCCCGAGACGGGTCCTCGTGTCCTCTCTGGCCGGAAGCTGGTACACGGCGGATCGCGAGAAGCTGTCCGCCCAGCTCGAGGAGTTCCTGGTCCGGGCGCGCACGGATGCCGACGCCGAGCCTCCCGAAGACGTGCTCGCCCTCATCCTGCCCCATGCGGGCTACCGATACTCCGGACAGACGGCCGCCTACGGGATTCGTGAGATCGAGGGAGGGGGATACCGTCGCGTCGTCGTTCTGGGACCGACTCACCGCGTCCCGCTGGAGAACGCGGCCAGCGTTCCGAACGCGACGCACTACGCGACTCCCCTCGGGGAGGTCCCGCTCGACCTCGAGTTCGTCGCCGCGCTCCGCAGGCACTCGCTCTTCCGCTCCGTTCCCGAGGCCCACGACGGAGAGCACAGCGTGCAGATCGAGATTCCCCTCCTCCAGGTGGCTCTCGAGGAGTTCTCCCTCGTGCCGATCGTCGTCGGTCAGCTCGACCTCGGGACGACCCGTCGGATGGCGGAGATCCTGCGCGGCCTCGTCGATCCGGCCACGCTCGTGATCGTGAGCAGCGATTTCACCCACTACGGCTCCCGTTTCGGCTACTTCCCGTTCACCGAGAACGTCCCCGAGAACCTGCGGGAGCTCGATTTCGGCTCGTTCGAGCGGATCCGCGCCAAGGACCTGGCATCCGGTGGGTGTGCTGTTGGCGATGCTTCCCCCGAAGTCGGATCCGCGCCTTCTCCGCTACGACACGTCGGGAGAGATCATGAAAGACCATTCGAGTTCGGTGAGCTATCTCTCCGTATCGATCTCCGGCCGGTGGCCGAAACCCGCGAGGGCGGAACCGGCCGGCACCGCGGCCCTCCTCCCGGAGGAGCGCGAGTCGCTGCTGCGCCTGGCCCGGGGATCCATTCTCAACACGCTCGAGAACGGAACGCTTCCCGAGCCGGAGGAGCTCGGGGTCGAGATCACGCCGACCCTGCAGTCCCTGCGGGGTGCGTTCGTCACCCTGACCCGGGGGGGGCAGCTTCGGGGATGTATCGGCGACATCTTTCCCCAGCAGCCGCTCTACCGATCCGTCATGGTGAACGCCGTTCACGCCGCGATCCACGACCGCCGATTCCGACCGGTGACGCCGGAGGAGATCCCCGAGCTCCGCATCGAGATCTCGGTCCTCACGCCGCAGCGGACGATCGAGACGGTCGAGGAAATCGTCGTAGGGACCCACGGCGTGGTCCTGGAGAAGGCCGGCCGGCGCGCGGTCTTTCTTCCCCAGGTGGCCCCCGAGCAGGGGTGGGACCGCGACGAGATGCTCACGCACCTCGCGCGCAAGGCGGGTCTTCGGGGGGACGCGTGGAGAGACGGCGCTTCCTTCACCGTCTTCGAGGCGCGCGTCTTTGGTGAGGAGGAAGGTTGAGCGTCGGTCCGTCTCTCCTCGTCTTTGCCCTCGGTTTCACCGCTCTCCTCGCCCAGACGCTTCTTTTCCGGGACTTCCTCACCGCCTTCGAAGGCAATGAAATCGGCGTCGGGAGCTTTTTCGGCTCCTGGTTCCTCTGGATCGCCGTAGGGGCGTTGCTCGCGCGGGCCCGGCCGCGGACCGCGAACTGGCTCGTTCCGCTGACCCTCCTCTACCTTCCCGCCTTCGCGATCGAGCACGAGTCGATCCGGTCCATCCGGGCGATCGCGGGGGTGGCCTCGTACGAGGTGTTTCCGTTTCGGGCCATGCTTCTCCTCTCGGTCGTGACGAACGCGCCGGTGAGTCTGGTGACGGGCGGGCTCTTCACGCTCGCCTGCCGCTGGTGGGAGTGGCGGGCTTCCCCGGGCGGACTCCCCGTGGCCCGGGTCTTCGTTCTCGAGACGCTGGGGGCGGCGGCCGGAGGAGCCGCCGTCACCGCGATGCTGGCGCGGGGCTGGCCGGGGCCGACCGCCTTCCTCGTCGGATCGGTCGTTCTCGTCGCGGCGGTGGCGGCGACCGGTTCGGGGCGCGTTCTCCGCTATCTTCCCCTGGCCGCGCTGCTCGCCGCGCACGCGGCCGGGATCGGTCCCCGGTGGGCCGAGGCGGACGCCCTCGGGGCGTGGACCCGGCTGCTTCCCGAGGACACCTACCGCGGACGCTTCGCCACACCGCAGGCCGAATACCTGCACGGCGAACGGGAGGGGCAGTTCCTGGTGATGAGCGGGGGAGGCGTCGTGGAGTCGCTGCCTGACGACGAACGGGGGGGCGAGATCACCGCCCTCGCCCTCTCCCAGCATCCGGAGACGCGACGGGCGCTCGTCGTGGGACCCGGATCGCTCGCGATCTGCCGCCAGCTCCGGGAGCTGCCCCGAATCACGGACGTGACGTGGCTGCACCCCGACCCCTCGTACCCGGCCGAGCTCGCGGGAATCCTGCCCGAGCCCCTTCGCGCCGATCTCGCCGGGCTCGACATTCCCGGCCTCGACGTGCGGGATCACCTGCGAAGCGGCGACGGCCGCTACGACCTCGTGCTGCTGAACCTCCCGGACGCGACCACGCTCGTGCTCAATCGCTACTTCACCCGGGAGTTCCTGACGCTCCTGAAGGAACGTCTCGAGCCCGACGGCGTCGTTGCCGTGCGCATCACGGGAGCGGCGAACTTTCTCGGAGGAGAGCTGGCCTTCCTCGGCGGCTCGGCGCTGGCGACGCTGCGGGCGTCGTTCGACCGGGTCGCGCTCAAGCCCGGGGACGAGAGCTGGTTGTTCGCCTCGGACGGAACCGCCCTCAGCGAGTCGCCCGCACTCCTTCGCGATCGGTTCGCCGCGCTCGAGGGCGCCGATCGGATCTTCCCCCCGGACGGAATCCTGTCTCTGGTCCCGCCCGATCGCATCGCGTTCCAGTACGCGAAGTACCGCGAGGCCGCCGAACGGGCCGGTCCGGAGATGCTCGTCAACACCGACGACCGCCCCAAGGCGCTTCTCTTCGCTCTGCTCGTCTCCCTGCGGCAGGCGGGGGTGAAGGGCCTGACCCGGATCGTGAGCGCACTCCTCTCCGGAGGGGTGTGGATGCTGGCGGGGGCGATCCTCCTCTACCCTCTCCTTCGCCTCGGTTACGTGCTCACCGATCGCTCGATCCGCGCGCGCCGTTCGCACCACGGTTTCGACGCGGGGGCTCTCGTTTTCGCGACCGGGCTCGTCGGGATGGCGTTGAGCGTCTGGCTCATGTTCGCCTACCAGTCACGCTTCGGCTCGCTCTTCCTCCACGTCGGACTTCTCTCCGCCCTCTTCATGCTCGGCTCCTTCGGAGGCGCCCTCACCGCGGAGCGGGCCCTCCGCCGGTGGACCGACGAGCCCCCGGCTCTCCTTCCCGGGATTCTCGCGGTCCACGTCGTCGCGATCGCCGGGATCGTGGCCGTCGCGGGGGACTCGTCTCCCGCGCTCTTCGGCCTCTCGTTCGGGATCGCGGGACTCCTGACCGGCGTGTACTTCCCGATCGCGGCCCACCGCCTCCGGGCCGCGGGGCGGGAGTCGGCGGAGTCGGGCGCCGTTCTCGAGACCGTCGACCACCTCGGCGCGGCGGCCGGGGCGGTGCTCACCGGTCTCTTCCTCCTGCCGCTCTTCGGCGGGACGGTGTCGGGAGCGCTGCTCGCCCTTCCCGTGGCGATCCAGCTGCCGATCGCCCTCGTGCGTCGAGGCGCGCCGATCTCCGCCGAGCACGGGGACCCGGCGGATCGAGCCGACCGCTTCGTGCGGGCGGCCGGCTACACGATCTTCGGGATCGGTGCCGCCGCGCTCCTCGCGTCCGGAATCGCCGCCGGCCTCCGGCGCGGTCAGGAGGGAGAGCGTCTGCTCGCGGCGGCGCACGAGATGGCCGGAGGAGAGGAGCCGGAGCCGCAGGACGTCCGGCCCGCGGACGGGCCCCCGTTCCGGTACTGGAAGGGGACGGATCCCGAGGACGCGTCCGTGACGCTGGTCTTCAGCAGTGCCGGTCTGGCCGAAGGGATTCACGGCTACGGAGGTCCGCTGACGCTCGGGGTCGCGGTGAGTTCCGAGGGAGAGCTCCGGGGGTTCAAGATCCTCCGCTCACGCGAGACCCCGGCCTACCTGGAGCTGCTCCACCCGTGGAGAGACCGACTTCTCGGGAGAGACCTGTTCGCGTCGGAGGTTTTCCGCGACGTCGACGGCGTGACGGGGGCCACTCTCACGTCGAACGCGATTCTCGCGACGCTCTCCGCCGCGGGGCGGGGGTTCGCCTCGCGGGCGCTCGGACGGGAGATCGGCGAACCGGCCCCGCCGCGCACGGAGCGCGGGATCGACCCGTCGTTCGCGTGGGTCGCCGCGTTTCTCGCCGCCGCGATCCTCGTCCGGTTCCGGCCGGGGAGGTGGCGGCGGCGCGGCTTTCTCCTGGCGGCCTTCCTCGTTCTCGGCCTTCAGAAGAACCTGCAGTACTCCTCTCACCACGTGTTCTCGCTGCTGGGCGGAACCCTTCCGGCGGCGGGAGCCAGCGCGGCGTTTCTTCTCGTCGTCGGGGTTCCGGTCCTCACCCTGCTCGTCGGCAACGTCTACTGCGGCTGGGTCTGTCCCTTCGGCGCGCTGCAGGAGCTTGTGGGCGAGCTCCGCCCACGACGGCTCGTCACCGATCCGGAGAAGGGAATCTGGCGGACCGGCCGACTCGTGAAGTACGGCCTGCTGTTTCTCCTCGTTCTCTCCTTCGCGCTCACCCGCGATCCCTCCGTTCTGGCCGCCGATCCGCTGACGACGTTCTACGGGGCCGTCCGGCGCAACGCGGTCTGGGTGGTCGGGGTCGGCGCGATCGCACTGTCGATCCCGTTCCGCCGCTTCTGGTGCCGGAACCTCTGCCCGGCGGGCGCGTTCCTCTCTCTGCTCAATCTCGTGCGACTCGTCCGGAAGCTGAGCCCCGCGACCCAGCCGGGCCGCTGCGATCTCGGAGTCCGCAATCCGCGCGAGCTCGACTGCCTCCGCTGCGACCGGTGCTTCCATGCGACGGATTGAGATCGCCTTCCTCGCGGCCGTGACGCTCTTCGGGCTGTTCTTCGTCCGGATCACCCTGGACCACGCCGACCGGGCGCTTTCGCGAATCGTCGCCGCAGACGAGATCCCGAGGGGATCGGCGGGTCAGCCGCGCGACGTCGATCTCGACGTCATTCGCCGGCAGATCCGGCGCGGCCGGCTCTCCGACCACGAGGCACGGTACTACCGGACGGAGCCGTTCGACGGCGTCGTGGAGGAGGCGTCCTCGAGTGAGAACTCGAAGCCGTCCTCGCCGACGACGAGCTCACCTCCGTAGCCCTCCCGGCTCGCACGGGCGTTCAGGACCTCGCCGTCGAGCTCCCCGTAGAGATGTGTGCAGATGATCCGTGGAATCCGGGTGCGGATGGCCAGCTCGACGAGCTCGGACTCGGTCGGGTGGCCCGCGTCCACGACCGCGAGATCGACGCCGCGAAGGAACGCCAGCTCCTGCGGATGGAACTCGGAGTCCCCGGTGAGGGCGACCGTCGTCCCTTCCCAGGTGAAACGGACGCCCTGGTTTCCGGCCGGGGGTAGCTCGCAGAACGTGAAGTCCATCGGCCCGATGCGGTGCTTGCCCTCCGCGAGCTCGTGCAGGTGCAGCTCGAACCCTTCCTCCGGCACGAGGCTGGGTGCGCCGAACGCGTCGAGGATTCCCTGCACGCGGAGAGTCAGCCCCGGCGGACCGTAGAGGTGCAGGTCGCGGCTCCGCGGATCGATCCGCGAGTGGGACGCCGCGTGGAGATAGGGAACGAGATCGGACAAGTGATCGGGATGGAAATGGGATAGGATGACGTGCTCGATGTCGTCCTGCCGAAGCCCTCGCGCGGCCAGGCGGTCGGCGACTCCCCTTCCGAGGTCGAAGAGCACGCGCAGGTCGCCCACCTCGATCAGAACCGAGGACGCGATCCGCCGGGGTTGGAGCTGGCACGTGCCGGTCCCGAGAAGGACGATGCGATCGCTCACGATTCCTCGGCCACGAACGGTTCGGGTGGGTCGGGCCCCATGGTAGCTCTCCTGCTCGCGGCCGGCTACGGGACCCGGATGGGAGAGGCCGCCGGGTCGACCCCCAAAGCGCTGCTCCCCGTGGCGGACCGGCCCCTCGTCGACTATCTGCTCGAGCAGATCGCCGGGCTCCCGGAGATCACGGGCGTCCATCTCGTCACGAATCGCCGCTACGTGGCGGTCCTCCGGGAGTGGGCCGACTTCTGGCGGAAGCCGCTCGGAGGACAGCGTAGGCATCTCGAGATCCACGACGACGGGAGCACGACCCCCGAAAATCGAAGGGGAGCCGCGGGAGATCTGGCCTTCCTCCTCGAGGAGATCGGAATCCCCGAGGGCGCCCTCGTGGCGGGAACGGACAACATCCTGCGGTTTTCGCTGCAGCCGTTCTGGAAGGCGTTCCGGACCCGGCGGGAGAACCTGCTGCTCGCCGTGCGTGAGGAGAATCGGGACTCGCTGCGGCGAAGCGGAGTCCTCGAGATCGCGGAGGAGGACCGCGTGCTCTGCATCCACGAGAAGCCCGACGACCCTCCCTCCGAGTGGGCCTGTCCGTGCATCTACGCGATGCGCGGATCCGCCCTGGAGCGCATCCGGCCCCGACTCGAGGCGGGTCATCCGCCCGACGACCTGGGTCAACTGATGGATGCGCTGACCCGTCAGGCGACGTTCCGCGCATTCCGATCGAGCGGCTCGCGCCTTCACGTCGGGACTCCGGCCGAGTGGGCGGAGGCGGATCGGATCCTCCGGGTCGAGCCGGCGGTTCTCGATGCCTGAGCGGGGGGATGCGGCCGGCGGCCCGCGGAGCGGCCGGAGCGCCGGGTGGATCCGGCGTGCGCTCCGCTATCCCGATCGACCCGGGTTCGCGGTGGGCGCGGAACGCGGGCTGCTCGGCGTGCTCCTCCTGCTCGCCGCGTTTCTGCTCGGCAACCTGATCGCGTTCGGATCCGGGCGGGATCAGGGTGTCTTCCTGGCGGTGGCCGATGCCATGCTGCGCGGGGAGGCTCCGTATCGGGGGGCGTGGGACATCAAGCCCCCCGGAATCTACTTCCTCTATGCGTGGGTGCGCGCGCTCTTCGGCCCGGGGATGACGGCGGTACGCGTGTTCGAGGCGATCGGGCTTGCCTCCGTGATCCTCGCCGCTGCGCTGTATTCCCGGCGCCACGCGGGATCGGCGCGAGCGGGAGTGCTGGCGGGAGTATCGGCAATTGCCGCCTACGTCCCGCTCGAGTTCTGGGATACCGCCCAGCCGGAGGGCTACGGCGCGATGGCTCTCGTTTGGGCGCTCGTTCTGGCCACGTACCGTTCACCGGGTGTCGTTCCGGACGGCTCCGGACCCCCCGCGCGACAGCTCCTCGCTTGGATCGGCGCGGCCTCGCTCACCACGATCGCCGCCCTGCTCAAGCCTCCGCTCGGAGGTGCGTTCGTCGTGGGTCTGGCGTTCGTCCTTCTCGATCGGTGGCGCCAGAACGCCTCCTCCGGAGGGAAGCCCCGGGACCCGGCGCGCCGTCTCGTTCCGCCGCTTCTGGCCTTCCTGGTCGGCGGGGCGATTCCGCTGCTCGCCACGCTCGGCTACTTCATCGCGAAGGGCGCGCTGGGAGACCTGATCGAGACCCTCTTCGTGTTCGTGCCCCGGTATGCGGAGTCCCAGTTCCGTCTCGCGCCGATGACGGTCCACCTGGGCCGGACGCTTCAGGGCGTACTGATCGGATTCGCCCTCTACAACCTGCCCGGTCTCGTGGCCTTCGTCCTCCTGCCTCCCCTCCACCGCCGCGAGCGATCGGCGGCGCTCCATGCCGCGGCCGTCGCCGCGGTGGCTCTGCTGGGGGTGGCCCTGCAGGCCCGCTTCTTTCCCTATCACTACACCGCAGCGATCGTGCTGCTGGCGATTCCCGCCGGATGGGGATACTGGAAGATCTGGCGGCGGGTTCGCGCGTCGCTCCCCGGCACGACCGCGCTGGTCGTCGGGCTCGCCCTCCTTCCCCGACTCGAGACCCCGGCCGCCCGGGGGATCCGGCACTTCGGGAGGCTCGCCACCCAAAGGGTCGAGGTCCTTCGCAATCCCGAGGAGTGGCCGGCGGTGAGCGACCGGCTCTCCCGAAAGAAGTGGACCGCCGACCCCGCGACCGTCCGTCGCGCCGCCGAGTGGCTCACCACGCATACCCCCCCCGGGTCGGCGATCTACGTGTGGGGTTACGCGCCGCTCATTTACATTCACGCTCGCCGCCCCTGCGCGAGCCGCTACGTCTACAACTACCCTCAGCGGGTGGAGTGGGGACGCGAGGAGGCCCGGCGGCGCCTCATCGAGGATCTGCGCCGCTCGCCTCCCGCCGCGATCGTGATCGAGAGGGGCGACGTGATGCCGTGGATCACCGGGACGCTCGTCGACAGCTTCCAGGAACTGCGCGGCTTCCCCGAGCTGGTCGAGCTTCTCGCCTTGGAGTACCGGCTCGCGGAGAAGATCGACTGTCTCGACGTCTGGGCGCGGTCGGCCGAGGGGCCCGGATAGCCTGCATATCTCACCAGACTCGTCGCGAGGCTGGTGGGATATGCAGGCTAGAGCCCGAGCAGCTCCGCAACGTGGGGAAGGAGCTCCCCGGCGAGGAGTCGGTGCCCCTCGGGCGTCGGGTGGCAGTGGTCGACGAAGAGCTCCTTCGCCCTCTCCGGGGAGATCGTTCTCCGCAGGACGGGACGAAGATCGACGACGGGAGCCCCGGCCGAGCGGGCGCCCTCGAAGATCGCCCGCTCGAGGGAGCTGGTGATGCGGTGGGTGCGGACGTCGCGGTCGACCGCCGTCTGCAGATCGGAAATCGCGGCGGAACGGTTCCCGATCTGCGCGTGGGACAGCCCCCGCCAGTAGTAGAGCCCGGCGTCCTCCGGCGAGGCGCCGATGGCCTCGTCGAGCCAGCGAAGCGCCTCCGGGAAACGCTCCGCCTCCATCGCCGTGAACCCGCGGGACACCGGTCCCGAGTCCGCGGCCCGATCGTCTTCGAGATGGGCCCCGGCCGTGACCGCGGGCGGTCTCAGGAGGTTGGCGACCGGCACCGTGAAGAGGATCGGCACGCCCGCCTCCCGGCAGCGCGCGGCCATGCCCGCGACGTGGTCTCGGAAGCGCTCCGCCGCCAGATGGACGATCACGTCGTCGAGGGGCGGGCGGTCTTCCACCGGCACGATGAGGGGTTCGTAAACGAGGATCTCCCCCGCCTCGACCGCCGCGAGATCCTCTACCCGACCGGGATCCTTGGCCCCCCGGCTCCATGACGCGACCGCGTGGTGGAGCCACCCGTAGAGATTGGAGACCGAGAGCATCGTCTCGTCGATGCGGCCGAGCTTCCCCAGTCCGGGTCCCCGGTCCACCGCGCCGCGGAGCAGCTCGTTGTGCCCGGCGTAGACGAGGACGAGGTCCGGCTCCAGACGCAGGAGCGCGGGCAGCAGGTTGAGAATCCGGTTGCTGGCCCACCCGGGGCAGCCGAGGTTGAGGACCTCGAAGCGATGTTCCGGATACCGTTCCGTGAGCCCGGCCTCGAGCTGCCCGACGAACGCCTCGTCCTCGCCCACGTAGAGGCCGAAAACGCTCGACCCCCCGACTACGAAGATCCGCTTCGTCCCGGCCGGTTTGCTCTCCGGGAACCGGACCGAACGGAAACCGGGAAAGACGAAGAACCGGCCCTCCCCGGTGCCCCGCCGGACGCGCAGATCGTTCCCCTCGTTGATCCAGTCGGATCGGATCGTGAGGTCGCCCTCCGGGGAGCGAGCGAACGGCGTGAAGTCCTCTTCGTACGTCCTTGCGTGGAAGACCAGCGGATCTTCGGGAGGGACGAGGCCGACGAGTCCGAGCCCCCGGTCCACGACGGCGAACACCACGAACGGCAGAAGGACCGCCGCCACCCGGAAGGACCGTTCCCGGCCCGAGCGCGAGGGGGTCACGGATCTCCATTCCCCCGGATGCCGGCCGGTTTCCGTCGGTGGGGACCGGAGTCGTGCTTGGGAGACATCGTCGGGACGGACTTCGGGGGCACCGGGGCGCGGAGTCTACACGCTGGGGGGGGGGCGCACAAGACGGGCCCGCCGCCGCCCGGCCCGCACGCAAGCGTGCCCGAGGACCCCCGATTTGAGCTCTTCAGCCCCGATTTCTCGTTGTCAGGGCTCAAAAAGCCTTCGCGGATGCCGATATTCCCTGGCAGGAGATAGTTAAGTTTTGCATCGCTGGGGGCTAAGGCGAGCGCCGCTCCAGCGGTCCGAGCTCGAGGAAATCGTGGCGTGGCGATCGGGGAGGCGAGCGATCGTGCCGGGGCCAGGGGACGGGCATGACCCCACGCATTGACGAGATTCGCGAAGCCTATTCGGAGCAGCTGCGGACCTTCCAGAATCGACGATCCCCCGATCTCTTCGAGTCCGTGTGCGGCATCGTCCGGGCCGCGGCGGAGGACGTGGCCGAGCGCCTCTTCGACGAGATGCTCCCGGACCCCGCGGTGCGCCGTTACCTGACCCCGGACCGCGTCGAGAACGGGCTTCTCGAATCGCTGGCGGATTGGATCCGCGATCTCTTCCGCCGGCGTTCCGACTCCGAGATCGTCGCGTTCATCGAGCGGCAGCTCCGCGTCGGCCACGTCCACGCGGAGGCGAACGTCCCGATCCGCTTCATGGATCGCGGCATCCGGATCCTCAAGCGGGAGATCCACCAGCGTCTCACCTCGTCCTCGCTTTCCCGCCGCGACCTCGGACCCGCCGTCGCCAGCGTCGGCGAGATTCTCGACATCGGATCTTCTCTGATTCGGGAGAGCTTCTACAGCGACATCCTGGTGCGGGAGGGAGAGTACCGACTTCAGCAGGCCCTCAAGCGCACGCTGGCTCTCGTCCTCGCGGGGGGGCGAGGATCGCGTCTCGGACTGCTGACCGCGGCTCAGGCCAAGCCCGCCGTCCCGTTCGGCGGGAAGTTCCGGCTGATCGACTTCCCACTCTCGAGCTGCCTGAACTCGGGGATTCGCCGGGTCGGCGTCCTCACGCAGTACCGCTCTCACGATCTGATCCAGCACGTGCAGCGGGGCTGGGGGTTCTTTCGAAGGGAGCTCAGCGAGTTCATCGAGATCTGGCCGGCCCACCAGCAGACGCCGTCGGGTTCCTGGTACCGCGGCACCGCGGACGCGACCTTCCAGAATCTGGGAACGATCACCGCGCACGATCCGGATCACGTACTCGTCCTGGCGGGCGACCACGTCTACAAGCAGGACTACAGCCGGATGCTGGCGCAGCACCTCGAGCGCGGCACGCAGGTGACGGTCTGCTGCACGGAGGTGTCGAGGGAGATGGCGTCGTCGTTCGGGATCGTCACCGTCGACGCCAACGACAACATCACCGGTTTCGTCGAAAAGCCGACCGATCCCGCGACGATCCCCGGGCGTCCCGACCGGTGCCTGGCGAGCATGGGGATCTACATCTTCGAGGCGGGCTTCCTCATTCGAGAGCTCCGGCGGGACGCGGGAGATCCCGACTCCTCCCACGACTTCGGAAAGGACCTCATCCCCTACCTGGTCGGAAAGTCGCGCATGACGGCGCACCGCTTCGAAAAGAGCTGCATCCGGAACCAGGGAACCGGCGAGTCCTACTGGCGCGACGTGGGCACCGTGGATGCGTATTGGGCCGCGAACATGGATCTCGTGACCGTCACTCCTCCTCTCGACCTCTACGATCCCGGCTGGCCGATCTGGACCTGCCAGGAGCAGAGTCCCCCCGCGAAGTTCGTCTTCGACGAAGACGGTCGCCGCGGTCACGCCGTCGATTCGATGGTCTCTTCGGGGTGCATCGTCTCCGGAGGGATCGCCCGTCGATCGCTCCTCTTCAACGACGTCCGCCTGCACTCGCAGAGCCTGGCGGAGGATTCGGTGATCCTTCCCCGCGTGGACGTGGGCAACGGCTGCCGCCTCCGCAAGGCCGTCGTGGATCGGGACTGTGTCCTCCCCGCCGGCCTGATCGTGGGAGAGGATCCCGAGGAGGACGCGAGGCGGTTCCACCGCACACGAGCGGGGGTGACCCTGATCACGGCGTCCGCGCTCCAGCGGCTCTCTCCCGGGGACAGAGGCCCCTTCTCGGATCTGCTCCGATCGGTCTCTTCCGGGGGCGCCCGTTCGGGTCGAGAGACTCCGGTCGCCTCCACTCCGGTCGGTCGGGGCGATGGGGCGTATTCTCGCTCTGCCGGGTGAGGGGAGCCGCCCCTCGTGCTCCCTCCGATCGGGGTGCGAGAGGGTGGCCCGCCCCCCGCGCAAAATGCCCTATCGAGTTATGAATCAATACGTTGGACGGTCAGTTGACACCCGACTCGGCAATCCGGTATTCTCACCATCAGTGCGTCTTCATCACTGTCGGAACTTCGACTCATCGATTGGTCCCCTTCGAGCTCGGGCATCCGTGGCGAGTAGCCGAGGGCTCACCGAGGCGAGAGGTTCCCATTGTCGAGAGCCCTCGGTCCACCCCGCGACCGATCCCGCCCCCAACCCGATACCTCCATCGGGCCTCGAATCGGACGACGACTCCGCCAGGGAGCGTTCGGATCCGTGAGCGCAGGGGACGCACCGGCTTTCGGAAGACGTGAACGAGATTCAGGTACGAACCAGGAGAATAACCCATGAGTACGACCCAGAGGCCGACGGAGAGCCGAGATCTTCGGACGCGCCCCCGCTCCGAGGACGAGGCCCACGAGATGCGTCTCCTCGGGCTTCTCGACGAAAACGGGGACGTCCTCCCCTTCGACAAGACGGGACCGAAGGACGAAGGCCGGCCTTCGATCGCGAAGGGTCAAATCACGAACTACGGGGTTCTCAACGAGGCCTACTCCTACGACGTTCCGTCGTCGTTCACCCGAGGTCTGCGCATCACGCCCAAGGCGGGATCGTCCATCCTCTACATCTCGGGCACCGCGAGCATCGACGGCAATGGAGACACGGTCTACCGGGGGGACCTGCGGGCGCAGTGCTGGAGAACGTTCCGGAACATCACCGAGCTCCTCGCGTCGCAGGGCGCGAACTGGCACGACATCGTGAGAACGACGTGCTACCTGCGCGACATCGAGCGGGACTACCAGGACTTCAACCAGATCCGCACCCACTTCTACGCGGCCATGCACCTCGATCCGCTTCCGGCCAGCACGGGGATTCAGGCCCGCCTCTGCCGTGAGGACCTGCTCGTCGAGATCGAGGCGATCGCGGTCCTCGAGAACGAGGCCGACTGAGATGGTCCGTCGCGGCGTCGCCCTTCCGTCGATCCGGAGCCCCTCCCTGCGCGGAAGTCGCCCGGGCCGGGGAGGGTCGGGGCCGAGGACGGCCGGCGGATGCTCCTCGCGCCACGTCCGTTTCCGATTCCGGGATGTCCCCCCCCGGCATTCGGCGGGCGGGCCCCGAAGTGGAGGAATCTCCTTGTCTTCGGATGGAGATCTCGCCAAATCGGGTGTCGAGCGGCACCCGCCGACGGCCGATTCCGCCCGGGGGGGCCCTGCCGGTCGCGGTCCGAGGGGGGCTCCGAGACGGTTCTTCGGAGGGAATATCGCACCGGGAGTGACTCGGAGGGCCCGAAAGGAGTATCCTGAGTGGGAAGTCAGGGTTCCGCGGGCCGCTGCGGATCCTCCGTCGATGACGGCGGGGCTCGGGGGGCGGGAAAGCGGGGGAGGTCGCCGTGGCGCATGGCGGGAATGCAGGCACGTCGGAAGCGGGGCCGCAGCGGGGAGGTTCGTTCCCCGTCCGGCCCGTCGTGACTGGCGGAAGACTCCGGGAGAACGAACGAGATGAGTTCGAACGCACCTCGGCTCAAGGTCGCTGCGGAGAACCTTCCCGTCGAAAACGGAAAGAGACCCATCCGCCCCGTTCGTGTCGGCAACGTTGAGTTCGGGGGAAACAGGCCGATCCTCATTGCCGGACCCTGCGCCGTCGAGAGCCGAGAGCAGACGTTGGAGATCGCGAAGCACGTCCGCGACGCGGGCGGCGACATGCTTCGCGGCGGGGCCTTCAAGCCCCGAACGAGCCCGTACAGTTTCCAGGGACTCGGTGAGAGGGGCCTGGAGATCCTGGCCGAGGCGAGGGAGGTCACGGGCCTGCCCGTCGTCACCGAGGTCATGGATCCGCGCCTCGTGGACCTCGTCGGCCAGTACGCGGACATGCTCCAGATCGGCTCCCGCAACATGCACAACTACCCGATCCTGATCGAGGCGGGCAAGTCCGGCAAACCCGTCCTCCTCAAGAGGGGATGGAGCGCCACGCTCCAGGAGTGGCTGTACGCGGCGGAGTACGTCGCTCTCCAGGGCAATCTCGACATCGTGATGTGCGAGCGGGGAATCCGGACGTTCTCGCGCGGCGAGTACAACCGGAACACGATCGATCTGAACGTCGTTCCGGCTCTGCGCGCGCAGACGTTCCTTCCCATCATCGTGGACCCGAGCCACGCGACGGGTGACGACGAGCTCGTTCCTCCGATCGCGAAGGCCGCCCTGGCGGTCGGCGCGGACGGGCTCATCATCGAGGTGCTCGACCACCACATCGACCGGGCCCGGGTCAAGTGCGACGGGGCGCAGAGCATCCGGCCACCGGCCCTCGAGGAGATCGTCCGCGAGGCGCGGTGGATCGAGACCCGGCGATCGGAGACCCCCGCCTCCTCCTGAGCCCCTCTCCCGCGGGCCGAGTCCGGGCCGATCCCGGATCCCGATGCGCCCCGGACCCCTGCGTGAAAGCCTGCGTTCGCACTTCCGCTCACTCCTCCGCCAGCGCCCGTACCGGGTTCATCGCCGCCGCCCTTCTCGCCGGCAGAATGCCGCTCAGGATTCCAGCGGCCAGGCTCGTCACGAGGGCGAGAACCACGTACTCGATCGGCGTGTGCACGGGAATCCCCGCGAACAGCAGGCGGATCGCCTGCGCGATCCCCATGCCCGTCGCGAGCCCCAGAACGCCGCCCGCGGTGGAGATCATCGCCGCCTCGCTCAGGTAGAGCATGAGGATCTCGCGCGGCGTCGCGCCGAGGGCCTTGGCCAGGCCGATCTCCGTCGTCCGCTCGTTGACCGAGATCCACATCATGGTGAGGATGCCGATGGCGCCGACGAGCAGGGAGATGGCCCCGATCCCCGCCACCGCCAGGCTCACGATGCCGAGCACGCGATCGAGGCTGTCCAGCATGCCGGTCTGGGTCGTGATGGTGAAGTCCTCCTCACCGCCGTGGCGGTCGACGAGGACTCGCTCCATTTTCGCCACCACCGAATCGACGACCGAGGCGTTCGAGACGAGCACGTCGATCTCCTGGAGATCGTCGCGGTTGAACAGCGGCATCGAGAGCGCGATCGGAATGTAGGCGGAATCGTCGATGTCGAATCCGAGAAACTGTCCCTTCGATTCCATCACTCCGATGACCCGGAACCGCTGTCCCGCGATCCGCACATGCTGTCCGAGGGCGTTCCCCTCTCCGAACAGCTCCTGTTTGAGCTTCGGTCCGAGAACGGTCAGCGGGGAGCCGGTCCGCGGGTCTCCCGCGGGGAGAAACCGCCCGGTCCGGATGCGCATCGACCAGACCTCGGGCCCGGAGGCGGAGAGACCGTAGACGAACACGTTTCTCTCCCGACCGGCCCACTCGACTCCCGCGGTTCCCATGTTCACCGGGACCACCTCGCGCACTCCGGGAATCCGGGAGAGAGCCTCGGCGTCCTCCAGGGTGAGCGGGTGAACGGTCCCTCCGAGAGCGCCCGGAACCCCGGTCGTCTCGATCCGCCCCGGGTTCACGGCGACGAGGTTCGTTCCGAATTGCGTGAACTCGGAGACGATCCTCCGCCGCGTTCCCTCGCCGACCGACGTCAGGAGAATCACCGACGCGATCCCGATGAGGATGCCCAGCATCGTGAGCAGCGAGCGCTGACGGTGCGCGAGGACCGCACGCCACCCGTGCCGGAGGACGTCGTCGAAGATCACGCCCGCCTCCTCATGAGTGCCTCCACCGGATCGAGGCGCGTCGCGTTCCGCGCGGGGAGCGCTCCGAAGAGAACCCCGACGGAGACGGACACGGCCAGCGCCATCGCGATCGCCCAGAGGGGCGGGTGCACGGGGAGGTCGGGATAGAGGTGATGGACGAATCGCCCGGCGGCGAGACCGCCGCCCACGCCGAGCAGCCCCCCCGCCGTGGAGATGACCGACGCCTCGAGCAGGAACACTCCCAGGACCTGGGATCGGGTCACCCCGACGGCCTTGAGCAGGCCGATCTCCCGCGTGCGTTCCGACACCGAGACGAGCATCACGTTCATGATGCCGATCCCGGCCACCGTGAGCGAAATCGCCGCGATGACCGAGAGCGCGGCGGTCAGAACGCGCAGCACGGTGTCGAACGTGGAGATGACGGCGTCCTGCGTGAGGACCGTCACGTCCTCCTCACCGCCGTGACGCTCCTTCAGCACGGCGAGCACCGCGCCTGTGGCGGAGTCCAAATCCTCCGGCGAGCGCACCTCCGCGAGGACGCGGAAGAGGGAGGTCCGATTGAACATGCGCAGCCCGGTCTCGACCGGAATGTCCACGACCTCGTCGAGGTCCACCCCGATGGAGGTGCCGCGGGGAGCCAGAACTCCGATCACCCGGCAGCGCGTTTCTCCGACGCGGACCATCTTGCCCAGCGGGTTCTCGCTGCCGAAGAGCTCGGACTGGATCTTGGACCCGATCACACAGATCGGCGCGTCGAGCTCCCCCTCGGGAAGAAACCGCCCGATGCCCATCTCGATCTTCCGGATCTCCTGGATCGCGTGCGTCGTTCCGAACACGGTGACCTCCCGCCGGCGCTCACCGTAACGGATCGGCGCGGCCCCGAGCGAGACGGGAGCGGCCCGCCGAATCTGCGGAACGCGCCGTTCGAGTGCCTCCACGTCGGCCACCGTCAGGTCGTGCGGCGCCGTGCTGATCAGAGGCGCGTGACCCACGGTCTCGGTCTTCCCCGGTATGATGATGAGCAGGTTCGACCCGAGGGAGGCGAACTCGCCCGTGATGTAGAGTCGTGCCCCTTCTCCCAGGCTCGTGATGAGGATGACGGAGGCCACTCCGATCGCGACGCCCAGAAGGGAGAGCGACGTACGGAGGCGGTGCCCGCGCAGACCTCCCGCCGCGTAGCGGAGGAGGTCGAGCGCCCCGGCCCCGCCCGCGGTCATGTCCCGTCCCCTCTCCGCTCGTCGGAGATCGTCTCCCCGTCGGCGAGTCGGATCCGCCGGCGCGCCCGCTCTCCCACGACCCGGTTGTGCGTCACGACCAGAAGGGTGATGCCCCGCGCGTGCATGCTCTCGATGAGCTCCACGATCTCCTCACCCGAGGTCCGATCCAGGTTGCCCGTGGGCTCGTCGGCGAGAAGGATCGAGGGCTCCATCACGACCGCGCGCGCGATGGCCACCCGCTGGCGCTCGCCCCCCGAGAGCTGATCGGGTCGGTGCTCGGCGCGCTCGCTCAGCCCGACGGAATCCAGGGCCCGCGTGATTCGGGCCCTTCGATCTTCCGGGGCGATGCCGGCGAACACGAGGGGGAGCTCGACGTTCTCGGCCGCGGTCAGCCGAGGCACGAGATGGAAGAACTGGAAGACGAATCCGATCCGGTGCCGGCGGATCCGGGAGAGCTCGAGCTCCGAGAGCTCGGCGACCTCCCTCCCGTCGAGAACGTACGATCCCGACGTGGGACGGTCCAGGCAGCCGATGATGTTCAGAAGGGTCGACTTCCCCGACCCGGAGGGACCCATGAAAGAGACGTACTCGCCCGGGTCGATCCGGAGATCGATCCCCTTGAGCGCGTGAACGGCCTGTCCTCCGACGTGAAATGTACGGTGAATTCCCGAGAGCGTGATCACCGTACCGTCTCGCCCGCGATCACGACCCGCGCCCCCGACCGCACCTCGGGCCGGTCGAGGGAGACGACGATGCGATCGCCCTCCTCGAGCCCGGCGGTGATCTCGATGAAGTCCCAGTTCCGCAGGCCGACCGAGACGCCCACCTCCTCCAGCCGATCCTCCGTCACCGCGAGCACGCGATCGCCTTCCAGCAACGCATAGGTGGGGGCGCGAAGCACGTCCTCCCGGGCGTCGAGGATCACCTCGACGTCGGCGGACAGGCCGGGGAGCAGATTCCGGGGCAGGGACCCCTCGTCGAACTCTGCCTCCACGGTGAGGACGCGGTTCTGCTCCTGGCGCGCCTCCACGTGCGAGGCCACGTACGTGAGCTTCCCCGGAAACGCCCGATCGCGAAACGCATCGAGCGTGATCCGGACCGGGAGACCGATGACGACGGGAGCGACATCGGCCTCGTCGATCGGGGCGCTGACGTAGAGAGCGCCCGGATCGATCACCTCGACCACCGGGGGGATGAACACCCCCGGCGGAGAGGGACTGATCCACTCGCCGACCTCGGTGGTGACGTCCAGCACGACTCCGTCGAAGGGGGCGACGACGATGGTCTTCTGAAGAAGGGCGCGCGCCACCGCGAGCGCCGCCTCCGCTTCTCGGGCCTTCTCCCGGGCGGCCAGACACTCCGCCTCCAGGGAGAGGGCCGCGGTCCGGGCGTCCTCGAGCCGTTGCTCGGAGAGGAGATCCTCGTCGGCGAGTGCCTCCGCCCGGACCCGATCGCGCTCCGCCTGCGCGGCCGAGAAGCAGGCCTCCCTCGCGATCGCCCGGGCCGCGTCGTGGGAGCGGGCGGCGAGCGTCACCTGCGCGCGGTGCTCCTCGTCGTCCAACCGAAGGAGCACGTCGCCCCGGCCGACCTCCCGCCCCTTTCCGGCCGGAATCTCCGCCACGAGCCCGGCGATCGCCGGGCTCATCTCGGCGTGAAGGCGCGACTCCACCTTGCCCGCGCGCGAGTTCACGACGGTCGCCTCGACCCGACCCCGATCGACGCGGTAGACGGTCACGGACACGGGCTCGGGTCGGAAGACCGTGAGCCGGAGGACGGCGATCACGACGACCACCGCCCCCAGCAGCAGGAGCCTCCGGGACCAACGACCCATGAGAACGTCCTCCGGGAGACCCGCACTCCCGTGCGCCGGGGAGGTGGGGACACCCTCGTCACCGCCAGCGTATGCCGCGGTGCAAAAGGTGACAAGTCGCGTGACTATTGGAGCCGGGTAAGGCTACCACCGGGCGGGGACCCGACCTCCTTCCGGACCGCGCGGACAGACGAAGATGTCTCGGGCTTCCTTGCCGCTTCCGGCCCCTTCCGGGGCGATGTGGCAAACCTCCACGATTCCGTCTTGACGGCTCCGGAGCGGGGTCCCGGGCCCGATTTGACCCGATTCCCCCGCTCCTGGTAACCTCTTGGAGATCGTGGTTTTCCTCGCCAAACCGTGCTGGGCCTCGGCGCGGACCGATCCGGGCGTCTCGTTCCTCGCCCACTTCGGGTTGGGCAACTCCGATCGAGGAGCCGCTTCGGATGCGTGTGACGCTCGTCAATCCTCCGACCATCGTGACCTTGACCAACTACCTGAGCACGGTCGCCATGGCCCCGGTCGGGCCGGCCTACATTGCCGCGCAGCTTCGCCGGGCAGGTCACGACGTCGAGGTCGTGGACGGTACCGGAAGCGCGCTCGAGCACTTCGAGAAGCGGGAGCGCTTCTACGTCCGCGGCCTCTCGATCCCTGATCTCCTCGACCGGATCCATCCGGATACGCAAGTCATCGGACTGGGCTGCATGTTCACGCCGCAGTGGATTCTCGTCCGCGAGCTGGTGAACGCCATCAAGCAGAGATTTCCCCACGCGACGATGGTTCTCGGGGGTGAGCACCCGACCGGTCTGCCCGAGTACTGTCTCCAGACGAGCCCCGCGGACGTCATCGTCCTCGGGGAGGGAGAGCGGATCGCGGTCGACCTCCTCGAGGCCCTCGACCGCGGCACGGGTCTCGAGGACGTTCTCGGAATCGTGTACCGGGGCGAGAACGGAGAGATCCGGATCAATCCGCGGGCGCCCCGCATTCGGGACGTGGACGCACTGCCCTGGCCCGCCTGGGATCTCTTCCCGATCGACGAGTACATCGAGAACGGCGTCCCGCACGGAGCCCGCCTCGGGAGGGCGATGCCGATGCTGGCGACCCGCGGCTGCCCCTACCAGTGCACGTACTGCTCCAGCCCGCAGATGTGGACGACGCGCTGGTTCGCCCGATCGGTCCGGGACGTTGTCGACGAGATGGTGGCGTACCAGGACCGGTACGGGGCGGACGACTTCCACTTCGAGGACCTCACGTTCGTCATCAAGCGGGACTGGATCATCGCGTTCTGCAGGGAGGTGGTCGAACGGGGGCTCGTCTGCTCCTGGCAGCTCCCGTCCGGCACGCGCAGTGAGGCGATCGACGAGGAGGTCATCGAGTGGATGAAGAGAGCGGGCTGCAAGGTCCTCTCCTACGCTCCCGAGAGCGGATCGACCCGCCTTCTCAAGGACATCAAAAAGAAGATCAACATCGATCGGATGCTCGCGGCCTCCCGTCCCGCGATCAAGCACCGCCTACGACTCCAGGCGAACATGCTCATCGCCTATCCGGGCGAGACGTGGAGGGATGTCTTCAGCACCTACTGGCTGCTCTTCCGGATGGCACTGCTGGGGTTCCAGGAGATCAACCTGAGCGCCTTTTATCCGCTCCCGAACACGGAGATCTGGCACCAACTGAGGAGGGAGGGGAAGCTCGTCCTCGACGACGACTTCTTTCTGCGGATCTTCCGGGGCCACGACCCGCGCAACCCCGCGAGCTGGAATCCTCTGATGTCGGACGGCCAGCTCCGTATCGCGATCTGGGTCGGCTACCTCCTCTTCTTCTTCACGTCGTGGATCACCCACCCCTGGCGTCCGATTCGCCTGATCTTCAACACCGCCCGCGGGAAGTCGGCCACGAAGTTCGAGCGCATCGTCGGGGAGTTCGCCGGGAAAGCCCTTCGCCTCCGCCGGGCCGAGGACAAGACCCGCCGCGGAATCCGGCGCGCGCAGGAGGCCACGCCGGTCCCGCAGGCGTCGAGTCCCGTTCGGGAGCCGGTGGAGAACTAGCCGGCATATCTCACCAGTCTCTGCTCCGATCGCCCGGGGCGCCGCTGCCCTCTGGCTGGTAATCGCCGTGGCCGATAGAATGGACCGCCACGGGAGCGCACCGTTCCCTCAGGATCACCATCGAACCGAGAACGATCGCTATGATGCAGTCCCCGCGCATGGAGTTCCACGTCTCCCGTCGCGCCCGCGACACGTACGGGTTTGACGCGAGCCTCTTCTCTCTGACAGAAAACGTCGTCTTCGCCGACTTCCGGGCGGCGCGCGTGTTCGCCGAACGAATGAACCGCAAGCGCGACCTCGTTCGTTTCCCGGAGCGCGCGGTGACGGCGGGCTCGATCAACGCGATGGGGCTCATCGACGAGATTCTGCACTACGTCGTCGGCCTGTTCCGCCGGCAGAGAAACGCGAAGGTGCTCGGGGAAGCCGCCGAGTGGCTGACCGCGAGGATCGGCGAGACCGAGTTGGACCGAACGTTGCGGGAATTCATCCGGGAGTTCCCGCCGGTCGCGGTGTACCGGGGTGAGATCCGGTGGGAGGACTGGCTCACCGGTGAATCCGGCGGCGTGCCGCATCGGCAGGTGGCGCTGGAAGAGCTGCTGATGCTCTGGCTGGCCAACGCGAATCCGGCGTACGCACCGTACGGAGAGCTGTTCGACGACGCACGACTGACGACGAGGACGGCCTACGGCCGGATCCTGGCGAGTCTCCACGATTTCTTCGACGGACAGCCCGTTTTCGGCCCCGATCATCAGAACCTGATCGACATGCTCCGCGCGCCGGCGGTCGCCGTGCCCCACTCGTTGCCCGGGCAGCTCGAGTACATCCGCACGCGCTGGGGTCATCTGCTCGGCGACTTCCTCCCCCGGCTGCTGAGCAGTCTGGACCTCGTCAAAGAGGAGGGGAAGGCACGGTTCCTCGGGCCCGGCCCCGTGGGAGCGCATGACCTCTCCGGGCTGGCGCTCGAGCCCCGACGGTTCAGTCCGGATCGGGACTGGATGCCGAAGCTGGTCCTGATTGCCAAGAACGTCTACGTGTGGATGGACCAGCTCTCCCGGTGGACCGGGCGTTCGCTCACCCGGCTCGATCAAATCCCCGAGGAGGAGCTCGACCGACTTGCGCGCTGGGGCTTCACGGGTCTGTGGCTGATCGGGCTGTGGGAGCGCAGCGCCGCCTCCCGCCGCATCAAGCAGCTCCGTGGCAACCCGGAGGCGGTCGCCTCGGCATACTCGCTCTTCGCCTACGAGATCGCCGCGGACCTCGGGGGGGACGACGCCCTCCGGACGCTTCGCGAGCGAGCCGGGCGGCGGGGGATCCGGCTCGCCTCCGATATGGTGCCGAATCATGTCGGCATCGACGGGCGCTGGGTCGTCGAGCATCCCGACTGGTTCGTCGGGCTCGACCACAGCCCCTTCCCCGCGTACACGTTTCAGGGCCCGAATCTATCGCAGGACGATCGCGTCGGGATCTTCCTGGAGGATCACTACTACGACCACAGCGACGCCGCGGTCGTCTTCAAACGCGTGGACCTCTGGACGGGATCGGAACGGTTCCTCTACCACGGCAACGACGGAACCTCGATGCCCTGGAACGACACCGCGCAGCTCGACTACCTGAAGGCCGAGGTCCGCGAGGCGGCCATCCAGACCATCCTGAGCGTGGCGCGGCGCTTCCCCGTGATCCGGTTCGACGCGGCGATGACGCTGGCGAAGCGCCACTTCCAGCGGCTCTGGTACCCGGAGCCGGGGAGCGGCGGTGACATCCCCTCGCGCGCCGAGCACGGTCTCACGAAGGCGGAATTCGACCGGGCCATGCCGCGCGAATTCTGGAGGGAGGTCGTCGACCGGGTGGCGGCGGACGTGCCGGACACCCTGTTGCTGGCGGAGGCCTTCTGGTTGATGGAAGGCTACTTCGTGCGGACGCTCGGCATGCACCGGGTCTACAACAGCGCGTTCATGGTCATGCTCCGCGACGAGAGGAACCAGGACTACCGTCAGCTCATCAAGAACACCCTGGAGTTCGATCCGGAGATCCTGAAACGCTACGTCAACTTCATGAACAACCCGGACGAGCGCACGGCCGTCGACCAGTTCGGGAAGGAGGACAAGTTCTTCGGCGTGTGTACGATGATGGTCACCCTCCCGGGTCTGCCGATGTTCGGCCACGGACAGATCGAAGGATTCACCGAGAAGTACGGAATGGAATACCGGCGGGCCTACCATGATGAGCGACCCGACGACCATCTCGTCTCGCGCCACGAGCGCGAGATCTTTCCCCTGCTGCGCCGCCGCCACGTGTTCGCGGAGGCCAGGGACTTCCTCCTCTACGACTTCTTCCTTGCCGAGGGGCGGGTCAACGAGGACGTCTTCGCGTACTCGAACCGCGCGGGCGACGAGCGGGCTCTCCTGATCTACCACAACCGTTACGCGTCGACGGGCGGCTGGATCCGGACCTCCACGCCGTGCCCCGTGGCGAAGGGATCCGACGGCCGATTCGTCCTCGTACAGAAGACGCTCGGCGAAGGGCTCGGCCTGAATCCCGAGGCGGGCTTCTTCACGGTCTTCCGGGATCACCACTCCGGACTCGAGTATCTGCGCAGCAACCGGGAGCTGCTCGAACGGGGCCTGTACGTGGAGCTGGACGCGTACAAGTGCCACGTGTTCCTGGACTTCCGAGAGGTGCGCGACGACGGGCGGAACCCCTGGGCGCGCCTCTCGGAACGGCTCGACGGGCGCGGTGTCCCGAGCGTCGACGAGGCGCTTCAGGCTCTCGTGCTGGAGCCGGTCCACGGTCCACTCCGGGAGCTGGCCCGTCCTGAACGGTTTCGGAGACTCGCCGCGCTCGCGATCGGCGCCGGGCCGGCGGACGAAGTGGAGAGCGCCCTCGATGACGTGAAGACGGCGGCGCGAACGCTGGCCGGGGCGGCGCGGGACTTCTGCGGGGGAACCGGCACTCCGGAGGAGATCGCCGCGCGGGTGCGGGACGACGTGGCCGTCGCGCTCCGGTTGCCGGCCATCCTCGGCAAGACACACGACACGGAGGCGGCCGATCCGTGGCAGGGGGACGACCCGGTCTTTTGGGCCCCGTTGCTCGGATGGCTGTTCCTTCACCGCCTGGGCGAGGCGACCGGCGGGAAGGAAGCGACCGCCGTCAGTCGTGCGTGGATCGACGAGTGGCGACTGGGGACCCCGCTGATCGGATCGATGCGTGCGCTCGGACTCGAGGAAGATCGAGCCGAGCATGCCGTCTCGCTCGTGAAGATCCTGATCGGGCAGCAGGACTGGGCGCGCGCGGTGGTGCCGCCGTCGAAGTCTCGGGAGAAGAGCCCGGCCTCCGGGATTCTCCGCGCCTGGCTGGGCGACGAGGAGATGCAGCGGTTCCTGAACGTGAATCGCGCCGGTGGCAAAGTCTGGTTCGGCCGCGAGCCGTTCCGGGAGTGGCTCGAATGGGCGCTCGTGATTGCCGGGCACCGAGCGGGCGCGGACACCAGCGACTCCGTTCAGGCCGCGCGACGCCTCCGGGACGCGCTCGAGGTCATCCGGAGCCTGCGCGAGGCGGAGAGCCGGTCCGGGTACGAAGTGGATCGGTTGCTGGAGGCGGTGGACGCGGGTCGGACGCTCGAGGGCGAGCGTCGCGGCCGGTAACTGCGGCGGTTCGTCGGTTCCGACTTCGTCGCTCCGGCGCTTCCGCACGGTGGCGAGCTAACCTTCATTCCTCATCGGCCTCTGCTGCGGCAGCGGCACCCCGAGCCCCGCGCAGATCGCCCGAAGCAGCTCCGCCTCGTGCGGGGTCACCACGCCGTCGTGCCCGACCGCGCTCGCGAGGGCCTCGACGAGGCGCTCGAGATCGAGGGGGCGGAGGTCGGACAGGGCGTCGATCGCTTCGTCGAGCGCGGGGGCCCAGGGGTCGGCGGGAGCGAAGTCTCCCCACTCGCCGGCGGGGAGCCGGACCAGAGCCGTGGCGTACGCCGCGCGCGCCGCCTCCAAGTCGGGAGCGCCGATCTGCGTGAGGACCGAAAGGAGGGCGCGGACCGCCGGCCCTCGCTGTGCGAGCCGGATCCGACCCGCGCCGACCGCCTTCGGCTCCCGCACCGACTTGCGGTAGCGCTCCAGGAGCTTTCCGAGCGCGAACTCGAACGGCTCGACGCGCCGGTCGGCCAGGATGAGCGCGCGCGCGACGCCCGCCAGGCGGTCGAGCGCCTCCGGATCCTGCTCGCGCAGTGCAGGCAGGGCGAGCTCGAACAGGGGGAGGCGGGCCTCCGGCGCGAGGCGGTCGACCTCGGCGCCCCGCGCCTCCACCCGTGCCGCGACGGCCTCCCCGAGCGATCGCGCGATCTCGTTCCGCTGCCGCCCGCGCACCCCGGCTTCGTTCGAGAGGAGCAGCGCCAGCACCAGCGCCGGCGCCTCGTCCCCGGAGGCCGCCGCCCCGCGCAGCGAGGGAGAGAGCGAGTCGAGGACGGCCGCGGCCCACGCCACCCGTCCCGGCGCCAGCGTGCCGGCGGCGCCGATCAGGATCGCGGCCGGAATCGGCCGCGGCAGGCCCGAGGCGGGATCGAGCACATCCGCCACCTGCCGCGCCATGGCCCGCGCCTTCTCCGCCCGTGCGGCCTCCCGCGCCGCCGCCGCCTCTTCGGACGCGAGGCGCGCCTCGCGGCGCCGCTCCCATCGCCGCCGCACGTCCTCGAGCTCCTCCCGACGGAAGGACGGCTCGATGGCGCGGATGCGCTCCACGATCGGCGGGTGGGTCGACCATGCCCCGCGGAGGGAGCTCAATCCCTTGCCGAAGAGCATGTGGCTCACCTCCTCGGCCTTCGGCGACCCGAGCCGCGACCCGGGCCCGGCAGCGATGATCTTGAGCGCACCCCCGATCCCCTCCGGGTTGCGCGTGTACTGCACCGCCGACGCGTCGGCGAGGAACTCGCGCTGGCGCGAGAGGGCCGCCTTGATGAGCCGGCCGAAGAACACGCCGATCGCGCCCACGATCATCAGCCCCAGCCCGAGGATCACGATCGCGGCTCCGATGCGGCCGTCGCCGCGCCGTCTCCCGCGTCCCCCTCCCGTCCAGCGCGCCCCGCGCAGCAGGACACGGCCCGCGATCGCGAGGAAGAGGATTCCGTACACGATCCCCGCGAGCCGCAGGTTGAGTCGCATGTCACCGTGGAGGATGTGGCTGAACTCGTGGGCGACGATGCCCTGGAGCTCGTCGCGGGAGAGCGTCGTCATCGTCCCGCGCGTCACGCCGATCGCCGCGCCCTCCGGAGAGAGTCCGGCCGCGAACGCGTTGATGCCGTGCTCCTCGTCGAGCACCCAGACGCGCGGCGGGGGAATCCCCGACGCGATCGCCATCTCCTCGACGACGTTGAGAAGGCGGCGCTCGTCGGGATCGACGGTGTCGGGGGGAACGGGCCGGCCACCGAGGCTCTTCGATCGCCGCGACGGTGCAGAGGAAGCCGGCGTTCCTCTCGAGCCAAACGACGTCGAGAGGCGGCAGGCCCGCGCGGCGACCGGTCGCGGGTCCGATCGTCAGCGCGGCGATGGCGGTCACCGACACCACGATGCCGAGCACCGCCAGGGTGAACAGGAGGACAAGGAGACCCGTGTTGCGACGGGCCCGGTCCTGGTGCTCGAAGAAGTTCATGATGCGCGTCCCGCGGGGGGGTGCGAGCGTCGCCGGAGAATCGTCGCCTACGAAAAGGAGACCTTCGGCGCTTCCCGGATCTCCTCGGTCTCGACCTCGAACAGCGTGGCCGGGCCGAACCCGAACATCCCCGCGATGATCGAGCGCGGGAACGTCTCGCGCGCGATGTTGTAGGTCATCACCGCGTCGTTGAACGCCTGCCGGGCGAACGAGACCTTGTTCTCCGTGGACGTCAGCTCCTCGGTCAGCTGCATCATGTTCTCGTTCGCCTTGAGATCGGGGTACGCCTCGGCGACGGCGAGGAGCCGACCGAGCGCGCCGGTGAGCCCGGCCTCGGCGGCGCCCAGCTTGCGGACGGCGTCGGGGTCGGTGGGGTTCGCGGACGCGGCCTTCAGTCCGGAGACCGCGAGGCTGCGCGCCTCGACCACCGCCTCGAGAGTCTCGCGCTCGTGTTTCAGGTAGCCCTTCGCGGTCTCGACGAGATTCGGGATGAGATCGTAGCGGCGCTGGAGCTGGACGTCGATCTGGGCGAACGCGTTCTTGAATCGGTTGCGCAGCGTCACCAGGCCATTGTACATGCCGACGACGATCGCCCCGAGCAGCACGATGAGGCCGATGAGGACGAGGATTCCGGTCATGACTCCTCCCGGGGTAGGCGTTCCGGCTGATCCGGAGGTCCGGAGATTCGATTCCGGAAGATGGAGCAAGGAGGAGGGGTAGGTCCAGCCCGGATTATTCAGGAAGGGCCGTCGCGAGATCGTGGAGACGCCCACCGGGCGGGCACCCGCAGGGGCTCGAACCCGAGCCGTATCTTGACGATACGTCGCAGGGTGCGAGACGCGAGGACGCCCGTCCGGTGGTGCGGATCCGCGATCGCAGCAGGTCGTTCATGAATGATCCGGGCGGAATCAATCCGTCAATGGGGATTACGGGAGGGACGGGGATCAGGTTGCGGGGGCCGTGCACGAACCGCTCACGCCTCGGACTCGATTTCGCCGCCGGCTCCCGCCACCTCGAGCAGCCGAAACCCGTTCCCCTCCGCCGCCACCGGAAGCCGATCGTCGACGGCCCGCCCCGATCCGAGCGTGTCCAGCGCGGCGCGACCGGCGGGCAGGACGACGTAGTCGATGCGGTACCGCCCCGCGGCTTCCAGAATCATTTCGAGGTCGTCGCTCGGGGCCATGATTCCGCGTACACCGTAGCTGTCGAAGAGGAACGGATCCCCGGTCATCAATCGCACCTCGCCGTCGCCGTTGGCGTCCCCCCGGCTCCGGGCGGCGCTCACGACTGCCCTCGCCCAGTCGCACGCGTCGCGCAGCTCGGCGAACTCCGCACGGATGCGCTCCCGGCCGCCCACGAGCATCCAGATACCGATCACGGCCACCGCCAGCCCGGCCACGGCCCGCCCTCGGAGAATCGCCACCAAACCACCCACCCCCGCGACGGCCAGGAACGGCACGACGCTCAGCGCGCTCTTCCGAAAGCTCCCTCCCTCCGAGTGGAACGGGGCGACGACGCTGTAGAAGAGGAACAGCCCTCCCAGGAAGAGGAGAGGCGGTGTCACGAGCGAGAGCCGGTGCCGATCCCGCCGCCTGATCCACGCGACGAGACCGACGGCGGCGAGCAACGCGAGCGGCAGGCCGAGGAACTCTGCGAACGATCGCCCATTGGCTCCGGCCATGCTCCCCACGTTGCGGAGGATGTTCCCGATTCCCCAGGAGAGGAAGTGCTCCGCATCGAGGGTTCGACCGTATGTGAACTGGTCGATGAAGCTCCGGAGAAAGAGCGTACGGCCTCCCCCCGAGGGCCACGCCCGGCCGAGGATCAGCCGGTTGCGCACGATCCACGGCAGCAGCACGCCGATCCACGCGACCGCCCCGCCGAGGACCCATTGCCGCGGAGGCCATGGATCGCCTCTTTGCCGAAACAGAAGCAATCCGAGCAGCAGGGCGGGAGCGATCAGGACGCCGTCCTGCCGGGACAAATGCGCCAGCCCCGCGAGCGCCCCCGCCGCTCCCAGAAGCGCCGGACGTCCGCACCGACCGTGATGAAACGCGAGGAACGCCCCCCCGGCGAAGAGGGCGGAGGAGACCGCGGAATCCGTGCGCACCGACTGGAGAAGGAGATCCGGGAAAAAGATGACCGCACCCGCCGCCATCATGCGAACCGCGTGCGGCTGGCGTGCCGCCGCGGCCACTCCGTACGCGAGCAGCGCGACCAGCGTCCCGAGGACCGCCGAGGGGACGAGCGCAGAGAGGAGTCCGTCCCCGGACACGAAGATCCCGAGCGCGGGCCACACCGCGGGGAGGGGCATCCAGTAGTCGATCGCGTGGGTCGGGGAGTCGGGCGCGTGGTGGTACTGCCACACGTAGTCGATGACGAAGCCGCGCCCGGCGGCGAGACTGCGGCCCAGATTGTAGTAGTGATTGGGATCGACCCGGCCGGGGTGAGGGGCTTGCGCCGCGAACGCGAGGCGGACCGCGAACCCCGCGAGCAGGAGGATCCCCACGTGGAGCCGCGGGTCTCTCCCGACCGCGTGCAACGCGCGGGGAATCCGGGAGCCCCCGGGCGTCATCGAAGACACCTTCGCGCGAGCCCGCGCGCGGGCATCGCGTGCATATCTCCCCCGCCTCCGCCGCGGTCAACCGGGCACATTCACGTACATGCGCAGGGCGAGGAGCACGAGGAGCTGGGCCCCGGCCAGCGCCCCGAGGACGCGGTCCCGGCGGGCCCACGGCGACGACGCGACCCCGGCCACCGCGAGCGGCATCAGGAACATCCAGATCCGTCCCGTCTCCCCCCGGATCTTCCCGGAGAGATCGAGGAGCAGAATCATCCCGAGAAGGACGATCCCGAACGGGATCGTCCACCGGCCGTCGTGTTCCTCTTCGCGCGGCCTCCTTCGAATGATCCCCCACTCCGAGTGGATTCGCACCGTCCACGCGATCGCGAGCGGCGGGCCGAGAAAGAGGACGAAGTCCCACAGATTCCCGATCACCCAGGTGGAGTACTCGCGGCCAAAGATGACGTTCTGGAATCTCTCCGCGGCCGCCGAGGACTCCCGGAACACGGCCGGCCAGTTCATGCCGACCGCGGTCGTGATCGCCGGGACGACCGCGAAGCCGGCGACGCCGGCGAATGCGAGACGGACGAGCTGCCCTCGGGTGGGAACCGGATCGCCCCGCCACCGCGCGAGAACGAGCATGCCCGCGAAGGCGACGGACCAGGCGAACAACGCGGCGAACGTCGTGAAGGAGACGAAGAGGCAGACCCCCGCGACGAGACCTCCGGCGAGGCAGAGTCCCGTCGCGCGAGGGCGGCTCGCGTGACGGAGGCCCTCCGCGACGAGCGCCGCGGCCGTCAGGGAGAGAAGGAGAATGAGGTGATCGGTCTCCGGAGTGAAGAGCAGGAAGCTCGGGAGACCGGCCATCAGAAGAACCGCGGCGCCGGCTGCCCCAGGCGCGCACCGCCCCCCCACGAGCACGACCAGTGGCACGACGGCGAGGGCGCCGATCGCCATGAGGAGAAAGCCCGCGACGGCGGGACCCGCCTCCGGGCCGACGACGCGGGTCACGGACCAGAAGTAGAGGACGCGTCCGGGAGGCTGGGACGGTCCGTGAATGGGAAAGCGCCGCTGAATGCGATGGTAGCGACGGAGGAAATCGACGGGGTCGCCCACGTTTTCCGCGATCGTGTGGTAGCTCGTGAACGCAGGGTCCTTCACGCGCCGGGGCACGTTCGAGAGCCCGCCCGGCTCGACCGCGGTGAGAAGGACCATTTGCGCGAAGAGGAGCAGCACGGCGGCGCCGAGAAGAGGGACGCGCCGCCGATCGGGCGCCTCGCCCCACACCCGGCGCACGCGGAACGCGACGGCCGCCGTGGCCAGGAAGACGGCCACCACGCTGAGCAGGGGGAACGGCGAATCGAGGGCGCGACGGGCCCACTGCCAGCTTTCCGGCCCGCGCATCAGAGGGATCGCGTCGGTGGCGATGAGGAGAGCGGTGATCAATCCGGCGCCGATCGCGAGGACCTCTCCCGTCCGCCTCACCGGTCCCCCTCTCCCTTCGTCTCCCGTTCCACCCTCCGCCAGATCTCGATTCTCGGATGATCGAACCCGCGCATCAAGATCTCCGCCTGGTCGTCGTTCAGGACGATCGGGCCGAGGCGGGGATAGGTCTTGAACTCCGCGACCTTCTCGAACGGAAGCCGACCGGCATCGAGGTCGGCGTAGAACGCGCTCTCGACCGGCCGAAGGTCTCCCGCGACCGTGAACTCCTCCCGGTGCTGCTCGGAGAGCGCGAGATAGTCCGCCCGCCGGAGAACCTTGTCGAGGTGCCGGCGGCGCTCCTCCTCCGTCGACCTCTCGTGAATCACGTAGAAGCCCTTCCAGAGCATCTCGAGGCGGAGGAGTGGTCGCTCGAGCTTCCGGCTCGGGGAGCCGATCGGCGGACCGTACCCGGGCGGATCCTCGATCGCCACGATGTCGCGTTCCCCGACGTTCTCATCGACCCAGCGGGCCGCGCGAACCCGGGAATCGGTCTCGGCGTACACGGCGCTGAACGCGAGACCGTGCAGCAGCGTGAGCGCGGCGACCGCGGCGGGGACGGTCCGGAGGAGGCGTGTGCGCTTCGCCAGGGCCCTCGTCGCCTCCGCCGCGAGAATCGCGAGCCCGGGGAGAGCGGGCAGCAGGAAGCGCACCGTCTTGACCCGAGCGGGCAGGAACAGGAGAAGGATCGGCACGACGAGCAGAAGCAGGCGCACATCGCTCGAGCTCCGCCGGCGCGCCACGATCACGAGCCCGATCAGCGCGAGCGCCTCCGGAACGAGCCCGACCGCGTACGGCAGGATGCGGGTCAGCTCGGTCCAGACGGGGACGTCGTGCCGGTAGGGCAGCGTCCAGTCCCGGAACTCCCCCGAGTAGACGCGGCTCAGATTCCCGAAAAGCGTCAGGTGCTCCCCCGTTCTCGCGGACGGACCGGGAGGAACGAAGAGGCCGGGATTGAGCGCCAGAAGGATCAGGAGAGCCGCACCCGCGATCAGCGCCGCTCGGCCGAGAAAACGACTTCCGCCGCCGCCCCGGGCCGCGTGGAGCGCCGGTAGGGCGAGAATCGCCCCCGGCGCCTTCACCGAGACGGCCATTCCGAGAATCACCCCCGCGACGAGGGAGCGACGAAGCGTGCGATCTTCCGCGAGGCGCTCGCTCGCCAGCATGCCCCCGGTGAGAAGGGCGAGAAGCGGAGCCTCCACCGTCCCGAAATGGGAGGCCTGCACCAGCGCGGGAAAGCCGGCGACGAGCGCGGCGGCGACGAGACCGGTCGTCGGTCCCCACCTCCTCCCCCAGAGCCCCGCGAGAAGAACGGTGCCCGTTCCCCAGAGCGCCGAGATCCCGCGGGCCAGCAGGACCGTGCCCGCGAAGTCGCTCCCGTACGTCGGCGCCCCGCTCCCCGTGACCCAGCCGAGCAGGAGCTTGCGCGCGGCGACGAGCAGCCAGAGGGGCAGGATGCCGTATGACGTGATTCCCGGATCGGGGATCCCCTCCCCCGCGAGCGACCTCTCGAGCCGGATCGCCTTGGCCACGACGAACAGCCGCTCGTCGATGTGCAGCGCCCAGGGGAGTCCCCAGTCGAGACCGCGCAGGCGGAGCGCCGCGCCGGCGAGAACGAGGGCGAGGAGGACGTAAGTCCGTCGGTTCATCCGTGCTCCCGGTGGAGTCGGGAGCATTCTCCCACGGACTTCACGATTCATGAACTTCGATTGCGACCCGGGCGGGACGTCCGTCGCCGGCGGGCCCCTCGCGGCGTGTCTCCGCCCCTATTGACCGTCGCCGCGGGATCCTCCATCGTCGCCACCGATCGTACCCGTGCCGCTCCCCACCTCCGGAGCCCTCTCTCCCCTCCATTCGAAGGGAGTCCGTCGCGTGAGCCCTCGGCTGATCTACTCGATCGACGACGTCCCCCCCGCACGTGAGACCCTCTTCCTCGGATTCCAGCACTATCTGACGATGTTCGGGTCGACCGTGGCCATTCCTCTGGTGCTGTCCGAACCGCTCGGCATCGCCGGAGATCCGATCGCCCTCGGCTGGTTGATCGGGACCATGTTCTTCGTCTCCGGAATCACGACCCTGCTCCAGACGACGTGGGGCAATAGGCTGCCCCTCGTGCAGGGCGGGACTTTTTCCTTCCTGACTCCGGCGATCGCGATCTGCGGCATGGCCGCCCTGGCCGACGCGGGGTGGGAGGTCCGGATGCGCCACGTGCAGGGCGCGGTCATTCTCGGCTCGGTCTTCGAGATCGTGATCGGCTTCACCGGGCTGGTCGGGAGACTCCTCCGCTTCGTGGGACCGGTGACCATCGCGCCGACGATCGCCTTGATCGGGCTCTCCCTGTTCAAGTTCGGCGCCCCGGTGGCCGGCACTCACTGGGGAGTCGGCGGGCTGACGATCGGGCTGATCATCCTCTTCAGTCAGTACCTGCGCCGCACCCACCGCGCCTTCGAGCTCTTTCCGATCATGCTGGGAATCCTGCTCGCGTGGGGTCTCTCCGCGATCCTGACCCTGGCCGGCGTCTTCGGCCCCGAGCACCCGGCGCACGTGTCGGGAGGGGAGATCGCGGCCGCCCCCTGGTTCCGCCTGCCCCTTCCCTTTCAATGGGGCGTTCCCGTTTTCGGCGCGGCCGCCGCGGTCGGGATGCTGGCAGGATATCTCGCCTCGATCGTGGAATCGGTCGGCGACTACTACGCCTGCGCCCGGCTCGCCGGGGCTTCGATTCCCGACGCGAAGACGGTCAATCGCGGGATCGGAATGGAGGGCATCGGCTGTCTCGTCGCGGGCGTCTTCGGAACGGCGAACGGGACGACGTCCTACAGCGAGAACATCGGCGCCATCGGTCTCACCCGGGTCGGCAGCCGTCGCGTCGTTCAGACGGGAGCGTGGCTGATGATCGGCCTCGCGGCTTTCGGGAAGTTCGGGGCGCTCTTCACGACGATTCCCCAGCCGATCGTGGGGGGAATGTACTGCGCGATGTTCGGGATGATCGCCTCCGTCGGCCTGTCCAATCTGCAGTTCGTCGATCTGAACTCGGCCCGCAACCTGTTCATCCTCGGGTTCGCGTTCTTCATGGGTCTCTCGGTGCCGGAGTACTTCGCGACCCACACCGTCGAGTTCGCTCCGAGATGGGTGGCGGACATCGTGAACACGCTGGGCAAGACCGGCATGGCCGTCGGCGCTCTGGCGGCGCTGGTGCTCGACAACACGATCCCGGGAACCGACGAGGAGCGCGGCCTCACGGCATGGCGGTAGGCCGCGTATCTCACCAAGTCCCTGCTTGCGCAGCAACGAAGCCCGGCCTGGCGTCGTCGCTGGTACACTTCCGCCCTGCGACGCATCCGAGCGAAGGACATCGGTCCGCGAGCCGGACCTCGAGCCGAGAGGGCTCCCCCGAATCAATCATGACTCCATCCTCAGGACATGATCTCAGTTCCCTTCCTCCCCACAGAAGACGAATCCCCGCGCGAATTCGATGCCGCCCCGTCATTTCGCTGTGAGGAAGCGAATTCCTACTCCTACGACATCCCCCGGATCCGCTACCCTCCCCCCCCGGCCCTGCATCTCGTCCCCGGGAGGCCTCCGGTCTTGGGATTCCTGCCTCGCTTCTCCGCCCTTCGACCGCTCATCGCCACGCTGCTGGTGCTGGCCCTTCCGCTGGTCGCGGGGCCCGGCCTGCAACGCCTGACGCTCCGCACGGATGGGAACGCCCTCGTGCCCGACAGCCCTGCGGCGATTACCGCGGAGCGACTGCGGGAGGAGTTCGGTTTCCATGATCCCGTGGTTCTCCTGCTGCGGTCGAGCCACGAGAGCGGCGTGTACTGTCCCGAGGCGCTGCGCGCCCTCGCCGATCTGACCGCTCGTGCGAATGGGCTCCTCGGACCGGAGTCCGACGCGGCGGTCAGCCTGGCCACGGAAACCGGGGATCGCTTCCAGCCGGGTACGCTGCGGTTCCGACGGCTCCTCGATCCGATACCGGAAACACCGGCCGCGATCGCCGAGCTCCGATCCGATCTCGCCGCCCTGGAGGTCTACGACGGCACTCTCGTGTCTCGAGACGGAAGCGCGGCGGCCGTGCTCCTTCCGGTCCCGTCCGGAGTCGACCGCGTCAGCTTCCTGGGGCGTGCCGGCGATGTGGCGCGGGCCACTCTCACGGATTCGCTGCGCGTGGACGTGATCGGTGCCCCGGTCGCCGAAGCGCTCCTCGGCTCGCATCTGCTCGCCGACCTGAGCCGCCTGATACCGATCACCCTCGCGCTGATGGCCCTCGTGTTCGCGCTCTGCTTCCGAAATGCGCTTGCCGTCGCGCTGCCGCTCGTCGAGATCGGGGCGTGCCTTGCGTTCGTGCTGGGCGCGGCCGGCTGGTTGGGCGCGCCGATCTATCTCACGACCGCCGTGCTTCCGGTGATTCTGAGCATGATCGCGGTGGCGGACGAGATTCACCTGTTCGCGCGGTTTGCCCAGCTTCGTCGCCAGGATGTGGATTTGTCGGCCACCGCTGCCGCCGCGAGCACGATGAAGGAAATGAAGGCTCCGCTCGTCAAAACTTCGCTGACCACGGCGATCGGCTTCCTGTCCTTCGCCATCTCCCCGCTGGCCCCCGTGCGCGCGTTCGGAGTGATGGCGGCCGCGGGCATTCTCTACTGTCTGCTGTTCTCGTTGATCGTGGTGCCGGCAGCGCTCGCACAGTTCGGCGGCGGCGCCATCCGGGCGCCGTTCGAGGGGATATCCCGTCTTGCCGACGCCCACCCGTTGGGAGGCAAGCAGGCACCGGCAGGCGTCGGGCGACGGCGTCTCCTGACGTGGGCCGCGGCGGGGCTGATCCTCGTGGCGGGGGTCGGCGGTGTGCAGCGTCTCCGGGTGCAGGACAGCTGGATCGACGGTTTCGCGAAGGAGAGTGCGTTTCGCCGGGCGTCCGAGTTCTTCGACGAGCAATTCCTGGGATCACATCTCCTGCGCTTCGTCATGCGGACCGATCCGGTCCGTCTCGCCGGGAAGGTCCCCGGGCGGACCGTGGGGGACCACGAGGTCCGCGTCGACCCCGCCAACATGGGGGATCCCGCGACGCTCCGCGGCTGCCGGTTCACCATAGGACGCGATTCGATTCCCGAGGGGGCCGGTCGAATCCGGAGCATGCCCAACGCGCTCCGGAACTGGACCGCCGCCGTCGATAGCGTGCGCATCGAAGCCGGGGAGGCCGTCATCGCCCTGCCTCCCGGGAGGGGATCCCCGCGACTTCTCCTGGGGCCGCGCGACGACGAACTGCTGGACTGGTCCATCGAGTCGCGGCGGTTCGCCGACCCGCGCTTCCTGGGAGAGACGGAGCGCTTCGAGGAGTTCCTCGCGGCCCAGCGCGAGCGCTCGGTGGGCGGGGTCCTTGGGCCGGCGACGTTCCTGAGGACGACGAACTTCATCGTGCGACGGCGAGGGGAGGGATCCCGCGTCATCCCCGACACGCCCTACGACATCGATCGGCTCTGGTCGAACTACGCCCGCATCCGCGGCGTGGACGAGCTGAACGAACTGATCACCACCGATCGCTCCGCCGGCGTGGTCACGGCCTATCTGCGCCACGCGAACTTCGTGGATACCGCTGCCCTGATCGACACCGTTCGCGCGTACGAGCGGGATCACCTGGCTCCGGCCGGGATCCGCGTGGAGCTCGGCGGGGACATCGCGGTGAGCCAGACGTTGATCACCGCGATCGTGGATACGCAGGTGCGATCGCTGCTCCTCTCGCTGATCGGAGTGCTGGCTGTGGCCTCCTGGCTGAACCGGTCGCTTCGCTGGGGGCTTCTTTGTGTATTGCCGTGTGCGTTCGCCGTCTTCGCGGTTTTCGCCGGCATGGGATGGAGCGGCATGCCGTTGGGCGTCGCCACGTCCATGTTCGCGGGGATGTGCCTGGGCATCGGCGTGGATTTCGCGATCCATTTCGTGGATCGCTTCCGCCGCGAACGGACGGGGGGCGAGGTTTCGCCGCACGTCGCCCTGCGGAACACCGCGTCGGTTGCCGGACCGCCCGTCCTCGTCGATGCGCTCGTGGTCACGATCGGGTTCGGTGCGATGACGATGTCGGCGGTTCCTCTGAACGCCCGTCTCGGCGTCATCACGGCCATCACCGTGGCGGCAGCCCTCGTGGCCACGCTCGTCCTGTTGCCCTCGCTGCTCCCCGCCGGGCGCGACCTCGAATAGGAAACGCCGTCCCCGCGAACGGGGACGGCGCGGATCGTGCGTCCAAGCTGCGCGCTCACTATTCGCGGTAGCGCGTCTTCACCCGACCCCACGTGTCGCCCTCGATTTGTCCATCCGGGGCTGCCGTCGCGGCAGGGTCGCCCGACTGCATGCGAACCGTGCCTATCGTGCTCCCGGACATCCCGTCCAGGGCTCCGCCCGGGGCTCCCACGAAATCGATCCGGTACGCGATGTCGAAGAAGCTGTCGACAGCGAAGTCGCTCCCCGGAGGCCCGAGCCGCGTGAGCGTCGTGTGCCCCGGGCTCGGCAGACCGAACGCACCGCCGGCGGTGATCTGGAACTGGTCGAAGTCGGGGTCACCGAAGAGACCACCCTGGAGCTGGATCATCTCGTTGTCGAACTCTTGCACAGGGGAGCCGGGGTCGCGCGGACCGGTGGCGGCCACGCACATGACCGGCACCTGGATGTTTCGACTGAACGTGCCCAGGTCGCCCGTTCCGACCATATCCATCTCGATGATCGACTCGAACTCCTCGATGTCCCCGCCGAGCGGACCGCCCGGAGTGATGCACGAGTCCATCGGCGCGTTCGGGTCGCCTTGGGCACGGCAGATGAAGTCCCGGTGGATTCCCGTGATCTCGATCGTGGTGCCGGGCGGGAGACCGTCGACGACCTCGTGGAACTCCGTGGGGCTGAGGTACGGGCACGCCGGGTTCGGCAGTACCACGGTTCCGGAGCCATCGTCAGGGATGATGCAGGGGTCGGCGCTCGCGCCGATCGCAGTCAAGATCGTGAACGGAACGGCCAGTAGGCCGGTAACGAAGAGCTGACGGACGGGGATTCGCATCAGAGGCCTCTGTAGGCAGTGGGTTCCGTTGTGAGTTCGGAAGTGAGTTGCGCGATGGTGCCGATGCAGTTCCGGAAAGATACAGGATAACGATGCTCCCGATCAACGCGCAAAGAGAAAGCACGAGTGGCAGACCATCTATGCGCGTTAACTTCGATCCTCCAGGAGATCGAGGTCAATGCGGATCGAGAAACGTAAGGACCGTGTCGATGGGGCGGTCGAGCCGGTGAGTTACTTGGATCAAGTCGAGCAGTGCCGGCTCGGACGGCGAAGCAGAAGCCCGCCTGAGGCGTCCCGCCACACCTCTCCGGTTCCATCAAGACCGAGTGGACGAGGGGGTTCGCCTCCAGGGCCTGCTTGGCGCGACGGGCGCGGCCCACCGGATCGCCCTCGCCCTCCACGAGCTCCCGGACCGCCGGCGCAGGGAAACGTCGAGGTCGACTTCCTGTTGAAGCGCGGGAGGAGGGCCGTCGCGATCGAGGTGAAGTCCACCCGGCGCCTCCCGCGAGCCGCAACCTCGGGGCTGCGGGCCATCGTCGATCTTCCGGGCATCGTCCGGAGAGTCCTGGTCTACACGGGGACCCGGCGCGCGAGGACCGGGGACGGTGTCGAGATCTGGCCGGTGCGCGCGTTCGTGGAAGCGCTCGAGGAGAGTTCCCTCTGGCCGTGAGGACCCGACGTCGATCGCGGCGCGCGGGCGCGGATCGCGTATCTTCCCCTGCGCCTCGATGTCGGCCGGCAGAGCGAGGAATCGGAGGTGCCGCTGGCTGAATCCCTCATGCTCCCCTGCCTCACCGCGGTCTGTCCATCTCGCGCCCGGTGTCTCTGCGCCGGAGCCCGTGCCTAACCTCCGATCGAAGATTACCGTAACTCCTCATTCAGGAGCAGCGAAGTCCGCCGGATCAACCATCAGTTCAGATGATTCTTCACGGCCCTTCCGGACGGCCATTCCGCACCCCCCCGGCCGCCATCCCCCGTGTTTCTCGCGGGAAGTGCTCGCGACCCCGCCCCACATCGACGACAACACGCACCTCCCCCGACCGGCCAGCGAAGCGATGTCCTTGCATATACTCCTTGCATGTTTCATGGAGTACCGGTGCCGCGCAGCACCTCCAACCGATCCCGGGCGGGCTGCAGGGCGGGCTCCCGCGCCAGCGCTGCCTCGAACGCACGGGCCGCGCCGCCGTCCGCCCCGCGAGCCTCCAGCACCAGCCCGAGGTTGTACCAGACCACGGCCGACTCCCCCGCGAGCTCGACCGCGCGCCTCATGGTCGCCTCGGCCGCACCTGGATTCCCGCTGGCCAGCTGAGCACATCCCAAATCGTTGACGAACTGCGCGTTCTCGGGCCGCGCTGCCACGACGCGTGCATAGTGATACACGGCGTCCTCCCACCGTTCCAGCACCTCGTAGCACTTCCCGAGATCATACCGGGCAACCACCGAAGTCGAGTCCAACTCCAGCGCCTTCCGATAGAACCCCTCCGCCGACCACGCGTCGCCCCGGTCCATCGCCAGATTGCCGAGATTCACGTACGGCTCCAGGTAGTGGGGGCTCGACTCCACCGCCGCGCGAAGCAGGCGCTCCGCCTCCGCCGCTTCGCCCCGTGAACGGTAGATGTTTCCCAGATTGTTCAGCGCCGGTGGGTGGTCCGGATCAAGCTCGAGAGCCCGCCGGTACTCGCCCTCGGCGCCGTGCAACATCTCGGTGCTCTGCAGGGCCAGGCCGAGATTCACATGGGGACGCGCCTTGTCGGGCGACTTTGCGACGACGTCCGACCACAGGCTCAACTCCGTGTCCCAGACCGTGTTTCTGCGCCAGGTCGCCGATCCCAGTGCAAGCGTCAGCCCGATGGGTATCACCCATGCCGCCGCTCCCCAGCGGTTCCGGATCACCGACAAGACGTCTCCAACGACAAGGGCGAAGCCCACCAGCGGTACGTAGACCCGGTGCTCGAACAGAAGATCCCGGCTCGCGATCACACTCGACGTCGGAGCGAGGGCGACGAAGGCCAGAAGCACGCCGAAGGACAGGACAGGCCGGCGACGCCGCAGACCCCACGCCGAGCCGGCAATGGCCGCGATCAGCAACAGCGAGAAGGCTACACGTGGGTCCCTCGCGCTCACGGAGGAATCCACATCATGGTCGAGGTTCTGCCCGACGGGCAGAACGAGCAGCCGGAAATACGTCGCGATGACCCGTGGTTGGGTCATCGCATACTCCCGCGTCGAGTACCGTGGCGCGACCAGCTGCACCTGCGTCGTCGACGTCGCGACCACCGTCTCGCCCGGCCGCGCGGTGACCAGCCGGGCGATCCACGGCGCGTAGACGCTGGCCCGCCACGCGGTCAAGAGCAGGAAGGCGACCGTGGCGATGGCCACGGCCCGCCGGCCCGAACCATGGGCCGGAAACACGAGCTCGTATCCGAGCAGGAGGACCGGCACGACGAACGCCACGTGTTTCGTGTGTGTTCCGGACAGGAACGCCGCCAGGCTGGCCGCCAGCCAGACCCACTTCCTCGCTCCCACGGACTTCCGGAGGGCGATCCAGCAGACCAGCGATGCCAGCAGGAAGAAGGCCGCCAGCGACGTGGACCGCTGCGTCACGTACGTCACGGCCTGAGTCGCGATCGGGTGTGCGCAGAAGACGAGTCCCGCTGTCACCGCCACGATGCGAGGCCGGGACCCGATCCTGCCCGCGAGCATCCACGCCATCGCATACACGAGCACCGCGTTGGCCAGGTGGATCAGTACGTTGAGCAGGTGGTAGCTCCACCCATCCTCGCCCGAGACTCGGTAGTTGAGCGCCCACAGGTAGAGCGGGAGGACGCCCCGGTAGTGGGCCGGGCTCGTCTCGGGCGCGAACTGTCGGACGCCGGGCCAGTCGAGCTCGGACGCGTCGTCGAAGTGCCACTCGTCATCGAGCGTCTGCGCGTAGAGGACGGCGCCCACGACGACGAGCGCCAGAACGGCACCGACGTGTCCGCGTCTCATCGATGCGGCAATCCCTGGCGCAGGATCACCGATACTGGGCCTTGATGCGGGCCCAGGACGACGCCTCGACCGACACCAGACAACCTACCCCAAGCGCCCCGATCAGGCCGCAGTTCGGCGCGTTCAGGGCCGGTGAGCCTTTGCGCAAGCTGTAGACTCCGTCGATTGATGGAACCAGAGGGCAATCGGCCGGCTCACACAGAAGCGGATCCGTGAACAAGTTGTCCGCCACCCACACCACGCTCCCCGGTCCTGCGACTCCGGCGGAGTCCACATCGGAGCACTGGAACTCGGCCGTGAAGGCCGCGGCAACGTACGCCTCCCTCCCCTCTACGGAGGCGCAATTCCCCCAGAGGATCGTCCGCTCCAGGACGGCGACCCCGGGTGCCCCATGGTAGTCGCCCCGGACATAGATCCCACCGCCTGTCGCCGCCTCGTTCGACGCGATCGTGCATCCCACGATTTCCGGACCGGAAGCGCCGGAGGCGGCGTAGATCCCTCCGCCCTCGTGGGTGGCCCAGTTCTCCGCGATCACGCTGTTGCGGATGACAGGCGCGCCCCTTCCGATGAAGATGCCCCCTCCCCGGTGGGGTCCGCCGGCGAAGTAGGCGCTATTGCGCCGAATGTCGCAGTTCTCGATGGTCGCGTCGGAGCCCGACAGGAACATGCCCCCACCGTGGCTGCGGCTGGAGCTGTTCGCCGCGATCACACCGCCGGTGATCGTTGCCGACGCGCTCATCAGGCTGAGTCCCGTTCCGTAGTTGTTGACGATCGAGCAATCCTCGAGAACCGGCGCACCGCCATCCACGTAGATGCCGTCACCCGAGCACTCCGAGACCGTCACGTTGCGAATCGTGGGAGATGCACCGGCGATGTGAATCGCCCCCGGAAACTTGCAGAACACGCAGATAACGCCGTCGTCGGAGCGCAGGACGGACACACCTTCCAGAACCGATGCCTCCGTCTCTCCGCTCTGGAAGACGATGCACTCACAGTACGTCCACTCGAGATCGATCGCACAGAGGTCCGGGTTTCCGCTCATCGAGCGAACGGTGATCGCTCTCCCGAGATAGTCGATGTTGCGGTTCCCGTAGCCGCGGTACACGCCGTCGGCCAGCACGATCTCGTCGCCGTCGGCGGCGGCCTCTACCGCATCCTGGATGGTCGGAAAGTCCCCCGTGCTGTCCGGCTTCACGACGTAGGTGACGGCCGCCGAGGGGGTCGTAATCGCGGCCAGGGCAAGGATCGACAGCGACAGGGCTACGGTGGGTGACCAGGTGCCCTTCACGGCGCACCTCCAGCGCCACGGACAGCCACTCGGGAGAGCATATCCAGTGTAACCGCGGCGGCCACGGGCTGCAAGGAAGGGCGACCGAGACTCGGGCAAGGCAAGCCCGAGTGAGCGATCCGAGTACCCCGCCGCTCCGGCTCCCCGCACATCCTCGTGGCTCCCGAAAAGCGGGCCACGAGCGGAAAGATCAGCGCTCCTTCTGCTCCCCGAGTCCGCCCGGAACGTAGTCGGTCCCCTTCGCGACGCGGTCGTTCCAGCTCTCCACTTCCGGCGCGCGGCGGCGCTCCACCATCTCGATGCAACCGTCGACCGGACAGACGAGCTGGCAGAGGTTGCAGCCGACGCACTCCGTCTCGTCGACCCAGGGCACACGGTAGGGCCGCTCGGGGGGCGCCTCCTCGGCCCGGCGCGCGGCGATCGCGGCGCCCGGGGCCACGTGTCCGGGAGCGGGCTCGGCCCCCGGCAGGTGGATGCACTGGTGCGCTCCGTCGTGGCAGGCCACGTAGCAGAGCTGACACTCGATGCACTTGTCCGCGTCGATCTCCGCCACGACGTGGTAGTTGAGATCGAGATCGCCCCACTCGCGAAAGGCGGGGAGCGCCGCCCCCACGAGATCGGTCACGCTCTTCATGTCCTTGGAGGCGAGGAAGCCGTCCAGCCCCTCGATGAGATCCTCGACGATCCGGTAGCCGTGGTGCATCACCGCGGTGCAGACCTGCACGTTCGAGGCGCCGAGCGCCAGGAACTCGGCGGCGTCCCTCCAGGACGTGATCCCGCCGATGCCGCTGATCGGGATCGTGAACTCCGGCTCGCGCGCGAGCTGCGCGACCATTCTCAACGCGATCGGCTTCACCGCCGGCCCGCAGTATCCGCCGTGCGTGGACGCGTTCCCGACGACGGGGCGGGGGACGAGGCGGTCGAGGTCGACGCCCATCAGGCTCTGCAACGTGTT
>JALGZR010000047.1 GCA_025774805.1 bacterium
TGGGATCTGCTTCGCGGGTTCCTCGGAAGTCGGCATCAGGCGACGGCCCTGACGTTCGCCCTCTACTTCGCGACTCCCCTCTGGTTCACGAGCCGAACCCTCTTCACGGAGCCCTGGCTCTGGTCCCTGGCCGTGCTCGCCGTCTGGTGTCTCCGGGCCGAACGCTGGATCCTCGGCTCACTGGCGCTTGGTCTGACGTTCTTCGTCAAGGAGACGGGTGCCCTGATCGTGGCGTGTGTACTCCTCGCGACGTGGGATCGGAGAGGCTTCCGGATCGCGGGGCGCGTCGCGACCCTACCATTCCTCTTCCTGCTTCTCTACCTGGCCAAGAACTGGGCGATCTACGGGGGACCATTTCACACGTTCCAACCCTACGAAGTCGGGAGACCGCTCGAGGGAATCGTCGGTCTCCTCTTCGACCCGAGCCACGGACTTCTGCCGTTCGCCCCGGTGCTCGTGCTGGGAGCGCTCGGGTGGATCGTTCGGGGGACCGAGCCGAGCGGTTGGGTCCGGGCATCGAGCCATGCGGGGATCCTCTTCCTTCTCTACTTCGGGATCACGGCCGCGTGGAGGGATTGGGCCGGGGGATCCTGCTACGGACCCCGATTGATCGTACCCGTGATTCCCGTCTTCGCGCTCCCGATGGCGCTCGCCTGGAAGCGGTGGGGGACGACGGCGGTTTTCCTCGGCCCGTTCCGGGTTCTCGTCCTACTCGGTTTCGCGATCCAGTGGACCGCCGCCTCTCACCCCTTCCACGCCTTCTGGTCGATCTCCGTGCCCGAGCTCATTCGACGCTTCCCTTCCTACTTCGTCATCGGGGCGCTTCTGGGCGTCGGAATCGACTATCTGCTGTTCGTCCGCAGGAGGGACATTCCACCGCGGCGACCTGGCCGCCGGAGACCATTGGATCTGCGGGCGAACCTCCCCAGCCGCCGGGGTCGGGTCGTGTCCACTCCACCCGGGTATTGATGGAAGCCACCGCTTCCGACAGATTGTCTAGATTGCATCCCTCACCAGATTTCAGGACTCCTTCGCGGAGGTTGTTCGATGGTGATCGGAACACCCCGGGAGACCCACTGGCACGAGCACCGCGTGGGTCTCACGCCGTTCGGCGTGACCCGGTTGGTCCGGACGGGCCACACGGTTCTCGTCGAAAAGGACGCGGGAACGACCGCACATTTCACCGATGAGAACTACCAGGGGGCGGGGGCTCAGATCGTTTACGAAAGCGAGGAGGTGTACGGCCGATCGGACATCGTCTGCCGGGTCGGCCCGCTCAGCCTCGAGGAGATCGCATTCCTGAAGCCCGGGATTGCGATCTGCGGGTTCCATCACCTGGCCATCATGTCCACCGAGGACGTGAAGCGCCTGATGGAGTTGGAGGCCACGCTCATCGGCTACGAGATCGTTCGGGACGAGCGGAACGACCTTCCGGTACTGAACCCCATGAGCGAGCTGGCGGGGCAGATGGCCATCCACGCGGCGGCCCACCTGCTCCAAAACGAGTCGAGAGGGCGTGGAATCCTCCTGGGAAGCGTTCCCGGCGTCCCGCCCCCGACCGTGCTCGTCCTCGGCGCAGGGACGGTGGGCCGCGCCGCCGTCCGGCAGGCCCTCGCATCCGGAGCGCACGTAATCGTCCTGGACGAGGACCTGCGCAAGCTCCGACTCGTCAACCATGAGTTCTCGGGGAGGGCGGTCACGGTGATGGCGGGGGTTCAACGGCTCGAGTACTACACGGCCATCGCGGACGTCGTGGTCGGCGCGGTCCTGATTCCGGGTGCGCGCGCCCCCTTCGTGGTCACCGAGGCGATGGTTCAAACGATGAAAGAGGGCAGCGTGATCATCGACGTGTCGATCGATCAGGGAGGCTGCGTGGAGACGAGCCGTCCGACGACCCTGCTCGATCCGACGTTCATCGTCCACGGCGTCGTGCACTACTGCGTGCCCAACATGACGGCGAACGTGGCGCGGTCGGCCTCCCGGGCCTTGGCGACCGCCGCAATGCCCTACGTGATGGCGCTCGCGGCCCGGGGAGTGGACGAGGGGCTGCGCGCCGATCCCGGGCTGGCCTCGGGCGTGTACCTCTATCGGGGGAAGATGGTGAACCGACCGCTCGGGGAGACTCTCGGCATACCCGTGTCCGACCTCGCCGCCGAGATCGGGGCAGGTGGGCAGTCATGAACTGGCTTCGAGATTACGGAGTGAAGCTCCGCACCGCGGAGGAGGCGGTCGGCATCGTCGAGAGCGGAAACCGGGTCTACTACGGCGGCAACGCGGCCATCCCGCAGGCTCTCATCCGCGCCCTGGCCGCGCGGCGCGATCAGCTGACGGACGTTCAGCTCAACCACGTGCTGCTGCTGGGGGAAGATCCCCTCTCCGCGTCCGGGATGGAAGGCCACTTCCGCCACAACTCCCTGTTCGTGGGGCCGGCCGATCGCACCGCCGTCAACGACGGACGCGCCGACTACATCCCGATCTTCCTGCACCACATTCCTCGCCTCTACCGGCGGGGGGTGCTGCCGCTCGACGTCGCGATGGTCCAGGTCTCGCCTCCGGACGAGCACGGGTTCATGAGCCTCGGGGTGGAGAACCTCGCATCGAAGTCGGCCTGCGAGACCGCGAAGAAGGTGATCGTGCAGGTGAACGAGCAGATGCCCCGCGTGCTCGGGGACTCATTCCTGCACGTGGGTCGGGTCGATGCCGTCGTGGAGCACACCGAGGCGCTGCCGACACTGGAGCCCCGGGCGGCCACCGAGGTGGAGAAGGCGATTGCGGAGCACATCCTGCCGCTGATCGAGCCGGGGGCCACGCTCCAAATGGGAATCGGAGGGATTCCGGATTCCGTCTATGCGGCACTGGAAGGAAACATGGACCTCGGGATTCACACCGAGATGATCTCCGACGGGGCCATGCACGCCATCGAGCGGGGAACGGTCACCGGAAACCGAAAGAGCCTACACCCGGGCAAGACGGTGATCACCTTCGCGCTGGGGACCGAGACCCTCTACGAGTTCCTGGACAACAACCCCTTCATCGAGAGCCATCGGGTGGAGTATACAAACGACCCGTTCGTCGTGAGTCGCAACGAGAACCTCGTCGCGATCAACTCGGCGATCGAGCTGGATCTCACGGGGCAGGTCTGCTCGGACTCGATCGGGCCTTACATCTACTCCGGTTTCGGGGGCCAGGTGGACTTCATCCGGGGCGCGGCGCGGTCGAAGGGCGGCCGCCCCATCATCGCGCTCCCCGCCACGGCCCGAGAGGGCAAGTCGTCCCGTATCGTCCCTTTCCTCCACGAGGGGTCGGGGGTCGTCACGAGCCGGGGCGACGTCCACTACGTCGTGACGGAGTTCGGCGTGGTCAACCTCTTCGGGAAGAACCTGCGGGAGAGGGCCGAGGCGCTCATCGGGATCGCCCACCCCGACTTCCGCGAGGATCTGGAGCGAGCCGCCAGGGAGCGGAAGCTCTTTCCGTGACCGGGGCGGCCCGGATCGTCGAGAGCCGGTGGGCGATCAGCGTGCTGCGAACTTCGGAGCCATCGAGGGTGCAGACCGCCAGCCGGCCGGCCACGTAGGCCAGGAGTCTCCACGAGCCCACCGGGACACCGGGCGAGCCCTGGGCGTCGGCACCACCCTAGTGTAAAGTTGCCCGATGAAACCCTCTCCGGCACCCCGCCTCGCGCCTCGAGCCCTGCGCACCCTCCTGATCGCGGCCGCGCTCGTCACGTTGATCCCGGCCTCTCCGGCGTCGGCCCGGGAGGAGCTGCTCGTCTACCTGGACAGCGGTGCGGCCTGGCCCGTCCACCCGGCGGAGTTCGGAGAGTTCTGGAGCACCGGATGGGGCTTCGGGACCGGGCTCGGGATTCCATTGACCCGCGAGTGGCAGCTGAACGGGCACATCCACTACTCCCGTTACGACGCGGACGGCGGCCGACAGGCCGGGGACCTCCTGCTCAGCGGTCCGGGCGGCGTGACCGTGCCGGTCGCGCGCATCGACGGGCGCGACCTCACCGTGATGACTCTCATGGCGGAAGTCCGCTTCCTCATTCCGACGCGGACTCCGACCCGGACCTGGTTCCTGGCCTTCGGTTTCGGGGTCGGGGACACGTTCACGGGAGACGCCACCGTGAAGTCGGTAGACCCCACGATGGATCCGATCGTGATCGTCGGTGAATCCGACGCGGCGTTCGCATCGTCGATGGGCGCCGGCGTGGAGATCGACGTCTCTGAGAGCTTCCGCCTCACGATCGGCTCGATCTACACCCTCATCTTTACGGAGGGTCCCAACATGCAGTTCCTGCCGCTGCGACTCGGTCTGGCCTGGCGGGTCCGTTGACGACATCCCGCCGGCAAGGCGAGGTGGGCCCTTCGAGCCGCCCCCATCCGGCCGAAGCCGCCACGGGAGCGGAAGCTCTTCACGTGACCGGGGCGGCCCCGGGACTCACCAGCGTCCCCCCGGGGGCCCGCGACCGCGTCCGCCACAGCCCCTCGGTCCGCGCCGAGTCGCGGAGGCTCTGCTGCACGTAGAGGTCGAAGTACCGTCCGCGAAGCGCGAGCAGCTCTTCGTGGCTTCCCTCCTCCGCGATCTTCCCGTCCACGATCACGACGATGCGATCGGCCGCCCGGATGGTCGAGAGCCGGTGGGCGATCACGAAGCTCGTACGTCCCTCGAGCACGCGGGCGAGACCCCGCTGGATTCTCCGCTCCGTTTCGGTATCGATCGACGACGTCGCCTCGTCCATCACGAGGATCTTCGGCTCGGCCAGAATCGCCCGGGCGAACGACACGAGCTGCTTCTGCCCCGTGGACAGACGATTCCCGTTCTCGCCCACCTGGGTCCGATAGCCGTCCTCGAGGCCCTGGATGAACTCGTGGGCGTCGACGACTTCCGCCGCCCGCTCGATCTCCCGATCCGTCGCCTTCAGTCGCCCGTAGCGGATGTTCTCCGCCACGGTCCCGCTGAAGAGGTGCGGGGTCTGGAGCACGATGCCGAGGTTCGACTGGAGCCAGTGGAGGCCCCGCTTCCGGTAGTCGGTGCCGTCGATCCGGACCTCTCCGGAGGTCGGCTCGTAGAACCGGCAGAGCAGGCTCACGATCGTGGACTTGCCGCCGCCGGTCGGTCCGACGAGGGCGATCGTCTCTCCCGAATCGACGGTCAGATCGAATCCGTCCAGGACCCGTGTCCCCTCGGCGTAAGCGAACTGCACGTCGCGGAACTCGATCGTTCCGATCGTGTCGGGGCCGCCGTCCTCCGCGACCGCGGTCGCGGCCGGCAGGGAGGGGGATTCCGTGCGATGAGCGGACAGGAGCGCTCTCACCGCCTCGGAATCCCGGATCTCCGGCTCCGCCTCCACCAGACCGAGGATGCGCTCCGCCGACGCCTGCGCCATCTGCATCTCGGTGAACCAGTACGCCATCTCCTGGATCGGGTCGAAGAAGTGCCGCGTGTACGTCAGGAACGCGACGAGAGTTCCCAGAGTGATTCTCCCCGTCGTCACCTCCAGGCCGCCCGCCGCGAGCGCGAGACCCGTGGCCAGGCTTCCCAGCGTGAGAACGAGGGGAAGGTAGAGGGCGGAGTGCAGCGCGTTCCTCACCGACGCCGCGTACATCTCGCCGGACAGGTCGCGGAAGTCCTCGAGGTCGTGCCTCTCACGCACGAACACCTTGGTCGTGCGGACGCCCATGATGGCCTCGTTGAAGAACGCCGTGATCCTGGAGTTCGTCTTCCGGACGACCCTCGAGCTGGCGAGGATGCGTCTCTGGAAGAACACGCTCATGCCGGCGAGGACGGGAATCACCGCCAACACGATCCCCGCGAGGCGCGCGTCCAGAACGAGCATCACCACGGCGATGCCCGCCATCAACGTCACCCCCCAGAAGAAGTCGAGCACGCCCCAGGCCATGATCATCGAGAGTCGCTCGCAGTCGGAGGTCATCCGGGCCATGAGCCAGCCCACCGGTCGATGGTCGAAGAACGAGAACGAGAGCCGCTGCAGGTTCTCGAACCCGGCCCGGCGGATGTCGTGACTCACGTGGGTGCGGATGATCCCCCCGAGATGGACGAAGATCCCCACGCAGCCGCTGAGCGCGACCGTGAGGAGCGCGTACGCGGCCGCGTAGGGGAGGATCTCGGCCTCCCGCCCCCGAGCCACGACGTCGTCGATCAGACGACGGGTCACCAGGGGGAAAGCCGTGTCGACGATGGCGAGAGCGATCGCCGAGGCGACCAGTCCGGCCACGTGTCGCCGGTACGGACGCGTGTACCCGAACAGCTTGCGCCACAGACCGAGATCGAGACCCCGCGCGTACGTCTCTTCCGCCGGTCCCCGTGCCGGCTTCGCTTCGGTCATGAGATTTCCTCCCCCTCCGTCCTCACGTGATGCTCCGGAGGTGAAGACGGGATCTCCGGGGACGCTTCCCGAAGCGTCTTCACGTACGCCTCGAGGCGCCGCGTCACCTTCATGCCCACCTTCTCGTAGAGGTCGGTCGCCCGTACTTCGCTCTCGGCGTCCACGCCGAGAGCGATCGACGGGAACCCCCGACGCCGGCACTCCTCGAACGCGTGAAGCAGAAGCGCCCGGGCGATGCCCCGCCGACGCCAGGGACCGAGCACGCCCAGCTCGGACACGTAGGCCTGATTCGGATCCGCGTCGTGGAAGGGCCACGTGAAGCAAATGCCCACGATCCGGTCTCCCTCGACGGCGGCGAAGAAGAGCGACGGGTCGAACCGCGGCTCCTCGTCGAGTCGCTGCCGGAATCGCCGGAGTCCCTCCCCGGGGGTGACCTCCGCGATTCCCCAGTGGTCGGAGAACGAGTCGCGCCGCACGGCGAAGAAGGCCGCCTCGTCCTCTCCGCGCACCAACGGCCGAACGGCGATCCCCGGAGGCCAGGACGCCGCCTCTCGCGTCCCGTCCAGGTCCATCTCCATCGAGTAGAACCGGCGCCGCATCTCGTACTTCCTCCGGCGAAGTCGACGGCGGAGGTCCTCGTCGCGCACGTCGACGCCGGTGCGAAGACAGATCTCCCCGTCGGGAGGAGCCAGCGGGACGTGAGCCGCGGCCCGACGCTCCACCCAGGTCACGAGCGCTTCGCCCAAACCCCGTCCCCGGTGGTCGGGGTCCACGGCTCCTCCGTGGAAGGCCAGCAGCCGGTGGGCGCCGAAGTCGTAGACCTCGTCGTAACCGACGATCGCTCCGTCGGGCGACACGATGGCGATCGCCCCGTCCCGCAGATCGAACACCGGGTCCTCCCACTCCCGCCGGGTCATCTCGGGACCACTCTCCTCCCGTCCCCCGTAGGCGCGGGCGCACGCGTTCAGCAGCGGCGCGACCTCCTCCGCGTCCTCGGGACGCAGCCCCCGGAACGCGTAGCCGGCGGAAAGGCTCAGCCCCTCGACGAAGTCGGTCGCCCTCACCGGCCGATTCGCCTTCATTTCGGGATGCGGGCTCATCGCGTCTCCTCCCCCGTGCGGAGTCCGAGGTCCTCCTCGATTTCCTCCTCGAGCGTCCCCTGGATTTGCCAAAGCCTCCGGTACGGTCCCTCCGCTCGGGTGAGCTCTTCGTGGCTCCCCGACTGGACGATCCGTCCCTCCTCGAGCACGAGAATTCGATCCGCGTGCCGGATCGAGGAGAGGCGGTGCGCGATCAGGAGCGTCGTGTGCCGCCCCTGCCGCCGGCGAAGCGCGTCGAGGATCCCTGCTTCCGTCTGCGTGTCGACGGCGCTCAGTGCGTCGTCGAGCACGAGGATCGGCGGGTCCTTGAGAAGCGCCCGAGCGAGCGCGACCCGCTGGCGTTGCCCCCCGGAGAGCGTGACTCCCCGCTCGCCGACGAGTGTCTCGTACCCCTGCTCGAACTCTTCGATCGCCTCGTGGACGCTCGCCGCCGAGGCCGACTCCACGATCTCCTCGTGACTCGCCTCCGGTCGACCCACCCGCACGTTCGCGGAGAGGGTCTTGGAGTAGAGAAACGGCTCCTGCAACACCACCCCGATCTGCGCGCGAACCTGCTTCCGACCCAGCGTCGAGAGCTCGCGACCGTCGAGACGGATGGACCCCTCCTCGTAGTCGTAGAGTCGGAGGAGGAGCTGGATCAGCGTCGACTTCCCCGCGCCCGGCGGCCCCACGAGGGCTAGGGTCTGCCCCCTCTCCACGCGAAACGACACGTTTCGGAGAACCGGCTCCGTCTCCCCGAATCCGAACGTGAGCCCCTCGACCTCGATCTCGCCCCGCAGGCGCGGCGCGTCGCCCTCCGGGACCACGGGGGGGTCCGTCTCCTCGGGCGTGCTCAGGATCTCGCGCAGTCGGTCGAGCGCCACGAGGGCCTTGCCGGTGTCGGTCAGCAGGCGTCCCATGTGGCGCACCGGCCAGATCACGAGGTTCTCGTACAGCAGGAACGCGAAGAGGGTCCCCACCGTGATCTCGGCGCGCTGCACCGCGATCGCCCCGTAGACGAGAAGCAACCCGATCTGTCCGACGCAAAGCAGGTCGGACAAGGCCCAGTAGTTGCCCAGCAGCCGGATCAGTGCGTGGTTCCGATCGCGAAACTCACGATTTCTCTCGGCGAATCTCGCGCACTCGAATTCCTGCCGGGCGAATGCGCGGACCACGCGGATTCCCGTCAGATTTTCCTGGAGAACCGCGGTCATCTTGCCCTCCGCCTCGTCGGTCGCCCGAAAGAGACGCTGGACTCTCCGAAAGAAGAGAATCGCAAAGGCGATGATCACCGGGAAAAGCGCCAGCGACACGACGGTCATCCGGACGTCGAGGGCGATGAGAATCGGCAGAACGGTCAGCAAGAGCAGGAGCGCCCGACCGATCTCCACCACCTGTCCCGCGAGGAACACGCGGATCGTCTCGACGTCGGAGGTGCAGCGCTGGACGAGGTCGCCGGTCTCCGCCCGGTCGTGGAACGAGCAGGGAAGGTGCTGGAGGTGCCCGAGCACGCGGTCGCGGATTCCCCGCACGATGGCCTCGGACGCGATGGCGGCCCAGCGCCCTCGCAGATAGAGGAGCCCTCCGCCGAGCGCGGTGAGGGTGAACCCCGCCGCCGCCGCGGTCGCCAGCACTCGGAAGGGAGTCGTGTTCCCGGCCAGAGCCAGAAGCATCCGTCCCGCGATCCCGTCGGGATTCGGCGCCTCGCCCAGGAGGAAGTCGATGACGGTCTTCGACACCAGGGGCACCCCGAACAGGAACAGGTTCGAGAGCCCCATGGCGAGAATCGCTGCCCCGTAGCGCGCGCGCTGGCCGCGGGTCAGCGCCCAGAGGGTTTGGTATTTCGCGAGATTCACGGCCCGTGGCCTCCGTTTCGCCCCCGGTCCCCGAAGCGCGCTTCGACGAAAACGCCCGCTCAGCGGGAGAGCGGGCGTCCTCGGATGGGGCTTGAAACGGAGGAAGCCCGCTCGACTCGCGAGCGGGCTTCCTGCGGTCCCCCCGGCCGCGGAAGGCCGGAGCGGACGACGATCAGGCGCTCGCTCGCAAGCGGTCGACGTTGCCGACCGGATCGAGAACGATTCGCCGAATCATCAAGACCTCCCGGACGAAGGGCAGCGCGGCCGTCCGCCGCACCGATCGAGAGAATATAGCCGATCGTTTCCGGGGGCGCAAGGGGCAATCGAGGCTATCGCGCGTTCTCCAACTCGTGGGTCGCCCGGAGCTCCGCGACTCGCCGCCGTTCGCTGAGAGTCAGAAAGGCGATCGCTACGAGGATCAGACCGAGGGAAACCCAATCCCGCGGCCGCGGGAAGCGACCGCCGAATCCGTAGTGGAACACGAGGGTCGCCGTGGTCCCGGCGATCAGCGAGGTCAAGCGGTTCACGAGACCGGCAAACGTGGCCGTCCGCCCCTTGAACATGAAGAGGAAGACGGAGAAGAACGCCACGATCCCGAAGGCGGTGCCGGAGAGGATCCCTCCGGTCCAATCCGGGTGCGGGGTGAGAAACGCCCCCCGGTAGAGATCGATCACCTGCCCCGACCAGCCGAAGAGGCGGGGGGAGTGGAAGACGACCAGACCTCCGAGAATCAACGTGACGCAGGCCGCGATCTGCTCCACCCCGAAGAACATCCGGTTGTCCCGGGGAGCCCCCTTGCCCGCGGTGTTCTTGTAGTAGTTCATGATGTAGATGCGGATCGAGTAGGCGGCCACGTAGCTGCCCAGGATCGAAACCGCCGCGCGCGACCGTAGGAAGTCGAAGCCTCCCTCTCGGGCCGCAAAGACGTGCACGGAGACCGCGGCGATCGCGAACAGGACGGCGACGTTCTCCTGCCAGTACACCTTTTTCCTCAGAAGGCCCTGCGCGATCTGGATCGCGTCGACGACACGGCTGATGACGATCACGCTTCCCCGCATGATGACCATCGCCACCATGACCGAGATCGGAAGCGTGTACATGAGAGTCGTGGTCGGAATCACGACCGCCGTGCAAACGCCCGAGGGGATGATGTAGAGGAACTCGCTCGGGAACGTGACGCCTCCCACCGTGATCGGGCGGACGGAGCGCAGCCGGAACCAGCGCAATACGAGGACGACGGCCACCGCGAGCGTCGATCCCCCGATCGTGCTGTAGACGAGGTACTCCACTCCGGCCATCCCGGGGAAGCCGGCCTCCGGGTCACCCAGGAAGTACTTCACCGCGAGCCCGGTCACCACGTAGAAGAGGAAGTACCCGATACAGAGTTGAATCAGGCGGCCGGTGCTACCTTCGGCGGTTCTCCACATGACCCGTCTCCCCGAGTCGAGAGCCGCTCATCCTAGCGCGGAGAGGATCGGGGAGCCAGAGGGAAGACGCCCGCGCCCGGAGCGAGCGAACGGCGTCGTTTGACGCTTCCCGGGCGGGGACGCAGCCCTTATTCTCCGGGCGCGATTCGAAAGCCCACCGGAACCGGGGCGACCCGAACGATGACGAGAGACACCCGTCCGGAAGAGGGGCACGAGCCCGACCACGTCGAGGAACCGGCCGACTCCCTGCCGGAGATCCGGCTCGAGGACCTTCCGGAGCGGCTGCAGAACGCGGTGCGCCATGTCGGGTGGGACGCCCTGATGCCGGTCCAGGCGAAGGCGATCCCCTATCTGCGGGCGGGCCGCGATCTCATGGTCCAGTCCCGCACCGGTTCCGGCAAGACCGCGGCGTTCGTTCTGCCGATTCTCGAGCGCGTCGATCCGGACCGCGCGGCCTGCCAGGCGCTCGTTCTCGTGCCCACCCGGGAGCTCGCCAAACAGGTTCTCGGGGACGCCGAGGCCCTGGCCGAGAACAGCGGTGTCCGGAGTGTCGCGCTCTACGGAGGTGTCAGCTACCGGCCGCAGCTCGACGCTCTGGAACGGGGAGCCCATCTGGTCGTCGGAACTCCGGGGCGAATTCTGGATCACCTCGTCCGGGGGACGCTCTCCCTCGACGCCCTCGCGATCCTGGTCTTCGACGAGGCCGACCGAATGCTCTCCATGGGGTTCTATCCCGACATGCGGGAGCTCGCGCGCTATCTGCCCCCGCAGCGCGACGGGTTCATGTTCTCGGCCACATTTCCGGCGACCGTCCTCTCTCTCGCCCGGCAGTTCCTCGATCGACCCGGTTTCCTCAGCCTCAGCCACGGTCAGCAGCACGTCACCGAGACCGAGAACGTCTTCTACGTGGTCCCGAAGATGGAGAAGGATCGGGCTCTCGTTCGCATCATCGAGACCGAAAACCCCGATTCCGCCATCGTCTTCTGCAACACGAAGGCGACGGCCCGGTACGTGGCCGTGGTGTTGCAGCGGTTCGGTTACGATGCGGAGCTCCTGAGCGCGGATCTCCCCCAGGCCTCCCGCGAGAAGGTCCTCGCGCGCGCCTACGAGCGCAAGCTGCGGTTCCTCGTGGCGACCGACGTGGCGGGAAGAGGAATCGACATCGAGAGCCTCTCCCACGTCATCCTGTACGATTTCCCGGAGGATCCCGAGTCGTACATCCACCGCACCGGTCGCACGGGGCGGGCGGGTGCGGCGGGAGAGGCGGTCTCTCTCGTGGACGTGCTCGAGAGACTCGAGCTGAAGGCGGTCGGCCGGAAATACGGCATCGAGTTCGAGCGTCGCGAGCTTCCGAGCGACGAGGATGTCCAGCGAATCGTGTCCGAGCGGGTGACGGCTCTCCTGGAACAGAAGCTGCGGGGACTCGATCGGCTCGTGGCCGAGCGGATGCAGCGAATGGTCCCGCTCGCGTCGAGCCTCGGGGAGAACGAGGACGAGCGGAAGGTCATCGCGATGCTTCTGGACGAGTTCTACCAGGAGTCGCTCCATGCCCCCCCCGATCTGCCCCCACTGGACACGACCGCCCGACCCTCCCCCCGTCCCGGGGGCGACTCCCGCGCCCGGGACGGCCGAACGCGGGGCCGGGGTCGCCGCCGCCGCCGCTGACTCCCGAAGCGACCGCGGGCGTTCCGATTGCGAAAAGCGCCCGCCCGGCCCACACTGGGCGAATGCGCCACTCCGCAACCCGCACCCTGGTTCTCGCGCTCGCGCTGACCGTTCTCGGAGCGCCCGGCGATCGAAGCCGCGCGGCGGCCTCCTCGGAACCATCCGCGGGCGACCGGTCCGGGCTCGGGTCCGCCACCACCCCCTCCTCCCGACCCCCTCGTCCCGAAGACCTGCGACTCTTCATCGACGGAATCGATCGGCGCGCCGGACTCCGGACCCTCGTGGAAACGGAGTCTCGGCGCTCCTATGTCCGGGCCGCCGAGTGGTTCGGAGAGGAGCTCACCGGGCCGGTGACCGTTCACTGGGTCGCCGAGGAGCGGGAGCTCGAGAGGTACGGCGCCTCCCGGACCGGCTCGATCGCCGGACTCGCGATCCCGAGTCGGGGTCGCGTGGTGCTGTCCGCTCCGGCGCTCTCCGTGAGCCCCGAGCGCATCCCGTCCGTTCTCCTGCACGAGTTCTGTCACCTGCTCTTCGCGGCGGCCACCGACGGAGCCGAGGTCGAGCCGCCCCGCTGGCTGAACGAGGGGATCGCGATGTGGATCTCCGGAGAGTGGGATCTCGGACTCGCCTATCGCGTCGACGAGACCCGGCTTCTCGCCGACGCGGCGGCGGCCGGAAGCCTCCTCCCGTTCCGCGACCTCGACGCCGGGTTTCCCGCGGCGCCGTTCCTCCACGTGGCGTACGCGCAGAGCCGGTCGTTGGTGGCCTGGCTGGTGAAGAGGGAGGGGGAGGAGGGACTGCGCCGTCTCCTGGGCGAGCTCGACGCCGATCTCGAGCCCGACGCCGCGTTCGAGGCGGTCTACGGTCTTCCGTTCCCCGAGGCGGAGGACGAGTGGCGGAGGAGCGTGGAGAGGGGAGGTCCGCTGCACTTCCTGCCGAGCGCCCGCGTTCTCTTCTCCTTCGGGTCGGTGGCGATCGGAGTCCTGATGATTCTCAAGTTCATCCGCGTGCGCCGACAGCTCCGACGGATCGAGCACGACGGGGAGCCCGAGGACCGGGGTCCGCGCCCCACCGGCTAGCCTGCGATTCCCACCCGTACCCGTATCCGAGCTGCTTCCCGGTCGCGGATCGGTTCCGGCCGGCCACCGCCACGGGGAACCGCGGACTCCCGTCGGCCCGTCGGAGGGCGATCACCGCGAGTCCGCCAGTCGGCCGAGGATCTCGGGCTCCAGGAGCCAGACGAGACGGCCGGGAGGCCGGGCGTCCAGCCCCAGATCCACGAGAGCGGCGCCGGCCTTCTTCATCCACGTGAAGGGCTGCCGGGGGGCCCCGACGAGAAGGGAGAGGAGCCCGCTCAGGTGGGGGTTGTGTCCCACGACGAGCATCTCCCGGCAGGGCATCCGATCGAGCAGCTCGAGGAATCTGCGGGGGTCCACCGTCGGGGCGACGTCCCCGGTCCTCACCACGTTCTCCTGCTCTTCGACGTGCAGGACCTCGGCGGCGATTCTCGCGGTCTGGATCGCTCGAGCGTAGTCGCTCGTGACGATGAGATCGGGCGAGATCCCGAGATCGAGAAGCCCCTCGGCGGCACGGCGCGTCTCCACTCTCCCGAGGTCGGTGAGCTCCCTCTCCGGATCGGGGGGACAGGCGGAATCCTCACGGGAGATCGCGATCCCGTGGCGAAAGAGAATGACGCGCATCTCTCCACTCCTCGGAACGCGGCCGGCGGGGCGTCGTCCCGATCCGCGGCGCGGCCCCTCGACCGGCGCGATCGGTCGAGCTCGCGGTCATCGTCGAGGAGACCCGAAGAAGGGTCCAGGGAAACCTCCGTGCCGGCCCCGGGACACGGAACCGCCGGGGAAGACTCCGCAACCCGGTCGGCACAAAGAGCCGCCGCTGGTGTACTCTCTTTCGAGCCCTTCCGCGGCTTTCCTTTTCTTCGTGACTCTCCCCGTGGGGTGGATGATGACCCTTTACCTGCAACGGGCTCTCCCGCTGGGCGCCCTGGCGATCGCGCTTCCGGCGACCGCTCTCGCCGAGAAGATCCCGGTCGACGGGGCCGGCGACCTCCCGCACCACCGGTACCGGATCGAGGCCAAGGCGGTAGAGGTCCTGAACGACGACGAGCTGCTCGGGAAGCTGGCCGCCGAGCTCCGGGCCGATCTTCTCTCGAATCTCGAGAAATACGAGGTCCGGGACAAGACCACGCTTCAGGAGTACTACGGAGTGCTCGGGGCGATCGCGATGCTCGAAGGGCGACCCGACGATTTCCGCCGATACCGGAACATCCAGGCCGAGCTGGAGAAGCGGGAGGGGTACGCATTGACGATGGGCCTGTTCATTCTCTCCTATTTGGATGCCGTCGAATCGGAAGCGCCCGATCTCGAGGCCGCGATCGCCGCCGAGCTGCGAGAGCGCACGTACGCCCTTCCGTACGATGTCGTGAAGGAGGCAATTCGAGAGAAGAAGGGCCGGGCGGAAGCGTTCTCACGATCGATGATGGAGAACGGCATCGCCACCAAGCTCCAACCCTCGCTCGACCGCACGAAAGGGAAGCTCAGCCAGGGGCAGGCCCAGCTCCTGGTCGCCACCGGATTCTCTTTCCGATTCTTCGTTCCCTACCGGCCACTCATCGCCGAGGTGTACGGAGAGTACCTGTCTGCTCACGAGGCCCGGGCCGCCGAGACGGCGGCGGAGTGAGGATCACCTTCGTGCGGACCGCGCGGGCGGCGTCTCAGTTCCGGGACCAGGCGGGCATCGCCTCCATCAGGTGGGCGGCCCGCTTGAGCGCCTTCGGCTCGGAGAGATCCGGCTGCCACGACCGGAACCAGTCGGCGAGAATCCGGTGGACCTCCTCTCGCGACCGGAGAACGCCCCGGTCGTCCGCGCAGTAACGGCAATACCGGTCGGACGCCCCGCGGAACTCCAGCAACGACGTGCCGCACGACTCGCAGTACCGGGGGGCTCTCTCCAGAAACTCGGCCGCCGCTCCGGTCGCGGGTTCCTGTCCGAGGAGATCGTTGAGAACGCTTCCCTGCCAGGCCACGGGCAGGAGCTCGAGCGCCCGCGCGATGAGGTCCGATTCCAGGCCGGGGGCGGAGCGGGAGGACTCGCGCTCCGGCCCTCCGAGCAATCGCCGTCCGACCTCGATCTGGAACTCCCGGGTGGCCTGCGGGAAGGGGTCGGGCCGCCACGGCGGGCGCTCCGTTCCGGAACGAGTGCGCGCCCGAGACCGGGCGCCCGCCCGAAGGACATCCGCATAGAGCCGGGCCGTGGAGAGGAGGGAGGTTCCGAAGAGATCCTCCTCGAGCGCGGTCGACACGAGCTCGCGCCACCGCGGCGAGCCGGGAGGGAAGGCGAGCCCGATCCGAAAACGGGGGGGAGGTCCCTCGATCGTCCGGACGCGAAACTCCCGGCCGTGGTCCTCGTCCCGCTCGAGCCCGTGCCGAACGCGGTCTACCGTCGACTCGTCGCTGACGAACACGACGCGTCCGGGACGCCGGCGGAGCGTCTCTTGTGTCAGAGAGCGCGCGAGACTCTCGATCCGCACGTCGCGCCGGAGAAGCATCCGCTCCGACGGGACGCCGCACGATCCGCGGGCGTGCGCCCACGCCGCCCCGCCCTCCTCGAGGAGGAGATCGATCGACGCCCCCGGGTCGGGCGCGAGGACCCGTTCCCACGGGAGGGAAGGGGCCTCCCCGTCCGGAGGCAGGAGCTCGACGGCGGCCAGGCCGAGCGAGAGCCCGGGCACCGGAAGCGGCTCGATCCCGTGGCGGTGCAGATGAGGAGACACGAGCACCCCCACTCCGAGGTCGAGCTCCGCCGGACGGGCGCGCAGTCCGGCCGCGATCCGATGGGGTCGATCCGTATCCTCGCGCACTTGCCATTCGGGATCGATCGCGCCGACGAGCCGGCGGGTCAGCTCCCGGAAGAACGTGGCACCACCCTCCTCGAGCGGGAGCGAGAACGGAACGAGATCGGCGACGCCCGCGGTCACGGGCGCGATCTCCCCGCGAGCGGCCCGGGCCGTGATCCGGGTGATCGCATCGGCGGTCTCCGCGGCCTCCCCCCGATCCCGACGGCCCCGCCTTCCTCTCGCCAGGGCGCCCAGCGTATCCTCGACCGCCGCCCGCACGCCGGCATCCCAGGGGATGCCCGCGTTCTCCACCCACCGGCGGGCGTTCCCCCCGAGGTGATGGGCGAGTCGCGCGATGGATCGGGCCCAGGCCCGGTCCCGGCGCACGTTCCGGCGGCTCCGGAAGTCGGGCAGGTCGCCGGTGACGAGAATCCTCTGGATCGTGTGAGTGGAGACCCCGAGGCGGCGGGCGAGCTCCTGGCGCGAGGGCGACCGCTCGTCCGCCTCCCGGAGCGCGGTCCAGATCTCCCCGAACCCGTCGGGGAGAGAGTCGGGGGGGGTTCGTCCAACCTGCATTCCTCACCAGCCTCTGCTGCGGTAGCGGCTCACCGCGCCTGGCTTCGTCGCTGCGTCCCCTCTTCCCTCCGACGGGGCTACGGCCCCGCCTCGGGCGAAAGGACCCCGCCTCCTCGTCAGACACGGCGATCCGCAGCCTCGCGACGGGTCTGGTGAGGAATGCGGGCCAGGCTCCACGGCAGGTCTCTTCCGGAACGGTCCGGAACGGAGAATAGGGCCACCTCCCGGAGGAGTCCACCTTCTCTCTATTGCTTGCAATTAAGGATAGATCGTCTCGACTGCCTCCGCAAGCGCGATTCTGGCACTTCCTTGGTCATTGGACTTGACATTCTGCGCTTTTGCGGGCAGTGTAGTTTGAGCAACGTTGCTAGAAATTCACCATCTCACCCCGCTCGGGCGGGACCCGCCGGGCGGCTCGACCCATCTGGGAGGATGGAGGATGTCGGTCATGACTGGAGAGCGTTGCTGGGAGCTTGTCTCGGGGGATTGGCGGCGGAAGACCTTGCGCGGCTGGAGGAAAAAGGGGGTGGGGGGGACGTTGGCGGGAGCGCTCGGGCTCTTGGCGGGCTCGGGCGAGGGCGCGGCCGTTCCGGTCTTCACAGAGATTGCGGAGTTCGGAGAGGGGTCCACGATTCCGGTCGCCTGGGGGGACTACGACCTCGACGGAGACTGGGACCTGGCCGTCGGGAACTACTTCGGGGAACAGAACTATCTCCACACGAACGATGGCTCGGGGAGCTTCGACTCGACGGCGGCCTTCGGAAGGAAGTCGACGTTCGCGCTCGCGTGGGGCGACTACGACAACGACGGCGATCCGGACCTGGCCGTCGGCAACGGCCTGACCGGCTTTTCGAACAACAGCCGGCTCATCACGAATCTCGGCGACGGCACGTTCTCCGGAGCCGCGCAGTTCGGAGACCGAAACACGGTCGCGTTGGCGTGGGGGGACTACGATCTCGACGGCGATCTCGATCTCGCGGTGGGAAACGGCCTGCTGGGTGCCGCGGAGGCGAACTACCTCTACCGGAACGACGGGGGGGGCTCGTTCGCGGAGCTGCAGGCGTTCGGAGCGGGGCAGTCCGCGTCCCTCGTCTGGGGCGACTGCGATGGGGACGGCGATCTCGATCTCGCCGTCGGCAACGGTGGCTTCATATCGGCGGAACCGAACTCCCTCTACATCAACAACGGGGACGGAACGTTCACCGGGCGCGCCGAGTTCGGTATGGGTGACACCTCGTGCCTCGTCTGGGGAGACGCCGATGGAGACGGCGATCTCGATCTCGCGGTCGCGAACTGGAACGGAGGGCAGAACCGGCTCTATCTGAACGACGGCTCGGGGAACTTCTCCGGCCAGGACGCCTTCGGCGCGCGCGACCCGAACACGATGGCGTGGGCCGACTGCGATCACGACGGCGACCTCGACCTCGCCGTCGGGAACGGCGACTTCGGCAGCGCCGATCAGAACTACCTGTACGAGAACGACGGAACCGGCCAGTTCACCGAGCACGCGGTCCTGGGGCTCGGGAGCACCGACTCCTTCGCCTGGGCCGACGTGGACGGGGACGGCGACCTCGATCTCGCGGCGGGGAACGAGCACCATCCACTCCAGAACTACCTCTACCGGAACGACGGAAGCCATCCGGGATGGATCCGCCTCCACCTCGTCGGACGCTTCCACGATCAGGGCGCCGGTTGGTCGAACCGGGATGCGATTGGGGCGAAGGTCTCCGTCTACGAGACGGGGCACATCGGGGACGCAGGCCGCCGACTCGGGTTCCGGGAGGTGGAAGCCCACGGTGGGTTCGCGGCCCAGAACGCCATCGACCTCCACTTCGGCGTGGGCGCTTTCGGAACCGTCGAGGTTCGGATCGAGTGGCCCGGGTCGAACGGGTCGAGGATCGTTCAGGACGTGACGGGGCTCAGTGCGGGAACGGTCCACACCGTGGTGGAGTCGGACGGCTCGACGTCCGCGGCGAATCCGGTCCACGGAAGCGCGGCATTCGAGGCGCGCCCCAATCCCATGCGGACGGGAACGTGGATCCTCCTCGGGCGTCGTCTCGCTCGCGCGGATCGGTTCACCGTTTTCGACGTCGCCGGCCGCGCGATCCGCGAGCTGCCCGCGGCCGACTCCGGAACCGGGGTGAGGGCCTACTGGGACGGACGCGCCGAGGACGGGATCCCCGTCCCGGGGGGCGTCTACTTCGTGAAGGTCACCGGGGAATCAGGGGAGCGATCCTTACGGATCGTGGCGATCCGGTGACACTTCCGGTGCGGACGGCGGGCGCTGAGCCCGCCGTCTCGCGCGGGCCTCCGGAACCAGGCTAGCCTGCATCTCTCACCAGGCTCTGCTGCGGCGGCGGCGAAGCCGCGCCTGGCTTCGTCGTTGTGGCACTTCCGCCCTGCGACGGGGCTACGGCCCCGCCTCGGACGAAAGCACCCCATCTCCTCGCCAGCCACGGCTATCCGCAGCCTCGCGACGAGCCTGGTGAGAGATGCAGGCTAGGCCGGGCCGTCTTCCTCGCGACGGCGCTCCAGGAGCACCACGTCTCGCCAGCGCCCGTTCATCGCGCCGATCCGATCGCGCACCCCGACCCTTCGGAATCCGCACCCCGCGTGGAGCCGCAGGCTCGCCGTGTTCTCGGGGAAGATGCCGGCCTGAAGGGTCCAGACGCCGGCCGCCTCCGACTTCTCGATCAGTTCCCGAAGGAGGGTTCGGCCGACCCCGCGTCCTCGGTACGCATCCGCCACGTAGATCGCCTCCTCGGCGACGCCCCGGTACACGGGCCGGGACGAGACGGGGGAGAGCGCCGCCCAAGCCGCCACGACCCGCCCTCCCGAGCCGACCCGCTCTCCGGTGACTCCCTCTTCGACCTCCGCGACGAGACCGGTCTCGAGGAGGTACCTCCTTTTCCACTCGTTCCAGCTCGGGACCTCGGTCTCGAACGTCGCTTGCCCGGTGGCGATTCCCTCTCGGTAGATCGCGAGCACGGCCGGTCCGTCCTCGTCGCGCATCGGGCGAACCTTCGCGCTCACGACCGCGACCCCGGGGCGGGAACCACCGATCCCGGACCGGCGCCGACGCGACCTCCACGCCGGATCGCGTCGGCCGTGAAGCGCTTCGCCGCCGCGATCGCCTCGGCCGGGGAGCTCCCGAGCGCAAGGTGGGCCGCGATGGCCGCCGACAGCACGCACCCCGTTCCGTGCGTGTGGGGAGTGTCGATCCACCCTCCGGGGAAGAGGCGTGGCCCTCCCTCCGTCACGAGGACGTCGGTCCCCGGGCTCCCGCTCAGGTGTCCCCCCTTGACGAGGACGGACTCCGGTCCCCGCTTCCTGAGGGCCTCTCCCGCCCGGATCGCGTCCTCGACCGTCCGTACCTCGATGCCCGTCAGGGCCCGCGCCTCGTCCGCGTTCGGAGTGAGCAGCGTGACCAGAGGGAACAGCTCGTTCTGCAGCGCTTCGACTCCCTCTCTCTCGAACAGGTCCTCTCCGGAGCTCGCCGCGAGAACCGGATCGCACACGAACGGCCTCCGGTCCTCATCCCGCAGCTCGCGAGCGACCTCGCGCACGACCGCCGCCGTACCCAGCATTCCGCTCTTCCAGGCGGCCGGGCGAAGGTCGTCGAGACCAGCATTCCGCTCTTCCAGGCGGCCGGGCGAAGGTCGTCGAGAACCGCCCGCAGCTGTTTCCTCACGAGCACCGGATCGACGGGACTCCAATCGAGGACCCCCGCCGTGGTCTGAACCGTGATGGCGGTCACGACCGATGCGCCGTGCACTTCCAGCATGGCAAACGTCTTCAGATCGGCCTGCAGTCCCGCGCCCCCCGAGGAGTCGGAGCCGGCCATCGTGAGCGCAGTGGGTCGCACCGTCATTCCCGGCCGAGGAACGGGAAGCGACGGCGCCGCCTCCCTCCTCCCCGTCGGCGAAGGGCCCTCACCACGTGCACGTGTCCCGCCGCCTCGGCGAGATCGAGCGCCCTCATTCCGTCACCGTCCGCCGCGTGCGCATCGGCCCCCTCGTCGAGCAGCTTCTCCAGGAGGAGGGCGCGGCCTCCCGCCGCCGCCCAGTGCAGCGGGGTCCTTCCGTCCCGGTCGGAGACGAGCACGCTCGCGCCCTCGGCCAGAAGGCGTTCGGCCACCTCCGATCTCCCGCGCCCCACGGCCCGGTGAAGGGGTGTGGCTCCGTCCCGGTCGGGAGCGTCGAGCGGGGCACCCGCTTCGAGAAGGAGCTCGACGATGCGGGCGTCGGAGGTCCGGTGGAGCGGGGTGACGGTGTATTCGTCCGTCACGTCGGGTCGGGCCCCGCTCTCGAGTAGGTGTCGCACCGCCCCCACGTTTCCCCGCTCGGCCGCCACGTGCAGCGGAGTGAGTCCGTGTCGATCGCCCGCGTTCACGTCCGCCTCCTCGAGGGTCAGAACTTCCAGGACGGCGACGTCCTCGAGCCGAGCCAGGGCGGTATCGGCCCGTCGACCGCGAGTCGGGGCGGGGATCTCGCCGTCGTCGTCGAGAAGTCGGTCGGCGTCGCCTCGCGCCCCCCGGCGACACGCGACGTGAAGCGGCGTCGTTCCCGAACGATCCGCCGCCCCGGCTCCGGCCCCGCTCGCGATCACTCGCTCGACGAGCTCGGCGTCACACCAGGGCACGCAGAGATGGAGCGGGGTCACTCCTTTCTCGTCCGCGGCGTCGGGTCTCGCCCCCCGTTCGAGCAACCGGTCGATCAGGAGAACGTCCCCGGCTTCTCCGGTGATCGGGTGGGGAAGACAGGCGCGGTGGAGCGGACGGTATCCGGGGGAGGCCGCCTCCCGTGCCTCCAGATCCGCCCCCGCGTCGAGCAGGATCTCGACCGCCTCGATGCGCCGATGGGACACCGCGACGTGGAGAGGCGTTCGCCCTCTCTCGTCGTGCGATTCCAGATGCGACCCCGCCGCGATCGCGGCACGCAGGCGATCGACCTGTCCCGATTCGGCGCACCAGTGCAACTCTTCGGTCATCGGTTCTCCGGCACCGGGGAAGGGCGTCGTTCCCGCCTCGATCGACCGCGCCGCTGCCCGCCGAGCCGGCACCGGTCCGCCCGGGGAGTCTAACACCGTACCCGGCGCAGGGCTCCGGCCCCGGTGGAATCGGACTCCCCGCGAACATGGGTCGGAATGGAGTCATCGGGCGCGGCTCCGGCCGGCTCGCGCTCCCGCGACAGGGTCGTTCCCTATCAGCGGAGGCGAACGCTCCGCTGGGTGAGGGTCCGGGATCCGTCGGTGACCCGCCAGAAATAGACCCCGGCGGGCACGGATCGCCCGGCGTCGTCCCGTCCGTCCCAGCGAAGTGTCGTGGTGCCGGGGGGAATCGTCTCGTCGGAGATCTCCCTCACGCGCCGGCCGACCACGTCGTGCACGGTCACGTCGAGACGGATCGAACGGTCCGTGGCCAGGCGCACCTTCTGGTCGAAGCGCGCCGGCTGGGGCCGGGGGGGAGAGAGCGCCCAGCCGGAGCGCCGTGCCCCCGGGTCGAGGTCCGCGCCCGTGCTCGGGATGTTGTCCTCCCTGAGCGTCCAGATCCCCCGCGGGAACGGGGCGATGATATCGACACCGCCGGACGTCCACTCGATGATGAGAGAGTCGGCGAGGGTTGCCGCGCCGAGCCCGAAGTGGAGGCGCATGGGATCCTGAAAGCCGCGCCAGGAGTTCGCGGTGACGTGGCGCTCGATCCGGTCCGTTCCGACGACCACGGTCACCAGCGAGCCGATGGCGGTGGGCCCCGAGACGCGCCCGACGAGATCGATCTGAATCGAGTTCCCACGGTTTCCCTCGTTCGCCAGCAGCCAGGCCGGGCCGAGCTGCGAGAACGCGGCCGGTCCCGCCCCCTCGAGCAGGTAGAGATCGAGATCGCCGTCCCCGTCGACGTCTCCCCACACGCCGCCGTCGCCCAGCCCCTGGGAGCTGCCCGCGACTCCTTCCGAGTTCGTCACGTCGGCGAACGTCACCCCGTCGTTGCGGAAGAGAGCATCCGGAGCGTTCGGGTCGGCGCTCGTCCCCGCATCCACGACGTGAAGGTCCAGATCGCCGTCGTTGTCGTAGTCGACCCAGGAGATGTCCCGGGGATTCGTCATCGCCGTGGGAAGGCCGAGTGAAAAGGAGACCTCGATGAAAAACCCTCCGAGGTTGCGCCAGACGCGCGGCGCCCCGGGAGTGAATCCGGGATGCTCGAGATCGTGTTCGGTGACGCCGGTCACCGGGGCGTCCTGGGCGAACCAGCCGTCGAAGTTGTCGTAGTTCAGGTTGGGCGTGGAGCAGCGGAGCTGCCACTTGCCGCCGGCCCCCTCCCGCCAGACGAAGATCCCCTGATCCACCCCCGGGGTGAACGTCGGAGCGCCGACGTAGTCGTCGGTCAGGGGGATCGTGGTCGCGGTCGTGTCCGGGGGATTCACCGCACCCGGACCGAGGAAGATCTTTTCGAAGTCCAGGAAGCCGCGGATTCGCAGGAACGCGAACACGGTGTCCTCGAGGGCGGGGATCGTGAGTCCGTCGACGCCGGTGTCGCCGTACCGGGAGTTGAAGAAGAAGGTGACCGTGTCTCCCTCGGCGTAGCTGTCGAAGATGCCGGTCTCTCCGGTGCACAGCGCGAGGTCGAGATCGCCGTCGACGTCGAAATCCCCCCAATCCGCGCCCGACGCCACCGGCAGGCTCGGGGTGAAGACGCCCGAGTCGTCGACGAAAGTCCCGTTGTCGTTTCGATAGAGGATGGTCGGGCGGGGGAACTCCTCGCCGCCGACGAGGAGGTCGGGATCCCCGTCGTCGTCGTAGTCGCCCCAGATGCCCCCTACGGTTCCGTGCGGCTCGTCGAGGCCCACGCCGGCGGCGACGTCGGTGAACGTGAGAGACCCGATGTTCCGGAAGAGCGAGTTCATGCTCACCGCGTCGGGCGCCTTACCCACCCAGACGTCGACCTTCCGGTCGCCGTCGTAGTCCGCCGCCGAGGCGCATCGGCTCCGCCCGATTCCATCGGCCATGCCCCCCGCACCGAGGATGGAATGGAGGACTCCGTCGCCTTGGTTGAGATAGAGCTCGTTGTCTTCGGACCCGCCTCCCCCGCCGCCGCCGTGGGCCACGAAGATCTCGGGATCCTCGTCGAGGTCGAGGGAGAGCGTGACGATCCCGTGCCGATCGATCGGGCCGCTCCACGGCGGCGCATAGAGCGTGGAGTCGAAGTGCCCGGTCCCGTCGTTCCAGAAGAGGACGGGATCATACAGATGGTGTCCGGCGTAGATGTCCAGGTCGCCGTCCCGGTCCATGTCGACGATCGCCGCCCCCCACGTGGTCTGGTACCAGAGGAGTCCCGACGCCGCGGTCCGGTCGACGAACTGGGATCGGGCGGGGGCGGCCAGGAGGATGAGCAGGAAGAGGACGGAGACCGGTAGGGCGATCCGTGTCGGGGTGCGCAGCAGAGAAGAAAGGAGCAAGGCAACCTCAACCGGAGCCGGGGCGGGCCCGAAGACACCGGTCCAGAATACCAGCTCCCGACCCCGGTCTCAAGGACGGCCCCTCCGCCGGCGGGCTCCGCCGGGAGGAGGATGGCCCCTTGACCCGACCGGAGCCACCCGATACCTATCGCCCATGCTCCGATTCCGCACTTGCCGGCCCTTTCACCAACGGACGCCGCCCCGGTCGCTCTCGATATCGCTCCCGCCGCTCGTCCTCTCCACGCTTCTTCACCTCGGCCCTTCCGTCGATACGGCCGCGGCCGGGGCCTGGTTCACCGAGATCACCGAGGAGACGGGACTGGACTTCGTGCACGACTCCGGGGCGAAGGGCGGCCTGGAGATGCCGGAGAGCGTCTCCCCCGGCTGCGCCTTTCTCGACTACGACGAGGACGGCGACCTGGACCTCTACTTCACGAACGGTTCCCTGGAGTTCTCCGATCCCGGGGCGGCCGACGGCCCCCAGGCGCCGACCAACCGTCTCTACCGGCAGGATCCCGGGCCGCGCTTCGTCGAGACCACCGCGGGCAGCGGACTCGACGACCGGTCCTACGGCATGGGCATCGCCGTGGGGGACTACGACGGCGATGGTCGCGCCGATGTCTACGTCACGAATCTGGGTCGCGACCGGCTGTTCCGGAATCGGGGGGACGGAACGTTCGAGGACGTGACCGAGGCGGCGGGGATCGACGTTCCCGGATGGTCCTGCTCGGCTTCCTTCGTCGACTATGATCATGACGGAGATCTCGACATCTTCGTCGCCCGCTACGTCGACTACTCCCCGGAGCTCCGCTGCACCGATCCGACCGGCCGCCCCGAGTACTGCGGTCCGCTGGAGTTCCCTCCCATGATCGACGTCCTCCTCCGGAACGACGGCGACGGCACGTTCACCGACATCAGCGAGTCGTCGGGCATCGCGGACGTCGCCGGGGCGGGGCTCGGAGTCGTGTGCGAGGACTTCGACGAGGACGGCCGGGTGGACATCTACGTCGCGAACGACGCCTATGCGAATCATTTGTGGATGTACCAGGGCGACGACACGTTTCTGGACGACGCCCTGCTCCTCGGTGTGGCTTACAACATCCAGGGCATGGCGGAGGCGGGAATGGGAGTGCTGGCCGCCGACCTCGACAACGATCTCGACTTCGATCTGTTCATGACGCATCTTCGCAACGAGAGCAATACGCTCTACGTCAACGAGGGGCCGGAGATCGGGTTCGAGGACCGGACCGCGGGCTGGGGACTCGGCTCGCCCAGCATGCCGACCACCGGCTTCGGGACGGTCGCCCTCGACGTGGAGCTCGACGGAGACCTCGATCTCTACGTCGGCAACGGCAGCGTGAATCGAGGGGATCCGTGGCCGGGGGTCGAGGTTCCCACGCCGTGGGACCGCTACGCCGAGCCGAACCATCTCTACCTCAACGACGGAGACGCGCGGTTCACTCTCGCCGTAGAGGAGGCGGGCACGATGGGATCACGAATCGAGTGGACCCGGGGCGTGGCGGTGGGGGACGTGGATGCGGACGGCGATCTCGACGTGCTCCTCGTGAACGGTCACGGACCGGCGCGTCTGTATCGCAACGACGCGCCCCGCGCGGGGCGCTGGTTGATCGTGCGCGCGATCAAGGCCCCTCCGGGCGGCGACGCGCTCGGAGCGATCGTCACCGTGACGGCGGGAGGACGGCGTATCATGCGGACCGTCCGCGCCGCCTTCAGCTATCTTTCCAGCAGTGATCCGCGGGCTCACTTCGGTCTCGGGCAGGTGGAGAGCGTCGACGAGATCCTCGTCGCCTGGCCCGACGGAACGCGGGAGCGCTTTCCCGGAGGACCGCCCGATCGGGTCGTCGAGGTCGTTCACGGCCAGGGGACGGTGGTGCCATGAGACCGGCGAGAGAGGACCTTCCGATTCACCGGAGACCCGGCGGCCGGGTCAAGAGCGGTCGCGCTTCGATGCCCGGGCTTCTCGCGGGAACCGCGCTTCTGGTCGCGACTCTCGGGAGGGGCTGTGCCGGAGAGGGGAGTGGAGACGCGGAACCCCCGCCGGCGATCGCTTCCGCCGAGATCGGCGGGATCCCCGCTCCCGATCTCACGGAGATGGAGCCCCGGGTCGTCGACGCGCTGAACACCGCCCGCGAGGCGGTGGAGAGCGCCCCCGACTCGGCCGACGCGTGGGGCCGCTACGGCATCGTGTTGGACGCGCACGACCTGGACGTTCACGCCGAAGCCTGCTACCGGGCCGCCCGAAAGCTCGATCCGACCGAGTACCGCTGGGCCTACTTCCTCGGGCGAACCCGGGAGATCCTCGGCCAGCACCCCGATTCAGTGTACGCACCGCTCGCGGCCGCGATGGCCCTGAAGCCGGTTTACGTCCCCGGACTCATCCGCACAGGAGACACGCTCTCCCGCGCCGGGCGTCACGAGGACGCGCGGGCGATGTACGAGCGGGCTCTCGAGCTCGATCCCGAGTCCGCCCGCGCGCACCGCGGCCTGGGTCTCAGTCTGCTCTCCCTCGACGATCCGGAAGGCGCCCTCGGCCATATCGAGCGTGCGGCCGAGCTCGACTCCACCGACGGGAACAACTTCGCGGCCCTCGCCCGCGCCCGCGCCCGGACGGGGAATCGCTCGGGGGCCCGTGAAGCGCAGGCGAAGGCCCGCGATCTGCCGCGAATCAAGGCGTACCCCGACTCGATTCTCGCGGAGGTGGCATGGGCGGGGATCAGCTCCGACGCCTGCGCCCGGAGAGCGAAGGATTCGATGGATCAAGGCAGGTTCCGCCAGGCTGTCCGCGATCTGCAGATCGCTCTGGAGACGAAATCCGATGAGCCGGGCCTTCACGTCCGTCTGGGCACCTCGTTCGCGTTTCTGCGTCAAATCGATCCCGCGATCCGCCATTTCCAACGCGCCCTGGAGCTCGAGGAGGCCCAGGCGGACTCCCACCTCGAGCTGGGAAACCTCCTCATGGTGAAAGCCCGCATCGACGAGGCGATCCGACACTTCCGGCGGTCGGAGGAGCTGACCGAGGGGAAGGACCCCGCCCCGGTGGCGAAGCTCGCGAGTGCGCTCGCCCAGAGGGGCGACCTGGACTCGGCGCTCGTGGAGTTCACCCGGGCGTCCGGGCTCGGGCCGCTGCCGGCGACCGACCACCTGAACTGGGGTACGGCCCTGGCGCAATCGGGAGACCCGGCGAAGGCCGCGCTCCGATTCGAGGAGGCGATCCGCCTCGCCCCTCTCTCGGCGAACGCGCACTTCAATCTCGGGGTCGCCCTCGAGGACCTGGGACGGCGAGAGGAGGCGATCGCGAGCTACCGGAGGGCGGTCGCGATCGAGCCGAATCACCCCGCGAAGATCCGGCTCGCCGCGCTCGGCGTCCCTCTGTCCGAGGAATCCGAGGAGCGCTAGGCTGCATCTCTCACCGGCCTCTGCTGCGGCCGCGGCTCGCCGGGTTCGCGGTCCCCGATCCCGAGGAGGCCGTTAGCCCTCCAAACTGCAATGCGCGATCCGCCGATTTGCGGACTCTCGGTCCTCTTCTTCGCCCATCTCGGGGCGGCGCCCGCCGCCCGTATGTTCGGGATTCCGAAGCGGATTTTCATCCAAATAAGGATGAAGCTTGGCCGCTCGAACGCCCGCGATCACCGAATCCCCATGGGAGCAACTCCGGGCTACGAATAGAAAACGTTTGATTCGCGACCGAACAGCGAATTAGGATAGCAAGACCGGGAGGCCGGACGGATCCTCAAGGCTCATACGCCCCAAGCCCGGTCTCACGGTGGTAACTCCAACCCTAGGTAAGGAGTGTCTCGTGAAAATTGCAACCTCACTTGCACTGGCTCTGATCCTCGCCTGTACGGGATCGGCGCTGGCCTTCGTACCCACCACGTCGAATGTGGCCGATATCGACGCGAACCAGGCGCTGAAGGACGCCCAGGTTTTCGGCGAGCCGGATCCGCAACCGAACGTCGGTGGCGACACGATCGCCGACGCCGTGCCGATTCCCGCGTGGCCCTACACGGACTCAGGGAATACGTGCAGCTTCAACCACGACTACGACGAGGTCTGCCCGTACAGCGGCTCGCTCTCGCCCGACGTCGTCTACAGCCTCGTCCCGACCGCTGACGATGCCTTCAACATCAGCCTGTGCACGTCGCTCTACGACACGAAGGTGTACGTGTACGAGAACGTAGCGGGCAACCTGGCCGGCTGCAACGACGACGCCTGCGGCGACGACGGCTTCAAGTCGGAGCTCAAGGTCTTCACGACGGCCGGCAACACGTACTACATCGTCATCGACGGCTACGGCAGCGACTGCGGGGAGTACATCCTCGACATCGACAAGCAGATTCCCTGCGTGAAGGACTGCCCGCCCGGCGGCCATCTCGAAGGCGAGCCGGATTGCGAACCCAACTACAACGACGTGTTCAACGGTGGCTGCAACAGCGTACCGCATGTGTTCTCTCCGATTCCCTGCAAGTACGCGGCGACCATCTGCGGGAAGTACGGTGGATTCCTCTGGAACGGTCTGAGCTACCGCGACACCGACTGGTACAAGTACGATGCGGGCCTGAACCAGAACGGCCTGATCATTTGCTGCAACGGCGAGTACGACACCCTCTTCGGGTACCTCGCCAAGGACTGCGGCGCCCCGGCCTTCGAGGAGTACCTGATCCTCGAGCCTTGCGTCGAGGGTTGCCTCGCTGTTCCGCCGGGAGACTGGTGGATCTTCGTGGCCACGCTGAACTTCGGCCCGGCCGCGGGAGCCTGCGGCGGCGACTACATCCTGACGGTTGAGGGACTCGACTGCCCGATCGCGGTAGAGCCCGCAACCTGGGGCGAGATCAAGAACGAGTACCGGTAACCCGGTACGTTCGCTTGATCCGCCATCGCGAAGTGGAGCGGGTGTCCTCCGGGGCACCCGCTCTTTTCGTCCGTCTCGTCCGTCTCGCCGCTCTGTCCCTCGCTCCGGCTCTCGTCGCTCTCGGCCCCGCCGGCTGCGCCCGAGAGGAGGCCGGCCCGGGCCCGAACGGGGCGGCGCCCGAGGCGGAGGGCCCCGGCCCCCGCAGGACGGACACCCCCCCACCCGTCGGGATCGATCCCACGTCCGTCGGCACGCGCGGAAAGCTCGTCGATCGTCTCTTCGTCTTCGCGCTCGACGGCGCCACGTGGGACCTTCTCGATCCTCTCCTCGAGTCGGGTCGCCTCCCCCACCTGGCCGGTTTGGTCGAGCGGGGCGTGACCGCGGAGCTCCGCACGCTGGAGCCCACCGTCTCCCCCGCGATCTGGACGACGATCGCCACCGGGTTCCTCCCCCGCGATCACGGAATCCTCGGCTTCGACGGCGTGCCCGGTGCCACGATGACGACCCTTCCGAACGCGCGGATGCGCCGGCGCAAGGCGTTCTGGGAGATCCTCGCCGGGTTCGGGATTCGAGCGGGGGTCGTGGGGTGGTGGGCGAGCTGGCCGGCGGACCCGCTGAACGAGGGGAGCTTCCTCGTGAGCGACCGGGTCCCCTACAGCCGGATGGAGGCGGCGATCCGGCGGGCCTCGCTCACCCGGGAGGACGCCTGGCCTCCCGATCTGCTCGACTCGCTCGGCCCGCTCGTGGAGCGCCCCGACGAGATCGCGCCGGCGGCGGTCCGGAGGTTCCTCCACATGGATCGCGACGAGATGCAGCGGCGGCTCCTCGGCGGGGCCTATCGCATGGGCAGCTACCTTCCGGAGTTCAAGTTCGTCTACCAGTCGGACCGCTCGACGGTGAAGATGGCACGGGCGGCCCTCGCCGCGCAGCCCGTCGACGTGGCGGTCGTCTATCTCACCGGCATCGACACGGTCAGTCACCTGTACTGGCACTTCATGGAGCCGGAGGGCTTCCCGCCGCAGGCCGCACCGGAGGGGGACCGGCGGCGCTACGGAGAGGTCATTCCCGAGTACTACGTGCTCGTCGACGGCTACCTGGGAGACCTGCTCGACACGGTCGGCGACGGGACCACCGTGATCGTCGTCTCCGACCACGGATTCGGACCGACCGGGAGACTTCCGTGGTCCGGCGGCCACGGGCGGCTCACCCCCGGCGCCCCGATCGCGCCGGCCGGTGTGCTCGTCCTCGCGGGCCCGGGGATCGCGGTGGGGCCCCGGCGGCTCGAGCGGGCGCACGTCCTCGACATCGCGCCCACGCTACTTCACCTGATGGGAGTTCCGGCGGGCGAGGACATGCTCGGACGCGTCCTGACGGAGGCTCTGGCAAGCGACGGCCCGCCCGAGCTTCCCCGGGTGGATTCGCACGAGCGGATCGGGATCCTCCGACCCGACAGGGACATCCCCACCGATCCCGCGGGGGACTCGGAACGCCTGGAACGCCTCCGCGCCCTCGGGTACATTCAGTGACCGTGCAACGACTCCCCTTCCCGCCGCACGCCGTCCTCGGCCTGCTGATCGTCGCCGGCGCCCTCCTGCGCTTCGCCTATCTCGAGGATCGGACGGAGTCGCCCGACTTCGAGGCTCCCCTTGCGGACGCCGCGTTTCACGACTACTGGGCCAACGGACTCGCGACCGGAAACTGGACCCCGCCCGCGGGGGAGTCGGACCCGAGGCTGACCGAGGTGCCGTTCCTTCGCCCGCCCGGCTATCCCTACTTCCTCGCGGCGGTCTACGCGGTGAGCGGAGGCGATCCGATCGCGACCCGGTGGATCCAGTTCGCTCTCGGGCTCCTCAACTGCGGGCTCGCGTACCGTCTGGGAGGGGTCCTCTTCCGTCCCGCGGTGGGGCTCGTCCTCGCCGCCTTCGGCGCGGTCTACTGGGCCCTGATCTACTTCGAGGGAGAGCTGCAGGCGTCGGTCCTGATCCAGACCGTGGCCCTCCTCGCGGTGCTCGCGCTCCACCGGTTCGCCGAACGGCCCTCGCTTCCGCGGGCCGCGCTCGGGGGTGCGTTGCTCGGCCTGCTCGCCCTCGTCCGCGCGAACGCTCTTCTCTTCATCCCGGTGGCCGCGCTGTGGGCGGCGTTCGCCCGACGCCGGGAGGGGGAGGGACGGGTCGCGGCGGGAGGTGCCGCGGTCGTCCTCCTCGCCGCGTTGCTGGCGGTCCTTCCCGCGACCCTCCGCAACTGGCGGGTGTCCGGCGATCCGTTCCCGGTCTCCGCCAACGGAGCGATCAACCTCTTCATCGGCAACAACGAGAGGTCCGACGGAATCTCGGCGAACGTCGCCGAGCTCGAGATGCTGACGGGACGACCGAGCTGGAGCTGGTTCTCCTACGACCGAATGGTGAACGCGCTCTCCCGTCGAGAGGGGCGGACCATGAGCTACTGGGACGTGTCGCGTTACTTTCGCCGTTGGGCGTTCGAGTTCATCCGCGAGCACCCGGACCGGTTTCTGGCGCTCAGCCTCCGGCGGGCCGCGCTCTTCTGGGGACCGCACGAGGTCTCCAACAACAAGGCGATCCGATTCGAGAAGGAGGCCAGCCGCGCGCTGAGCTGGTGTCCCGGATTTCCTTTCGTGCTGGCGATCTCGGCGGCGGGGGCGGTGCTCCTGCTGCGGGACCTCCGGAGACGACCGGGAGCGCGCGAGTCGAAGAGAAAGGACCTCGACCGGCCGGCTCCGATCCCCGAACCGGTCCGCCGCACGCTGTTTCTCGTCGCCGCGTTCGTGGCGACGTGGTTTCTCTCATTCGTGCCGTTTCTGGCCGCGGCCCGCTTCCGGGTACCGATCCTGCTGTTCGTGTTCCTGTTCGGAGCCTACGGGGTCGTGCGCGTCGTCGAGCTGATCCTCGTGCGGGCGTGGAGGTGGTCGGCCATCTGGGCGGTGGCCGCGGGTGCGGTGCTCCTGGCCGGAAGCCGTCCGCTTCTCGGCGAGGAGATCGAGCGCGCCTGGTGGCATACCGATCGCGGGGTGGCCCGCCTGCGGACGGGGGACACCGACGCCGCCATCCGGGAGTTCGAGGCCGCCCTCGCCTCGAACCCGGGCTTCGTCGACGCGCGGGTTCGACTCGGAGAGACCTATGCGCGGATCGGACGGGTCGAAGACGCCATCCGCGAGTACCAGCTCATCCTCGACCATCGCCCGAAGAAGACCCCCGTGCGCGCGCAGCTCGCCCAGCTCCTCACCGATCAGGGGCGGGACACCGAGGCCCTTCAGCACTGGCACGTCGTCACCGTGGCCATGCCGGACCTGCCCGAGGGCCACTTCCAGTACGGTCGGGCGCTCGTGGAGAGCGGGCAGTACGAGACCGCGGTCGAGTCGTTTCAGCGGAGTCTCGAGCTCGTGCCCGACGACGCCGTGTTCCGCGTCAATCTCGGCATCGCTCTCGACCTGGCGGGACGCTACGACGAGGCGATCGAGGCCTTCCGAGAGGCGCGGGACTCGGATCCCTACCTTCCCGAGGCTCACTTCCACCTGGGAAACGCCCTCCAGAAGGCGGGAGATCTCGCGGGGGCGGAGGCGGCCTTCCGGGAGGCGGTCCGGGTCGGGTCCGAATACATCGAGGCGCACGTCCATCTGGGGAATCTGTGCACCGAACAGGGCCGCTTCTCGGAGGCGTTGGCCGCGTACGAGAAAGCGCTCGACATCGATCCGGACCACGTCACGGCCCTCTACAACTTTGCCGGCGCTCTGGGAAACACGGGACGTCTCGAGGAGGCGATCCGTCCCCTCGAGAGGGCGCTCGCGGTCGACCCCAACCACCTCCTCACCCGGCAGCGCCTGCGCATCCTCCGGGAGATGATCCAGCAGCGCGAGGCGGAGGAGGGGCGCTGAGGCGCCCCCGGCGGGACTTCGGACGACGGGCTCTCAGGCGAGGAGACGGGAGAACAGGAAGCTCCCCAGCGAGACTCCGGCGCGGTAGACGAGATAGACGGCGCCGGCGGCGGTGAAGAGAGTCGCCGCGGACAGCGCCGCGGTGACCATCACCGGGGTTCCCGGTGAGAGCAGCGTTCCGAGCGAGGGGCCGGGGAAGGCTCCGGACGCGATCGCCGCGAGCAGGTCGGCCCCGGCCGCACGGAGTGAAGGCCCCCAGAGGAAGAGAACCGAAGCGAGCGCGAGAGCGCCGAGGACCGGAGGCTCGAGCAGCGCGCCGACCCACCATGGGAGCATCGGATCACCGTCGGCCAGCGTGACGATCGGATCCTCCGTCGCCCGGCGGGGAAGGCGCTCGAGGACCCGATCGGTGAAGGAGGCGGGGGCGCTGGCGAAGCGCTGCGTCAGGACGTCGTCCAGCGCCCGGGCCGCCTCGAGCTCCTCGGAGCATCGCCCGCAGGACTCCGCGTGGGCGAGCGCATCCGGGGCGACGCTCCGGGGTCGGCCCCGATCGAGCCACTCCTCGAAACGGCTACAGTCCACGAGGTCCCTCCCGGCGCGTGTGCCGCAACCAGGACCGCCGGAGGATCGACCGCGAACGGTACAGGTGACTCTTCACCGTACCGGGGGGTAGATCCACGATGCCGGCGATCTCCTCGATCGACTGATCCCGCAGATAGAAGAGCGTCACGATCGCTCTCCGCACCGGGGGCAGCTCTGCGAGGATCCGCTCCAGCCGCGTCAGATCGGTCGGCGGAAGCCCGCGGCGCGCCGGCGCCGCCAGGTTCTCCAGGGCTCCGGGGTCGCCGGCGATCATTCTCTCCGGCCGTCGGCGCAGGGTGTTCGCGACGTCGATCGCGCGGCGGGTCACGATGCGATAGAGCCACGTGGAGAAGCGCGCCTCCTCCCGGAATCCGGGAAGAGCCCGCCACGCCCGCACGAACGCGTCCTGGGCGACCTCCTCCGCCTCTTCCCGCGACCGGACGATGCGCCGCGCGGTCTCGACCACGGCATCCCGGTGGCGATCGACCAGGCGCCGGAACGCCTCCGGGTCGCCCCCCTGCGCCCGTCGGATCCAGACGGCCTCCTCTTCCTCGGAGCGGACGCCGGTCGAGGTCTCGAGTCCGGATCGCACGAGCGGAGCGAGCGTGGCGGCGAGAGAGGCTTCCATATCGGTATGGACGGGCGAGGTCCGGGGTCCGGTTGCAGGAAAACCGCCGAGATCGAAAAAAAGGCGAAACCGGACCCGAAGCCCCACCGGTCCCAGAGGGCAGGAGCACCCACTGCGACCTCGATCGGGACGTCGGGCCCGGAAAGGAGTCTAGCACGCCATGGATTCGATCTTCGACTTCGCCGCTCTGCTCGCGATGCTGCTGATCCCCCTGGTGGCGATCATCGGAGGGATCACCGCGGGGATCATCAAGTCCCACCACCGCCAGAAGCTCCTGGAGCTCGCTCAGCGCGAACGGATCGCCGCGATCGAGCGGGGCGTCGATCCGAAGGAGATCGCGCCTCCGTCGCTTCCTCCCGAGGTCCTGACCCGTTTCGGAAAGGACTTCTCCGAGGTGCGGCAGCTCCGGCGCTCGCAGCTTCTCATGATCTGGGGGCTCATCTCGGCCGGATTCGGCGCCGCGCTCTCGATCATGCTCGTCGTGCTCGAGGACGTGCAGGAGCCGGGACAGTGGGCGGGGGGGATGATGTTCGTGCTGATCGGCCTGGCCCTCGTGATCAGCTCCCGGGTCGTCCGTCCCGACCCCGAAGACGTCCGCCGCGAGAAGGAGCGCTGGATGCGGTTCCAGAACGGCGAGACCCAGGACAGTCTCACCGCGACCGACACCGCGACGGAAATGTGATCGTGACCGAAGAGCTCTACGGAGATCGCGCGGGACTCTACGACCTCATCTACTCCGGAAAGGACTACCGGGCCGAGGCCGATCGGATCGCCGCGATCTTGACGGAGGAGGGAGTGCCGCCCGGCTCCCGAGTCCTGGACGTCGCGTGCGGAACCGGCGAGCACCTCGCGACCCTCGCCCGGCGTTACGCCGTCGCCGGCCTGGACCTCAACCCGGCGATGCTCGCGATCGCCCGAAAGAAGCTCCCCACCGCACTTCTGCTCGAAGCGGACATGGAGGAGTTCTCGGTCGAGAAGTCGTTCGATGCCCTGCTCTGTCTCTTCTCCTCGATCGGCTACCTTCACGGGAAGAAGGCGTTGCGCCGCGGGGCCCGCGCGTTCGCGGGCGCCGTCCGCCCGGGGGGAGTCGTCATCCTCGAACCCTGGCTCTCGCGGGAGGCGTACCGGGAGGGGACCCCCCACCTCCACACCTACGAGAGCGAGGACCTCAAGGTCGCCCGCGCGGCGGTCTCCGGCATCCGGGACGACGTGGCGGTCATCGACTTCCGCTGGCTCGTCGCGCGGCGGGACGGCTCCATCGAGTCCTTCGGGGAGCGTCACGAGCTCTGGTTCTGCCCCTACCCGCTCCTCGAGTCGGTCTTCCGCGACGCCGGGATCCCCCTCGCCTACCGGGAGGAGGGGCTGACTCCCGGCCGGGGGCTCTTCGTCGGAAGGCGGGAGTGAATCGAGCGTCACCGTCGGCTGTCACGTCCGGCCCCGGATCTCGAAGGAGAGGCATCGGACCGACCCGGTGAGCGTCCCCGGGCCTGTCCTCGAGCCATTTTCACCCTTCGCCCCACTCTCGATGTTCTCGACGCCGGAGTGATCCCCATGCCGAAGAAGACCGTTCTCCCCGTTCTCGTATCCCTGACCGCTCTCCTCGTCACGATCCCGGCCGCCGCCCCCGCCGCCACGCACTCCGTGAACCAGGTCGGAACCTCGTTTCAGCCGGACTCGATCGAGATCGCCGTCGGCGATACGGTGGAATGGATCTGGAGCATTGGCAGCCACACCGTGACGAACGGCGTGGACCTGGACGATCCGGAAGTCGGCACGCTCTTCGACGCACCGCTGAACTCGATGAACCCGCTGTTCTCCTTCACGTTCAACGACGCGGGGACCGTGCCCTACTTCTGCCGCCCGCACCGCCTCTTCGGCATGACCGGAGTGATCGTGGTCACCGAGCCGCCGACGAGCGCGGAGGAGCCGAACGGCCCGGTGAGCTGGGCGCGGGTCAAGACCCTCTATCGCTGATCCGGTATCGCTGATCCGGGCGCGATCCGTCCGACCGACCGGCGTGCGTACGGTCCGGCCGGACCGCTCTCACGGCGCCTCCGGGACCTCCGGGGTGGGGCGGGTGCGCCTCGCGACCTCCATCGTCCGCACCCGTGCCGCGCGGGCGCACGCCCGGAGATTCGCGATCCACCCGTTCGCGATCCGGTAGTAGGTCGGCATGACGATCAGCGTGAGCAGGGTGCTCGAGAGCAGCCCTCCGATGATGGCGCGCGCCATGGGGTAGTACTCGGCGTCCCCGATGTGCGTGTCGCGGAACAGGGCGAGGGGAAGCAGGCCGAGAATCGTCGTGCCGGCCGTCATGAGGATGGGACGGAGGCGCTCTGCGCCGCCGACCAGGATCGCGTCGTCCATGGACCGGCCGAGGCGCCGGTGCTGGTTGATGTGGTCGACGAGGACGATTCCGTTGTTCACGACGATGCCGATGAGGATGACCATTCCGATCATGGCGAGCAGGTTGAACGGGGTGGACGTGGCCATCATCAGCCAGAAGGTGCCCAGGAACGCGAACGGAACGCATCCCATGACGACGCCGGGATGAATGAGGGACTCGAAGAGGCTCGCCATGACGAAAAAGACGCAGAAGAGGGCGAGAATGAGGTTGATGCCCATCTCCGACTGCCGCTCGCGGGAGCGCTGGATGCGCTCGCCGAAGTTCCAGGTGTAGCCGAACGGCATGTCCATGTCGTTCAGGACCGTCTCGACCCGCTCGAGGCAGTCGTCGAGTCGCTCTCCGTCGTACGAGGCGTTGAGCGAGATACCGGTCTTCTGATCGACCCGGCGGATCTCCTGGGGGCTTCGCTCGAAGTAGAAGTCGGCCACCTGCCCGAGGAGGACCGGAGCGCCGTTCTCGATCGCGATCGTCAGTGAGCGGAGATTCTCGATCGATTCCGTGTCGTCCGGAAGAAGGGAGATCGACAGGTCGATCTCCTTGTCTCCCGTATTGAGACGGGGGAGGTTCATTCCCCGGTAGGTCAACGCGAGGACCTGGCCGATCTCCTCGGCGCGAATCCCGAACTGGGCCGCCCTCTCGGGATTCACCGTGACCCGGATCTCCGGATGACCCCGATCCGCCTCGCTCGTGACGTCGGTGACGCCCTCGAGGGAGGCGAGACGCCGGCGGGCGTCCTCGACGAGCCGATTCAACAACTCGGTGTCCTCGCCCGAGACCGTCACGCTGAATCGCTTCGCCCCCGAGTCGTTTCCCTCCTCGTCCCCGAAGACGTATTCCGCCCCCGCCTGCACCGGGAGATTCTCCCGCAGGTCCTCCCGGGTCTTGCGCAGGAACTCCGTGTCGATGACTCCCTGCTCGAACATGACCGCGATCCCGGCCACGTCCGCGGCGAAGTAGGAGTAGATGTCGCGGATCCCGAGATCCTCCCGGCGGGTCTCGAGATACTCTTCCACGACCTCGACGTAGCGTTGCGACGTCTTCCGGTCGACCGGGCCGGTGTACTCGAGGTCGACGTAGAGTCGCTCGTGGCGCATTCCCTCGTCGCCGCTGTCGTCCGGCTTGAATCCCGTCACGACCATCAATGTCGCCGTGACCGCGAGGACCGCGGGAACGATGGCGAAACCGGTGACGTAGGGGTGGCGGATGGCCGTCCAGCCCAGAATCCGGACGTAACGGGCCCGGACGGCTCCGATCCACCCCGGCTCCCGGCTCTCCCCGTTGTCCCGGGCGAGGAAGACGGACAGGGAGGGGATGACGGTCAGGCTGATGAGGAGGGAGCAGACGATCGTCACGCTGATCGCGACCCCCACCTCGCCCAGCCAGACCGCGAGCTCGTCGGCCTTCGTGACTATGATCGGAGCGAAGACGATGATCGTCGTGAGCGTGGACGCCACGATGGCCCGGCCCACGTCTCTCGTGCCCCGCAGCGCCGCCGCCACGGGCGAGGCGCCCAGGTTGCGGCGGCGGTGGATCGACTCGAGCACGACGACGGCGTTGTCCACGAGCATCCCGATTCCGAGCATCAGTCCCATCATCGTGAGCACGTTGAGAGTGCCCCCGCTCAGGTAGAGAAAGACCCCCGTCCCCAGGATCGAGATCGGGATGGAGAGGGAGACCAGAAGCGTGAGTCCGACCTTTCGGAGGAAGACGAAGAGAATCGTCATCGCCAAGACCGAGCCGAAGAGCCCGGCCTTCCAGAGCCCGGCGAGGGAGTTCGTGATCTGGTCGGCCTGGTTGAAGAAGGTGAAGCAGTTGATGCCCCGGAGCGCGGGATCCCGGTTGATCTCCTCGAGCCTCCGCTCGACCGCCCGGCACACCTCGACCGTGTTGTGTCCGGAGGCCTTCTGGATCCAGAAGGCGATCGCGAACTCGCCGTTCAGATGGCGCCCGTACGAGGGAGCCGGGGCCGCGTAGACGAGCTCGGCGACGTCCTTCAACCGCAGCCCCCGCTCGTCGACGGGCAGCTCGCCGAGCTCGCGCATGTTCTCGATGCCCGAGACCGCCCGGAGATCGTACCGAAGACCCCCGTCGGTGACGCGGCCGACGGTGAGGTTGACGTTCGCGGCCGCGAGATCGTCGAAGAGCCGCCCGACGTCGACCGAGTGCTCCTTGATCTTGTCCAGGCGAAGGTAGATCGCCCCCACCGTGGGGTTCACCCCCCCGATCTCGCAGCGACCCACCCCCGGGATCTGCTGGAGCGGGATCCGGATCTTCTGCTCGATGAGGTCCCAGCTCTCCGAGAGGTCCCGCCCCTTCGCCGAGATTCTCCCCTGGACGACCGGAATGTCGTTCGAGTCGAACGTGAACAGGAAGATCTGCCGGACGTCGGAGGGAAGCTCCCCGCGAATCTGGTCGACCTTCTCCTGGACCTCCATCCGGAGCACGTTGACTTCCCGTCCCCAGTCGAACTCGACGCCGACGAAGGTGCCCTCCTCGTCACTCTCGCTGAAGAAGCTCTGAATCCCCCCGAGAGTCGCGAGGATCTCCTCCAGGGGGCGGGCGATCTCCCGCTCGATCTGGCTGGGGATCCCGTTGGGGTAGGGGACGTAGATGCCGATGAACGGGAACTCGACCCGGGGGAGAAAGGCGAGGGGGAGCCGCCCGAACGAGACGAGCCCGAGGATCACGACGGTCGTCAGACCCATGACGAGCGTGACGGGCCGGCGAAGGGAGAGGCGCGTCAACCACATCTCAGCCTCCCGCGCCGGCGCCCCGGCCGGCCGGCGCCGTTCCATCCAGACCGGCCGACCCCGCCCCGCCCAGACCGGCCGACCCCGCTTCCACTCTCGGGTCCCGTGCGCGCCGTCCCGCCGGGGACCGACCGAGCGCCCCCGAGCCGGGGGTCAGGAGCGTGTACGTGACGGGAACGACGACGAGGGTGAGGACCGTCGCGAGCAGCAATCCCGAGATCACGGTGATCGCGAGCGGCGCCCGCAGCTCCGCGCCGTCCCCGATGCCGAGGGCCATGGGAAGGAGGCCGAGCACCGTCGTCGCCGTCGTCATCAGGATCGGGCGGAACCGCTCCCGTCCCGCCTGCATCACGGCGTCGTGCAGCTCGAGGCGCCGGCGGCGGAGCTGATTGATGCGGTCGACCAGGACGATCCCGTTGTTCACCACGATGCCCGCCAGCATGATCCCCCCGATCGCCGCGATCACGGAGAGCGCGGTCCCCGTGACCGCGAGCCCGATCACCGCGCCCATGAGCGCGAGCGGCACGGTGAACATGATGATGAAGGGATAGAGGAACGACTCGAACTGGGACGCCATGACGAGGTAGACGAGGAACACCGCCAGCAGGATCGCCATCTGAAGCGACCGGAAGGATCTCTGCATCTCCTCGTTCTGGCCCCCGATCTCCGCGTGCACGTTGGCGGGGAGGACGAGCCCGCGGAGTTTTCCCTCGAGCTCCTCCGTGACGCTTCCGAGATCGCGCCCCGCGAGGTTCGCCGAGACGATCGCGACCCGTTTCCGCTCGAGCCGGTGGATCTCCGCCGGACCCTGGACGATCTCCATCCCCGCGATCGAGCCGAGCCGGATCGGGATCCCGTTCCGCTCGGCCACGATCAGGTCGCGGATCGCGCTCATCGTGTTCCGCTGGTCGGGGTCGTTCTGGACGCGGATGTCGATGTGCTTCTCCTGATCCCGGAACTGGCTCGCCACCTGCCCCCTCACCTTGCCGCGCACGGTCCGAGCGACGTCGGAGAGACGGAGCCCGAGACGGTTCAGCTTGTCCCGGTCGAACGTCACGCGCACCTCCGGCGATCCCGGCACCATCGCGAGACGCACGTCGCGCAGCCCCGCCACGCTCTCCATCTCCGAGGCGACGCGGTCCGCCGTCGACATCAGAGCACCGAGCTCGTAGCCGTAGACGTCGACCTCCACGGGCGTGTTGAAGGTGAGGAGAGCGGGGCGGCGAACCTTCAGAGCCACCTCGGGATGATTCGAGAAGACCTTCCGCACGTCCTCGAGAACCCGCGCCTCGAGCTCGCGGGAGGCCGAGGCGAGCCTCAGGTGCACGTCCGCCCGGCTCTCCTTCTGGCGCGCGAACGTTCCTCCGCCTTCCTGGGTGAGCCCGACGTTCGCGGAGAGAAGCTCGATCCCGTCGATCTCTCTCAGCTCCCGGCCGATGCGGGCGACCGCGCGCTCGGTCCGGCTGAGGGGGGTGCCCTCGGGGAGCTCGAGCGCGAGCGTGAGCTGGCCCTGGGAGAGGGGCGGAATGAGCTCGGTTCCGAGGACGCCGAGGAGGAGCCCGGTCGCGACGGTCAGCGCCGCGACCCCGGCCAGGACGAGCCCGCGCCTGGCGAGCGAGCCGCGCAGGAGCCGGTCGTACGCCGTGACCGTCCGAGGGAACGTCTTCTCGAACGTCCAGATCGCCGGGTGCATCGCCCGGCCCGCGAGGCGGCCGACGAACCGGAAGATCCGGGCGACGAACCGGTAGACCGCGACCGGAACCCCCACGAAAAGAAACGGGGCCGCTCCCCGGAGCCAGCGGGGACCGCGCCCGTCGGAGATGAGCTCCTTCCAGCTCCCCGGGAGCGTCCCGGCCTCCGCGCCTCGGCCGTCGCTCCCGTCCCGCTCCGCGCGCCGCCGGCCGATCGCCGCGAACATGGGGGTGAAGGTCAGCGCCACGAGGAGGGACACGAGAAGGGAAAAGGTCACCGTGAGCGCCTGATCCCGGAAGATCTGGCCCGACACGCCCTCCACGACGAAGACGATCGGCACGAAGACGGCGACGGTGGTCAGGGTGGACGCCGTCACCGCCCCCGCGACCTCGCCCGCGCCGCGGGTGATCGCCTTCTCCTCCCCCTCGGGACCTTCGCCCTCCGTGAGCTCGGTGCGGCGCCGGTGGATGGACTCGAGCACGACGATCGAGTTGTCGACGAGCATCCCGACCCCGAGAGCCAGCCCGCCCAGGGACATCACGTTGAGCGAGACCCCCCGCGTGTACATGAGGATGAACGTCGCCACGATCGAGATCGGGATCGACAGGCCGATGATGACCGTGCTTCGGAAGTTCCTCAGAAAGAGGTAGAGCACGAGAATCGCCAGGACCCCGCCGAGGAACGCGTTGTTCCTCACCTCGCGCACCGCCTGGGAGATGAAGACGGACTGATCGAACAGGACCTCGAGCTCGATTCCCTCGGGAAGCTGATCGCCGATGCGGTCGAGGTGCCGGCGCACGCGATTCGCGATCTCGACGATGTTCTCGTCTCCCTCCTTGAAGATCGCGATCTCGACGCTCTCCCTGCCGTTGACGTGCGTGATCGTCGAGCGCTCCTTGTGTCCCCGGTGGACCTCGGCCACGTCGGCGAGCTTGATCGGCTGCCCACCGCGAACGGCGACCGAGACATCGAGGATCTCCTCGAGCTCCTCGAATCGGCTGAGCGTCCGGACGAGGTACTCGGCGTTTCGATCCCGGAGCCGGCCCCCGGACGCGTTCACGTTCTCCCGCGCGAGCGCGTCGTTGACCTCCAGGATCGAGATCCCGAGGCCGGCGAGCCGCGCCTCGTCCACCTGGACGAGGATCTCCTCCTCGAGCCCCCCGGCGACCTTCGCGGCGGCGACCCCCGCGAGCGACTCGATCTCCTTCTTGAGCACGTCCTCCGCGACGTTCCGGACCGATACGAGGGGGGCCCGGCCCCAGAGTCCGATGCGGAGGATCGGGTCGAGGGCCGGGTCGTACTTGAGGAGGAGGGGCGGGCGCGAGTCCTCGGGCAGAGTGACGAGGTCGATCTTCTCCCGCACGTCGAGACCCGCGAAATCCATGTCCGTCGACCAGTCGAACTCGAGGGTGACCTGGGAGAGGCCGGCCTGACTGATCGAGTGGACCTTGCGGAGTCCGGGGATGACTCCGACGGCCTCCTCGAGCGGCCGGGTCACGAGGTTCTCGACGTCGAGAGGGGCCGTGTTCGGATACTCGGTCTGGATCGTCAGGCTCGGGTAGCGGATCTCGGGGAGAAGCCGAACGTCGAGCCGGGCCAGCGCGACGAGGCCGAAGACCACCGCCGCCACGGTGGCCATCGACACCGTGACGGGATGGGAGACGGCGAAGGGGACGACCTTTCTCATGAAGCGGCGCCCGCGTCCTCGTCGTCGGCCGGCTCGAGCTCTTCGGCGGAGTCGTTCTCGGCGACGAGGGCGCCGCCGTCCTCGCTCTCCTGCTCCTCGCTTCCGTCCTCACCCTCGGGAGCGGGGGAGACCCAGCCGACCGCGCGGGCGTTGAGGACGTCGATACGGCTTCCGGTGCGCAGCCCCCCCTGGCCGAGGGACACGACGTAGGCCCCCTCCTCGATCCCATCGAGGATCTCCACGTGGCTCTCGTCCCAGAGACCGGTCCGGACCTCGATCTTCTTGACGCTGTCCGCGTCCGCCACGAACACCGACCGCAGCCCCCCCTCCTCGACGAGGGCGATCTTGGGGATCGAGAGGGCCTCCGTGTGCGTGTCCGTCGTGATCCGGACCTTGACGAACCCCCCGACCCTCAGATCCTCCGCTCCTTCCCGGACGAGGAGCGTCAGGCGGACCGTGCTCGTCATCGGGTCGACGACGGGGGAGATGCGCTCGACCGCGGCCTCGACCGGGGCGTCGAGCGCCTCCGCCCGGACCTGCACGCGATCGCCGACCCCGATCTTCCGGGCGATGACCTCCGGCAGATGGATCCGGATCCGCAGCGGCTCGAGGTCGACGAGCGTGAAGAGGGCCTCGGACATTTCGATGTGCTGGCCGGGCACGATCTTCCGGTCGGTGACCTGGCCGTCGAACGGCGCGCGGATGAGCGTCTCCTCGACGCGGATCTTCCCCAGATCCTGATCGGCCACCGAGAGGTCGAACGCCGACCGCGACCCGTCGAACTCCTCCTGGGTGATGAGATTCTTCTCGAGCATCGACCGGCGGCGTTCCAGCTCCCGGCTCTGTTCGTCCCGCCGCAGCTCCGCCTGATGGAGCTGGATGCGTTCCCGGGCGTTCTCGAGCTCGGCCAGAACGTCCCCGCTCTTCACCCAGTCCCCCTCCTCGACGTTCACCTTCTGCACCCGTCCGGGGATCTTGGCCACGAGGTCGACGTGCCGGTGGGCCTCGACGAAGGAAGAGGCACGGTAGAAGGCAGAGATCCGCCGGGCCCTCGCCCGCGCCAGCTCGACCGGGACCGGGATGATCTCCTCCTCGTCGTCCTCCCCGTCGCTCTTTTCTCCGTTCTCGGATCCCTCTGCGGCCAGGGCCGCGTCGGATGCCCCCGGCCCCCAGGGGAGGGACAGGACCCCGAATTGGCCCAGCAGAAAGACGACGAGGGCGGCGAGGAGCAGGCCGCCCAGCGGGAAAAATACGAATCGCTTCCGGCGGGAACTCATGGGGGCTCTCCTGTAGGCGGCGGAAGACGCACCGGGCGGCCGTCCCGGCAGGGGTCATGCGTATGAGGACGTAAGGCAGGGGGCGAATGTTTCACCCGACCTCACAGGGAGAACCAGTAGGTGACCTTGGCCAGGAGGACGTTCTCCGCCTCGGCTCGAACCAGGTCCCGGGCGTCGAGGCGATTGTCGAACGCCGAGGCGTCTTCTCCGTCGCCGCGCTCCTCGAAATCGCTGCGGCTGTGGGTCCAGACGAGGTATAAGGTGCTGCCCGGACGGTACTCGTACCGGTAGACGAGGTTCAGGTTGGCCGAGGTAAAAAGAAAGTCGTAGTCGTGGGCCCGGAAGCCGTCCGCGTCGTAAGGGACGAGCTCGTACGAGTTCGGCGTGACCAGCTCCCGAGCGTTCGTGTAATCGCCCACGCTCAGGTACGGCTGCAGGTAGAGCTCGAGCGACTGGTTCCGGCTGAACAGAAGGTTCGAGCGCAGGGTCACGGCGAACGTCTTCTGCTCGAGGTCGCCGAAGACGTAGCTCGATCCGCCGATTCCCAGGGCGGGGTCCTCCCGGTCCATCGTGTCGAGGTAGTCGGCCTTCTCCCCCCGGGCCCAGTACTCGACCTCCAGGGAGTGGTTCGTCGAGTTGCTCGCGTTCCATTCGGCCTCCACCTGGCCTCCGACCCAATAGCCTCCGGCGGCGTCCGTAACATAGTCGCCGCCGACGTTGAAGGAGAGCGGCTTCCGGCCGTCCGTGTGCCCGCCGAACCAGAGGCCGGTCTCGGCGGGTCGGGTCATCAGGGGTCCGCCGCGGGTGATGTACCGGTCGGTGCGCTCCGCGCTCCGGCGGATCCCCCCCCAGAACCCCCGGTAGCTCCGGAACTGGAAGTAGCCGTTGACGTTCCCCCCGAGATTCTGGGGATGTCCCCGGCCGTAGTCCCACAGAGGCGCGCCCGTCTCCTCCTCCGTGACCCGGGCGCCGCCGTAGAGCCAGCTCCGGTGAAAGTTGAAGTTCAGATTCGCGTTGTTGAGACGCGGGTTCTCGCCCGGAACGTAGCGCCAGCCGACCCAGGCTCCCGCCGTGATGTTGTCGTTCGAGGAGAGATACCCCATGTCGTTGAGGTCGAGGTGATTCCCCTCCCATCGGCCCCACGCCGCCCCTCGGATGCGTCCGCCGTTTTTCCGGAACGTCACGTCTCCGCCGGTTCCGTAGCGCGGGGAGTGCCCGACCAAGGGATCTCCGGCCACCGGGGCAGGATCGACGACCGAGCCCACGAAGGAGCCCGTGACTCCGTACGTGCGATCCCGGAACTTCAGGTCGAAGTCGACCCCGGTCGTGTAGCCGTCCCGGTAGTCGAGACCGTCGTCGTCCTCCTCTTCGCGTTCCGCGCTCCGCAGAACGGCGGTCTGCATCAGGTGGACCCGGTGGTTTCCCCCGGCGAAGTCCTTTCCGACGCGACTCACGAGGAAGTGCGCCGTGCGCTCTCCGCGCCGGAGAAAGTTGTACGCCTGGCCGGGGTTCGTGACGTCCGTCGAGGCGTAGAGCGCCGCCACCGTGGCGTTGCCGGCGGTCTTGCCCGTGATCTTTCCCGCGAAGCGGATTCGCGAGTTCTCGTCTCCGGTTCCGATGCGGCGCGAATAGAACATGTTGAAGTCGCGCTGCTGGAAGAACCGGTTTCCCTCGACGAAGAACGGCCGCTTCTCGTCGAAGAACGTCTCGAAGGGGGAGAGGTTCAACACCGCAGGATCGGCCTCGACCTGTCCGAAGTCGGGCTGGAACGTCGCGTTCAGGGTCAGATCCGGGGTGATCCCGTACTTGATGTCCGCGCCGAAGTTCTGGAAGTTGTCGACCCCGTCGTCGAGACCCTCCTCGGCGGGGTCCGTCGAGCGCTGGACGACGTACGGCAGGACCTCGAGCTGCCGCGGTGACCGGACGCCCTCGATGTCGGTCAGCTCCCCGAAGCGGCTCACGAATCCGCTCGTCTCCTGGTCCCAGATGACCCAGGCGGTGTCCTCGCCCCGACGGTGCATGTACCGGTAGACCTGGAGCCCCCAGGTCATCGACTCGGCGGGCCGGTACCGGATCGACGAGAACGGGATTCGAATCTCGGCATACCACCCGTCCTCGTCCGCGTGGGTCTCCGCCTGCCAGACGGCGTCCCAATCCCGGTCGCGATCCTGGTCGTTCATGAGGTCGTTGACGAGATAGGATCCTGGTCGTTCATGAGGTCGTTGACGAGATAGGCGTCCTCCTGAACGCCGGCGGGATTGACGCGGAAGTTGTAGCCCGTCGTACGGTCGTGGTACGGGTCGATGTAGATCGAGATGACGTCGGTGTCCTGGATACGGTCCCGGCGGGAGAGGCAGCTCGAGATGTTGGCCGCGTCGGTCTCCAGACACGCGACCCCGAAGTACACGGCCCGGTCGTCGTAGACGACCTTGAACGTCGTCTCCTCGGAAGGGTCCTTGCCCCGATCCGGGTGCCACGTGCGGAAGCCGTGCGCCGTCTCCGCCCGCCGCCAGCCCGGATCGTCCAGGCGACCGTCGACTCGAATCGGGGGCCCCTCGTTTCGCGCCGCCGCGAGCCGGGGCGCCTCTCCGACCTTCGCCCCGATGCTCGCGTCCCCGTGGAGGCTTCCGTCCGCGCGACGGACCGGCTCGAATCCGGCGAACCCCGCAAGCACGGAGGATGCCGGTGTGAGAAGGACGGTGGCGACGAGGGGGACGAGGGTCGAGAGAACCGAAACGCAACGCCGGCTGTACCGGATCGGGGCATGGGGGCGCATCTGCGAACTCCTGGTCCCGGGGGCGGGCACCGTCTTTCGAGTGGACGAGCTCGCCGGCTCCCCGGCGGCTCCACTTCACTTCTGGGACGCCGGAGCGCGCGAAAGCGTTCGAAAGCTCCGCGCATCTTTACATTCCCTGACACGAACCCCGACACGAACCGGCCCGTCCCGCCGCGGGGCGGGACGGGCGCGAGGGAAGATGGCGGGAAGAGCGCGTCGTGAGGGATCGACCCCGTTCCGGCGGCGCATCCGAACCGGCCTCAGGGCTCCACGTTCGGCGGGACGGTCTCCTCCTCCGGTGCAGCGATCGCGATCGCTTCCGTCTCCGCCGCGGGCTCCGTCACGGACTCCGTCGCGAGCTCCGCCCCGGGGTCCGTTGCCGCCGGCTCGCCGAGACTCTCCACTCGGGCCAGGCTGATCCGGGCCTTCTCGTAGCTCTCGTCGATCGCGAGGGCCGCGGCATACGCGCGCGTCGCCCCCGGCCGATCTCCGGACCGTTCCCGGGCGATCCCGAGATTGTTGTGGAAGCAGGCGACGCCCTTCTCCGCGGCGCACGCCCGCTCGAGCCGTTCCACCGCCTCCTCGAACCGCTCCTCCTCGATGAGCACGAGACCGGAGTTGTTCAGGGACCACGCATCGGTCGAGTCGATGCCGAGGGCGAGGTCGTACGTCGCGAGCGCCTCCTCCCGGCGGCCGAGCGAATGGAGGGCCCGGGCCAGAACCCGGTGGCCGTCGACCGACGCCGGGTCGACCTCGACGGCGTGCTCGAGCCAGGGCAGCGCCTCGGCGGGACGATCGGCGTCGATCAGGACCCGCCCGAGGTTGACGAGGCTCTTGAGGTGATCCGCGTCGTCGTCCAGCACGGACCGGAACGCCTCCTCCGCCTTTTGCAGATCACCCGTGCGGCGCAGGGAGATTCCCAGCATGTACCGGCCCCAGACGTTTTCCGGACGGTCTGCCGCGTACCGGGAGAAGAGGGCGACGGCTTTCTCGTCCTCACCCGCGAGAAACGCGGCCTCCGCCTCCGCGTACGAGACCGGGGGGAGCTCCGGACCGAGGACCGGCTCCTCCTTCGCGGAGACCGGCTCGGTGTCCGACGACACGAGAGCCGAAGTGCCCGCATCCTCGTCCGAGGCTCGGGCGGTCGGCGCGGCGGGTCCCGCGATTCCCCTCCCCGCGGGAGGGCTCGACGCGACCGGTCCACGGGTCGGCGCGCTCCGAACCGGAGGCGCCGTGGCGGCGGGGGTCGAGGTCGAGACGCGAGGACGATCCTCCTGCGCTCGATCCGCGTCCCCGGCCCGGATCAGAACGCCGAGGCCGATGGCCGCGACCAACGCGATGCCGAAGACCGCGAGAGCGCGACGGATCGCGGGAGTGTCGTTCTCTTTGCGCAAGCGAGTGTGTCGGGATTCCATGATCCACCTCCGAGAGAGAGTCGGTTTCGCGTCGCGGCTACCCCGGTGAGGAGTGCAGGCCAGGGCGACGGAAGGGAGCTCACGCAAGGAGGAGGCCACTCGGGGGTGTGATCGCGACGGCGGAGGCAACCGCCGCGCGGGAAGGCGTTTGCGCCGGGAGACGCGGGATCGGGACCGGGGAGGGGACGGCCCGCGAGAAGGAATCGTGTTCGGGAGAACACGGCGCGTCGTGGTCACCGGGCCCGGGACGCGTCGGCGTCTCCCGCCCGCCTCGGGACGGGCCGGGGGCCGACGTGCGGCTACGTCCTCCGGAGGCCGAGCCGCTTCATGATCTTCGACAGGCTGGCGTGGTCGGCGAGACCGAGCTCCTCCGCGGTGCGCGTGACGTGCCAGTCGTTGCGGTCGAGAGCCTCCCGCACGATGCGGCGCTCCGCCGCCGCCTTGCGCTCCTTCAACGATCCGCGCGTGGGGAGTCCGCCGCGGCCGGCCGATCGTCCCGCGTACTCCGCGGGCACCGCGTCCTCGCCGATCGTCTCGTCCCGGGTGGCGATGACCATCCGCTCGACGACGTTGCGGAGCTCGCGCACGTTGTTGCGTCTCCACTCGTTCGCGGCGAGTCGAGTGATCGCCTCCCGGCTCATCGCGCGCGGCCTCTCGCCGAAGCGCGCGGCGATCGACCCCAGGAAGTGTGCGATCAACGCCGGGAGGTCGTCGAGGCGATCGCGCAGCGGGGGCACGAGGACGACGTGCACGTTGAGCCGGAAGAGGAGATCCTCCCGGAATCTCCCCTCCGCCACCTCGTGGTCGAGATCCCGATTCGTCGCCGCGAGGACGCGGGCGTCGACGGGGATCGGCCGGCCGCCCCCGACGCGCGTCGTCCGTTCCTCCTCCAGGACCCGGAGCAGCTTCGCCTGCGCGGCCGGGGGCATCTCCCCGATCTCGTCGAGCAGGAGCGTACCGCCGCTCGCCCGCTCGAACGCACCCGGGCGCGTCCGGTCGGCGCCCGTGAACGCACCCCGTTCGTGCCCGAACAGCTCGCTCTCGACGAGACCCTCGGGAAGAGCCGCGCAGTTGACGGCGTGGAAGGAGCCGTCGGCCCGCCCCCCCTGCGCGTGGAGATCGCGCGCGACCAGCTCCTTGCCCGTGCCGCTCTCTCCGACGATCAGCACGGGGCTCGGGATCGGGGCCAGTCTCGCGATCGTCTCCCTCAGCGCCGCCATCGGCGGGCTCTCGCCGATCAGGGCGGACTCCGTGTCGAGCCGCCGGCGGAGCGTGGCCACCTCCCGCCGGAGCGAGTGGCGTTCCAGAGCGCTCGCGACCTCTTGCAGCACGCGCTCCATCGGCTCGGCCTTGTCGAGGAATCCGTAGGCGCCGAGCTTCACGGCCCGCACGCACCGCTCGTAGCTCCCCGTTCCCGTGTACACGATCACCGGCACCTCCGGACCCCTCTCCTGGAGACTCCGGAGAAGCTGAAAGCCGTCCGCTCCCGGCATCTCGAGATCGAGGATCACGCAGTCGACGGGATGCGACGCGAGCACGTCGATCGCCTCGGCGACGCTCGCGGCCTCCAGGGTCGTGTGATCGCCCAGGCGACGGAGGTCGTAGGCGTACTGCTCCCGCATCGCCGCCACGTCCTCGACGATCAGGATCCGGCTCATCCCTCCTCCTCGGGCGGAGTCCGCTCTGTCGCCGGCGGATCGGCCGGAACCGACGCGGGCTCCCCGGACGGGGTCTCGGAGCTTCGGCGGACCGAGGCCGGGATCGTCACCGTGAACATCGCCCCCCGGCCCGGTTCGCTCTCGACCTCGACGGTTCCCTCGAAGTCGGACACGAGACGGCGCACGATCGCCAGCCCGAGTCCCGTCCCCGACTCCTTCGTCGTGTAGAACGGATCGAAGATGCGCTCCCGCACGTCCGACGACATCCCGGCTCCGTCGTCGGCGACGACGAGGCGCACGGCATCCTCGCCGTCCAGAACCGCTCGTTCCAGGATGACCCGGACCCTCCCCCGGCCACTCTCCAGGCTCTCGCAGGCGTTGGCCACGAGATTCTCCACGATCCTCCGCAGGCCTACCGGATCCACCGCGACCTCGGGAAGGCCGGGAGCGGTCACGACCTCGACCGGACCGCCGTCCGACAGCGTGCGGCCGGCGATCACCTCACGCACGACGACCTCCGCGGCGCAAGGTCGTCGCGCGGGGTGGGAGGAGAGCCTCCGGTAGTGCGAGGCGAGCTCCTCCAGGTAGTCCAGTCCGGCGTCCAAGGTTCCCCGCCGCTCCCCGTAGACGCGCGAGAACTCCTCCGGCGACGCGTCCGCGACCGACGCGAGATGTCGTACGACGTTTCGGAGGGGAGTGATGCCGTTGCGCAGATCGTGATTCACCTGACGGGCCAGCTCCCCGAGAGTGGCGCGTCGTTCCGCATCCCGCAACCGCACGACGCTGGAACGGAGGCGACGGGTCATCTCCCCGAGGAACCGGGAGAGCGTCCCCACTTCGTCTCGACGATCCGCGGCGAACTCGACATCGAGTCGGTCCACGTCGATCGCCGCCGTCCGTGCGGCGAGATCCTCCAGCGGACGGGAGATCCGCGTGGAGACGCGCGAGGCCACCGCGAGGGTTCCGGCCGCGACGAGGAACCAGGCCACGGCCAGGGAGAGATCGAGACCGCGGACGATCGAGCGCATCGGTTCGAGCGAGTGGACGATGACGAGATGCGCGCGATCGAAGGGAGCGGGCTCCTCCGGCCGAGACGGGACCGCGGTGAGACGGATCATCCGGACGAGATGATCCTCGCGTGCGGTGAGGTCGGGCGAGAGGGCGGAGGAGTCGATCTCCCGGAGAAACGGAGGGACGGGACGGTCCTCCGGCGCCAGGAGTCCCCCCGGGTGGATCAGGAGCACGACGAGCTCCCGGTCGGGGGCCAGCGAGGCGAGCTTCTCCGCGCCGATCTCCAGGCCTCCGATCAGCCGGAACCCACGGCTCCCCACGCGAAGGGAATCGAGCACCGCGAAGGTCAGAAAGGGACCGGTCGGCCGCCGGGCGGGGACCAGCACCGGCTCGTCGGAGGCGAGCGAGAGGCGCGCCGGCAATACGGCGTCCACCCGGCCGTACTCGTTGCGGAAGTGCCCCGAGCTCAGGATGCGTCCCGTCTCGTCCTGGACCCGCAGAAAGTCGAGCGCGAGAAGCGTCATCGCCTCCGGCGCGTAGTCGAGGAGGACTTCGGGAATCTCGGAGGCATCCTGGGCGAGGGCGATACGGAGACGGTGGTCGTCGGCCATGCGCGCGCGCAGGGCCCGCAGACGATCTCGCAGCAACCGGGCGTCGCTCCGGACCTGCCGGTCGATCCCGTCCGCCAGGGTCTCGATCCGACGGGTGTACTGGTCGCGGAGACGATTCGCCGTCTGCTGCCGGATGAGCACGGCGAACAGTGCGAGCGGCACGAGCACGAGCAGGACCGATCCGAGCAGGAGGCGTCCGCGCAGCTTCACGGCCATCTCCAACGGGGCTCCCAGCCCGCGTGCTCCAACCGGGGGACCGCGTCGTAGCCGCAGTCGATGCCGACCAGTCCGGGTCGGGTCGCCAGCACGGCGCGCGTCTCCACGAGAGGAATTGCGGTGCCTCCCCGCCCCACGATCCACGGCGCCGCGCTCAGGATCTCCTCCCGGAGAATGGTCTGTCGGGGGTTTCGAAGTCGGACGGGCAGGACGTAGGCGGCGTCACTGCCGGCGTGGAGCGACGAATGGAAAGCTCGGTGGCGGAGCCCGGTCACGACCGGTCCGGATCCGCCGGGGGTGAGCGCCGCGAATCGCTCCGCGATCACGCGGGCGTCCCGGTCAGGCTCGGGGTAGAGGATGCGCCGGCCGGGCTCGCCGCCGGGCGCGCCGGGGTCGCCGTCGCGCCCCGACACCCGGATGGCGGAGATCGTCTCCGCCGGCCGGCCCTCGGCGCGCACCACGCGCCGCGCGAGATCCTCGATCATGGCGTCATCGGCGAGGGCGGAGAGGTTCTCGTCCCTCGTGATCAGGAAATAGATCGGCGTGAAGGGCATCGGCGTCAGAACGAAGTCGGTCGTGCGCGCGAAGAAGTCGATCGCCTCCCGATCTCGGAGCGGGATCAGATCGACGTCGGCTCCCGCCAGATCGCGGGGGTCCGTTCCGGGAAGGACGCGGAAGTGGATCTCCTCCGGAGCGGGCGCCGCGACCCCCTTCGCCGGTGACCACCGGAGGGTCCAAGCGCCCGTCCGGTCCCCGTCCCCGGAGAACTCCCCCAGAGTCCCGAGCCCGATCCGCTCCGGTCCCATCCGGAAGACACCCCGGTGGCCGAAGGAGAGGGTCGGGTGATCGAGGAGGTAGAGGATGTCGTCCCGGGAGGAGTAGGGGTGGACGTGGAGCGATCCCGCGCCTCCCTCCGTGAGGGTGATGCGCATCGCCTTTCTCGGCCAGCGACCCGGCTCGGGACGGGGGTCCTCCTCTTCCCGAACCGGCTCCCGTTCTCCGAGGTCGCCCCGGCCGAGCCGGCCGGCGAGTCGAACCTCCCCATGGAACCGGAAGGACTCCCTCGGCAGGAACGTCCAGGTCTCCCGTTCGCCGATCTCCCAGGATCGGGCGAGCCCCGGACGCGCCTTCCCCTCGCAGTCCACCTCGACGAGGGTCTCGTACAGAAGTCGGAACAGGATCGCCTCGGAGTCGTTCGCGGGGATCGGGGCGTGCCGGAAGTTCACCCGGTCGGTCAGACCGACCGTGAAGGTCGAGCCGTCCGAGGGCACTCCGGGGGTCCCCGGACACCCGACCGCCCCGAGCGTCGGGAATCCGGTCGAGGGACGGCCTCCACCGCAGCCCGCGGCCAGGGTGACGATCGCGGAGGCGAGCCAAAGACCGCCGCGGCGGCGGAGCGACGCTCCCATCGAGACCTCTCGAAAGTGCGGCAGAACCGGTTCTAGCCTGCAATTCTCACCAGCCTCGTGACGAGCCTGGTGAGAATTGCAGGCTAGCTTGCCGACGGGCCGGCGAACGCGCCACGAGAATCGAAACCGCCCGCCCGGCCGCCCCGTACTTGAAAGAAGGGGAACAGCCCCTTTTCGCCCGCAGGACGCCTCCGGGGCCCGTTTCCTGCGGGAGGGAGGCCGGCGAGGACGGGCGGACCCGGAGGCCCGTCCGGCGGAGGGGGGAGGCCGCCTCCCCCTCGGCCTTGACGAATGCCCGGTTCTCCCCTTCTCCTCCTACCGGGATCGGCCCGATCGGCCCTTTCGAGGAGGGACCCTCCCGTGAGTTCCCGGGATTTCCTTGAACACTTCCCCCCCCGTCCCCGTCCAAACCGGGTAGAGGAGAGAGGTTCCACCGAGGTGGATCGTTTGCACGGAATGACCGATGCGGAGCTCGTCTCCCTGACCCAGGAAGGCGACGTGAACGCCTTCAACCTGCTGGCCGGCCGCTGGGAGTCGAGCCTCTACGGGTTCGTGCGGCGGACACTCGGGGACGCCGAGGACGCTCGGGACGTCTGCCAGGAGGCCCTGGTCAAGGCGTTCACGAACATCCGCAAGCTCCGGGACGGAGGGAAGTTCAAGTCATGGATCCACTACATCGCTCTCAATCTCTGCCGAGATCGCTTCCGGTCGCCCCGGAGCCGGGCGGAGATCCTGCCCTACCAGGAGGGCGGGGCGGAGGACGCCGTGGGTCTCGCGGATCGGCCCGGTCCCGTCTCCCCCGAGCAGCTGGCCGAGACCGCGGACTTGGGCGAGCTGCTGAGGGGGCTCCTGACGGAGCTGCCGTCCGAGCAGCGCACGTCCATTCTGCTGCGGGAGTACCAGGGATTCAATTCGGAGGAGATCGGGGAGATGATGGGGGTCCCCGCCGCGACGGTCCGCACCCGGATCTACTACGGGCTCCGAGGGCTCCGGAAGATGCTCCGGGAACGGGGCATCGACCGGTCCGAGCTCGGGTGAGGAGGCGAGAGCCATGAGTGACGAGAAGATCGATCCGCGAATCGACCGGATGATGGCCGCCCT